>NZ_JBLNHP010000019.1:0-2611 GCF_047780465.1 Aeromonas sp. A04 | reverse complement strand
CCCGTACATGAAAACGACCTTGAAGTGAAATCGAGTAGGGCGGGACACGTGACATCCTGTCTGAATATGGGGGGACCATCCTCCAAGGCTAAATACTCCTGACTGACCGATAGTGAACCAGTACCGTGAGGGAAAGGCGAAAAGAACCCCTGTGAGGGGAGTGAAATAGAACCTGAAACCGTGTACGTACAAGCAGTGGGAGCCCTTCGGGGTGACTGCGTACCTTTTGTATAATGGGTCAGCGACTTACATTTTGTAGCGAGGTTAACCGTATAGGGGAGCCGTAGGGAAACCGAGTCTTAACTGGGCGTCTAGTTGCAAGGTGTAGACCCGAAACCGGGTGATCTAGCCATGGGCAGGTTGAAGGTTGAGTAACATCAACTGGAGGACCGAACCCACTAACGTTGCAAAGTTAGGGGATGACCTGTGGCTGGGGGTGAAAGGCCAATCAAACTCGGAGATAGCTGGTTCTCCCCGAAAGCTATTTAGGTAGCGCCTCGGACGAATACTACTGGGGGTAGAGCACTGTTTGGACTAGGGGGTCATCCCGACTTACCAACTCCATGCAAACTCCGAATACCAGTAAGTAATATCCGGGAGACACACGGCGGGTGCTAACGTCCGTCGTGAAGAGGGAAACAACCCAGACCGCCGGCTAAGGTCCCAAAGTTCTGGTTAAGTGGGAAACGATGTGGGAAGGCTCAGACAGCTAGGATGTTGGCTTAGAAGCAGCCATCATTTAAAGAAAGCGTAATAGCTCACTAGTCGAGTCGGCCTGCGCGGAAGATGTAACGGGGCTCAAACCAGGCACCGAAGCCGCGGATTCACACTTATGTGTGAGTGGTAGGGGAGCGTTCTGTAAGTCTGCGAAGGTGTATCGAGAGGTATGCTGGAGATATCAGAAGTGCGAATGCTGACGTAAGTAACGATAAAGGGGGTGAAAAGCCTCCTCGCCGGAAGACCAAGGGTTCCTGTCCAACGTTAATCGGGGCAGGGTGAGTCGACCCCTAAGGTGAGGCCGAAAGGCGTAATCGATGGGAAGCAGGTTAATATTCCTGCACGACTTGTAATTGCGATGGGGGGACGGAGAAGGCTAGGTGGGCCAGGCGACGGTTGTCCTGGTGAAAGTGCGTAGGTGGTGTTTCTAGGCAAATCCGGAGACACAACACTGAGACACGAGACGAAGCCACTACGGTGGTGAAGCCATTGATGCCCTGCTTCCAGGAAAAGCCTCTAAGCTTCAGATTACAAGTCATCGTACCCCAAACCGACACAGGTGGTCGGGTAGAGAATACCAAGGCGCTTGAGAGAACTCGGGTGAAGGAACTAGGCAAAATAGAACCGTAACTTCGGGAGAAGGTTCGCTCTTGACAGTGAAGTCCCTCGCGGATGGAGCAGTTGGGAGTCGCAGTGACCAGATGGCTGGGACTGTTTATCAAAAACACAGCACTCTGCAAACACGAAAGTGGACGTATAGGGTGTGACACCTGCCCGGTGCCGGAAGGTTAATTGATGGGGTTAGCGCAAGCGAAGCTCTTGATCGAAGCCCCGGTAAACGGCGGCCGTAACTATAACGGTCCTAAGGTAGCGAAATTCCTTGTCGGGTAAGTTCCGACCTGCACGAATGGTGTAACCATGGCCATGCTGTCTCCACCCGAGACTCAGTGAAATCGAATTCGCCGTGAAGATGCGGTGTACCCGCGGCTAGACGGAAAGACCCCGTGAACCTTTACTACAGCTTGGCACTGAACATTGAACCTACATGTGTAGGATAGGTGGGAGGCTTTGAAGGCGTGACGCCAGTTGCGCTGGAGCCGTCCTTGAAATACCACCCTTGTATGTTTGATGTTCTAACGCAGGTCCCTGAATCGGGATCGCGGACAGTGCCTGGTGGGTAGTTTGACTGGGGCGGTCTCCTCCCAAAGAGTAACGGAGGAGCACGAAGGTTGGCTAATCCTGGTCGGACATCAGGAGGTTAGTGCAATGGCATAAGCCAGCTTAACTGCGAGACGGACAGGTCGAGCAGGTACGAAAGTAGGTCATAGTGATCCGGTGGTTCTGAATGGAAGGGCCATCGCTCAACGGATAAAAGGTACTCCGGGGATAACAGGCTGATACCGCCCAAGAGTTCATATCGACGGCGGTGTTTGGCACCTCGATGTCGGCTCATCACATCCTGGGGCTGAAGTCGGTCCCAAGGGTATGGCTGTTCGCCATTTAAAGTGGTACGCGAGCTGGGTTCAGAACGTCGTGAGACAGTTCGGTCCCTATCTGCCGTGGGCGTTGGATGATTGAAGGGAGTTGCTCCTAGTACGAGAGGACCGGAGTGAACGAACCTCTGGTGTTCGGGTTGTCACGCCAGTGGCACTGCCCGGTAGCTAAGTTCGGAATCGATAACCGCTGAAAGCATCTAAGCGGGAAGCGAGCCCTGAGATGAGTCATCCCTGACCCCTTGAGGGTCCTAAAGGGCCGTTGGAGACCACAACGTTGATAGGTGGGGTGTGTAAGCGCGGCGACGTGTTGAGCTAACCCATACTAATTACCCGTGAGGCTTAACCATACAACACCCAAGAAGTGTTCTGAGACTTGTAGCAAGTGCGAGACTACTTAC
>NZ_JBLNHP010000018.1:0-18251 GCF_047780465.1 Aeromonas sp. A04 | reverse complement strand
GGTTGTTACCCTGATTGCGCCGATCGCAATGGACGACGGCCTGCGTTTCGCCATCCGTGAAGGTGGCCGTACCGTAGGTGCCGGTGTTGTAGCCAGCGTAATCGCTTAATCTTTGGCTTACATAAATAAAGCAAAGCCCCTATAATAGGGGCTTTCTTATGTAGGGGCGTAGTTCGAATTGGTAGAACAGCGGTCTCCAAAACCGATGGTTGCGGGTTCGAGTCCTGCCGCCCCTGCCATATACCTCGTCTCGTACGGGGCTTTTGTGTCTTTGGTTACGTCAGATACAGGTGGGTTGTATGAGTGTTAGTTCTGAGAGCCAGGGCGGAAGCAAGGATACCCTGCTTTGGGGCCTGGTTTTCATCATCCTGGCGGCCGCTGTAGTAGGTAATTATCTGCTCAACGATGTTGTCGCTGCCGTCCGCGCCCTGGGTGTGGTCGTCGTCATTGCTGCTGCTGGTGCGGTAGCCCTGCAAACCACCAAGGGAAAGGCGACACTGGCATTTGCCCGTGAGTCTCGCCTGGAAGTCCGCAAGGTCGTATGGCCGACCCGTCAGGAAGCCATTCAGACAACCCTGATTGTGCTGGCGGTGACCGCCGTGATGGGGCTATTGCTGTTCATTCTGGACGGTGCCTTGGTCTGGTTGGTCAACTTGATTACCGGAGTGTAAGGATAAGCCATGACTGAACAACGTGAACAACGTATGAGATGGTATGTCGTGCAGGCATTCTCTGGCTACGAAGGCCGGGTCGCCAAGTCTTTGCGCGAACATATCAAGATGCATGGCATGGAAGACATGTTCGGTGAAGTGCTGGTCCCGACCGAAGAAGTGGTCGAGATGCGTGCTGGCCAGAAGCGCAAGAGTGAGCGCAAGTTTTTCCCGGGCTACGTCCTGGTTCAGATGCTCATGGATGAAACCACATGGCACCTGGTGCGTAACGTACCGCGTGTGATGGGCTTCATCGGGGGCACCTCTGATCGTCCTGCTCCTATCTCTGATAAGGAAGCGGATGCCATCCTGAATCGTCTGCAAGATGCCCACGACAAGCCGCGTCCGAAAACCCTGTTTGAACCGGGTGAAATGGTGCGGGTTGCCGACGGTCCGTTCGCTGACTTCAACGGTACCGTTGAAGAGGTGGACTACGAGAAGAGCCGCGTGAAGGTCTCTGTTTTGATCTTCGGTCGCTCAACGCCGGTAGAACTGGATTTTGGTCAGGTCGAAAAGGGCTGATTAAACTCTGTACGTTAACGGTTGTCAGGGGCAGCGAATGTCACTATAATTCGCTGCCCCTTTATTAGTTGGGGAGCCGTTTGCAGGAGCATGTCTCCGAGGCGCTAGAACCCATTTCTGAGGTATTTTTCTAATGGCTAAGAAAGTCACAGCTTATATCAAGCTGCAAGTTAAGGCTGGCAGTGCTAACCCCAGCCCTCCCGTTGGTCCTGCTCTGGGTCAGCACGGTGTAAACATCATGGAATTCTGTAAGGCGTTCAACGCTCGTACAGAGAAGCTGGAAAAAGGCTCACCGACTCCGGTCGTGATCACCGTTTACAGCGACCGTTCCTTCACCTTCGAAACTAAGACTCCGCCTGCTGCCTTCCTGCTGAAGAAAGCTGCCGGGATCCAGTCTGGTTCGGCCAAGCCGAACAAAGACAAGGTTGGTAAGGTGACTGTTGCCCAGCTGCAAGAAATCGCCAAGACCAAAGAGCCGGATATGACCGGTGCCGATCTGGATGCAAAAGTACGTTGCATCGCAGGCTCCGCTCGTTCCATGGGCCTGGTAGTGGAGGATTAAGACAATGGCAAAACTTTCCAAGCGTATGCGCGTTATTCGCGAAAAAGTTGACGGTACCAAAGAGTACTCCATCAACGAAGCCATTGCCCTGCTGAAAGAACTGGCTACCGCCAAGTTCGTTGAAAGCGTTGACGTTGCTGTCAACCTGGGTATCGATGCTCGTAAATCTGACCAAAACGTTCGTGGTGCTACTGTACTGCCGCACGGTACCGGTCGTGATGTACGTGTTGCCGTATTCACCCAGGGTGCCAACGCCGAAGCTGCCAAAGCTGCCGGTGCTGAACTGGTTGGTATGGATGACCTGGCCGATCTGGTCAAGAAAGGCGAGATGAACTTCGACGTCGTGATCGCATCCCCGGATGCCATGCGTGTTGTTGGTCAACTGGGTCAAATCCTGGGCCCGCGTGGCCTGATGCCTAACCCGAAAGTCGGTACTGTAACCCCGAACGTTGCTGAAGCTGTGAAGAATGCCAAAGCCGGTCAGGTTCGTTACCGTAATGACAAGAATGGTATCATCCATACCACTCTGGGTAAGGTTTCTTTCGACGAAGTTCAGCTGAAAGAAAACTTGGAATCACTGCTGATTGCCCTGAAAAAGGCTAAGCCGTCTTCCGCCAAAGGTATCTTCATCAAGAAAGTCAGCATCTCCACCACCATGGGTGCAGGTGTTGCCGTAGACCAAGCTTCTCTGGAAGCTCAGGGCTAATTGATGAGTTTTACAAGGCGCAAAATTTAATCTATAATTTTGCGCCTTGATTGGTTGGGGGCTTCGACCTCCGTCCAAGACCGCAGGAGGCTGCAAAGCCTTAATCCTTCCTGCGTAGACGGTGCCGGAAACCCAGCGAGAAAGATTCTTTCTCTTCTGGAATCCTGCTACCGCATCGTTCCCCTCTGTTGTGAAGGTAGGGGGGATGTGTCAGTACTGAGTCATGAGACTCAGATTCAATCCAGGAGTTAAGCCAATGGCATTGGGACTCGAAGACAAAAAGGCAATTGTTGCTGAAGTCAACGAAGCTGCCAAAGGCGCCCTGTCCGCAGTTGTAGCCGATTCTCGCGGCGTGACTGTAGACAAGATGACCGTCCTGCGTAAAACCGCTCGTGAAGCCGGTGTGTACATGCGCGTTGTGCGTAACACCCTGCTGCGTCGTGCGGTTGAAGGTACCGAATTCGCGTGCCTGAACGACGTATTGACTGGTCCTACCTTGATTGCTTTCTCCAACGAACACCCGGGCGCTGCCGCTCGTCTGTTCAAAGAGTTTGCCAAAGCGAACCAAAAGTTCGAAATCAAGGCCGGCGCTTTTAACGGTGAGTTTATCGCCGCAGCACAAATTGATCGTCTGGCCACGCTGCCGACCTACGACGAAGCAATTGCGAAGTTGATGGCGACTATGAAAGAAGCCTCTGCTGGCAAGCTGGTTCGTACCATCGCTGCTGTGCGTGATCAGAAACAAGCTGCTGCTTGATTCTCGCCTATTTAGGCTGTTTGAGTTTATTCAACATCAGGAATTTTTGTCATGTCTATCACTAAAGACCAAATCATCGAAGCCGTTGCTTCCATGTCCGTAATGGAAGTTGTTGAGCTGATCGAAGCTATGGAAGAGAAGTTCGGCGTTTCTGCCGCTGTTGCTGTTGCTGCCGGTCCGGCTGCTGAAGCAGTAGAAGAGAAAACCGAGTTCGACGTAGTTCTGACTGCTGCTGGCGCCAACAAAGTTGCCGTCATCAAGGCCGTTCGTGCCGCTACCGGTCTGGGCCTGAAAGAAGCCAAGGACCTGGTAGAAGCCGCTCCTGCCAACCTGAAAGAAGCCGTCTCCAAAGACGAAGCTGAAACTCTGAAGAAGCAGCTTGAAGAAGCTGGTGCTTCTGTTGAGATCAAATAATCTGCATTTATGTAGATTAGCCTGATAAAACAGGCTAGGGCTGGTGAATATTTGTTCACCAGCCTTTTTGCGCTGTAGACTGAGAGCATTTCACACCGTTTACGACTCTCGGTGCACCAGCAATCCGGACCGTTTCATCGTCCGGGCCAACACAAAACGGTGTTGAGACAGAGCTGTCCCGCGGGACAGAGTGGGTCACTTATCAGCGAGCTGAGGAACCCTATGGTTTACTCTTATACCGAAAAAAAACGCATTCGTAAGGACTTCGGTAAGCGAGACCAGGTACTGGACACGCCTTATCTGTTGTCCATTCAGCTGGACTCCTTCAAGCAGTTCATCGAGGCTGACCCGGAAGGTGAATACGGCCTAGAGGCCGCTTTCCGTAGCGTTTTCCCGATCACCAGTTACTCCGGTAGTGCTGAGCTTCAGTATGTCAGCTATCGCCTGGGTGAGCCGGTATTTGACGTAAAAGAATGCCAGATCCGTGGAGTGACCTACTCCGCGCCGCTGCGTGTCAAGCTTCGTATGGTTCTATACGATCGTGAAGCAGCTGCCGGCACCGTCAAAGACATCAAGGAACAAGAAGTATACATGGGCGAAATTCCGCTCATGACCGAGAACGGCACCTTTGTTATCAATGGTACCGAGCGGGTAATCGTCTCCCAGCTGCACCGTAGCCCGGGCGTCTTCTTTGACCACGATAAAGGCAAAACCCATTCATCCGGTAAGGTGCTGTATAACGCCCGCGTTATCCCCTACCGTGGCTCCTGGCTGGACTTCGAGTTCGATGCGAAAGACAACCTGTTTGTCCGTATCGACCGTCGTCGTAAATTGCCGGCTTCCATTATTCTGCGCGCCCTGGACTTCAGTTCCGAAGAAATCCTGGCCAACTTCTTCGAGACCATAGGTTTCGAAGTGAAAGATGGCAAGTTGATGATGGATCTGGTGCCCGAGCGCCTGCGTGGTGAAACTGCGACCTTTGACATCGTGGCCAATGGCGCCGTGGTGGTTGAGACCGGTCGTCGTGTGACTGCGCGTCACATCCGTCAGTTGGAAAAGGATGCCGTTACCCAGATTGAGGTACCGGTTGAGTATGTTGTTGGCAAAGTTGCTGCCAAGAACTACGCACATCCGCAAACTGGCGAAATGGTAGTGACTGCCAACCAGGCATTGAGCCTGGAAGCGGTTGCCAACCTCTCCCAAGCCGGCTTCAAGCACTTCGAGGTTCTGTTCACCAACGAACTGGATCACGGTGCCTACATGTCCGAGACCCTGCGTATCGACTCCAGCTCCAGCCGTTTGGAAGCGCTGGTCGAAATCTATCGCATGATGCGTCCGGGCGAGCCGCCTACCCGTGAAGCTGCAGAACAGTTGTTCGAGAACCTGTTCTTCTCTTCCGAGCGTTACGACCTGTCTACCGTAGGTCGGATGAAGTTCAACCGTCGTCTGTCCCGTGAAGACGAGACAGGCGCTGGCACTCTGACCAAAGACGACATAGTCGAAGTCATGAAGCGCCTGATCGACATCCGTAACGGCAATGACGAAGTGGACGATATCGACCACTTGGGTAACCGTCGTATCCGTTCTGTCGGTGAAATGGCTGAAAACCAGTTCCGTGTCGGTTTGGTGCGTGTCGAGCGTGCGGTCAAGGAGCGTCTCTCCCTGGGCGACCTGGACACCCTGATGCCGCAGGATCTGATCAACGCCAAGCCGATCTCCGCCGCAGTCAAAGAGTTCTTTGGTTCCAGCCAGCTGTCTCAGTTCATGGACCAAAACAACCCGCTGTCCGAAGTCACCCACAAGCGCCGTATCTCTGCGCTGGGCCCGGGCGGTTTGACCCGTGAGCGTGCCGGTTTTGAAGTCCGAGATGTGCACCCGACTCACTACGGTCGTCTGTGCCCTATCGAGACTCCTGAAGGTCCGAACATCGGTCTGATCAACTCTCTGTCCGTGTACTCTCGTACCAACGAGTACGGTTTCCTCGAGACCCCGTACCGTAAAGTCATTGACGGTGTGATCACCGACGAGGTGGACTACCTGTCCGCCATCGAAGAAGGCAAGTACGTGATCGCACAGGCTAACGCCGCGACCACCGAAGATGGCCGTCTGAAAGATGAATTGATCCCGTGCCGCCACAAAGGTGAATCCACCTTTATGAACGCCGACCAGATCCAGTATATGGACGTGAGCCCGCAGCAGATCGTATCTGTGGCAGCCGCTCTGATCCCGTTCCTGGAACACGATGATGCTAACCGAGCCCTGATGGGTTCGAACATGCAACGTCAAGCCGTACCGACTCTGCGTGCTGACAAGCCGCTGGTAGGTACCGGTATGGAACGCGCCGTGGCCGTTGACTCCGGTGTAACCGTAGTGGCCAAGCGTGGCGGCATGATCGACTACGTCGATGCCTCCCGTATCGTTATCAAGGTCAACGAAGATGAACTGCTGCCTGGCGAAGCCGGCATCGACATCTACAGCCTGACCAAGTACACCCGTTCCAACCAGAACACCTGTATCAACCAGCGTCCTTGCGTGATGTTGGGTGAGCCGGTCATGGCGGGTGACGTGGTTGCTGACGGTCCGTCCACCGATCTGGGCGAACTGGCGCTGGGCCAAAACCTGCGCGTCGCGTTCATGCCGTGGAACGGTTACAACTTCGAAGACTCGATCTTGGTAAACGAGCGCGTGGTTCAGGAAGATCGTCTGACCACCATCCATATCCAGGAACTGGCCTGTATCTCCCGTGACACCAAGCTGGGTCCGGAAGAGATCACTGCCGACATCCCGAACGTGGGTGAAGCCGCTCTGTCCAAGCTGGACGAGTCCGGTATCGTCTACGTGGGTGCCGAAGTGAAAGGCGGCGACATCCTGGTCGGCAAGGTAACACCGAAAGGTGAAACCCAGCTGACGCCGGAAGAGAAGCTGCTGCGCGCCATCTTCGGTGAGAAGGCCTCCGATGTGAAGGACTCCTCCCTGCGTGTGCCGAACGGTGTGTACGGTACCGTGGTTGACGTGCAAGTCTTTACCCGCGATGGCGTGGAAAAAGACAAGCGTGCCAAAGAAATCGAAGAGATGCAGCTGAAGGAAGCGAAGAAGGACTTGACCGAAGAGTTCAAGATCCTGGAAGACGGCATTTTCGGCCGCTCCCGCAACCTGCTGCTGGCCGCCGGTTACAGCGAAGATCGTCTGAACAAGCTGGATCGTACCAAGTGGTTTGAATTGGCCATCGAAGATGAAGCCAAGCAGATCGAGCTGGAACAGATCGCCGAACAGCACATCGAGCTGAAAGCCGACTTCGACAAGAAGTTCGAGAACAAGCGTCGCAAGATTATCCAGGGTGATGATCTGGCGCCGGGCGTACTGAAAATCGTCAAGGTTTACCTGGCAGTCAAGCGTCGCATCCAACCGGGTGACAAGATGGCGGGCCGTCACGGTAACAAGGGTGTTATCTCCAAGATCTGCCCGGTCGAGGATATGCCTCATGACGAGTACGGCCGTCCGGTCGATATCGTACTGAACCCCTTGGGCGTACCGTCCCGTATGAACATCGGTCAGATCCTCGAAGTGCACTTGGGCCTCGCGGCCAAGGGCATCGGCGAGAAGATCGACCGCATGATCAAGGAACAGCGCGCGCTGCACGAGATGCGTGACTTCCTGCAACAGGTCTATGACCTGGGCGAGAAAGACACCAAGCAAGTGGACATCGCCGAGCTGTCTGACGACGACGTACGTACCCTGGTGGGTAACCTGCGCAAGGGTCTGCCGGTCGCTACACCTGTCTTTGATGGTGCCAAAGAGCACGAAATCAAGGCCTTGCTGAAGCTGGCCGATCTGCCGGAATCCGGTCAGATCTCCCTGTTCGACGGTCGTACCGGCAACGCTTTCGAGCGTAAGGTCACCGTGGGTTACATGTACATGCTGAAGCTGAACCACCTGGTAGACGACAAGATGCATGCGCGTTCTACCGGTTCTTACAGCCTGGTTACCCAGCAGCCGCTGGGTGGTAAGGCGCAGTTCGGTGGTCAGCGTTTCGGTGAGATGGAAGTGTGGGCCCTGGAGGCTTACGGTGCGGCATATACCCTGCAGGAAATGCTGACCGTCAAGTCTGACGATGTGAATGGCCGTACCAAGATGTACAAAAACATCGTGGATGGCGACCACCGTATGGAGCCGGGCATGCCCGAATCCTTCAACGTACTGTTGAAGGAAATCCGCTCTCTGGGTATTAACATCGAGCTGGACGAAGAGTAAGAGCTCGCTCTTATTGTTCGAGAATTGACGTGGGCGCCCTGCTGCTTTGGCAGTAGGGCGCCGAGGTTAGACTCCTGACAGGGGAAACACGTGAAAGACTTACTCAAGTTTTTGAAGGCTCAGACCAAGACCGAAGAGTTTGACAGTATCAAGATCGGTCTGGCCTCTCCTGACATGATCCGCTCCTGGTCATTCGGTGAGGTCAAAAAGCCTGAGACCATCAACTACCGGACTTTCAAGCCGGAACGTGATGGTCTGTTCTGCGCCCGTATCTTCGGACCGGTGAAGGACTACGAGTGTCTGTGCGGCAAGTACAAGCGCCTGAAACACCGTGGTGTGATCTGTGAGAAGTGCGGCGTAGAAGTGACCCAGACCAAGGTCCGTCGCGAGCGTATGGGCCACATCGAGCTGGCCAGCCCGACTGCCCACATCTGGTTCCTGAAGTCCCTGCCGTCCCGTATCGGTCTGCTGCTGGACATGACCCTGCGTGACATCGAGCGCGTGCTGTATTTCGAATCCTATGTAGTGATCGAGCCCGGCATGACCAACCTCGAGCGCAGCCAGATGCTGTCCGAAGAGAACTATCTGGACGCACTGGAAGAGTGGGGCGACGAATTCGACGCCAAGATGGGTGCCGAAGCAATCCTTGCATTGCTGCGAGCCATCGATCTGGAAGGCGAAGTCAAGACCATGCGTGAGGAGCTGGATCAGACCAACTCCGAAACCAAGCGCAAGAAGACCACCAAGCGCCTGAAGCTGATGGAAGCCTTCCTGCAGTCCGGCAACAAGCCGGAGTGGATGATCATGACAGTGCTGCCTGTGCTGCCGCCGGACCTGCGTCCGCTGGTACCGCTGGACGGCGGCCGTTTCGCGACTTCCGATCTGAACGATCTGTACCGTCGCGTGATCAACCGTAACAACCGTTTGAAGCGCCTGCTGGACCTGGCCGCCCCGGACATAATTGTGCGCAACGAAAAGCGCATGCTGCAAGAGTCCGTGGATGCCCTGCTGGACAACGGCCGTCGTGGCCGTGCCATCACAGGTTCCAACAAGCGTCCGCTGAAATCCTTGGCCGATATGATCAAGGGTAAGCAAGGTCGTTTCCGTCAGAACCTGCTGGGTAAGCGCGTCGACTACTCTGGTCGTTCCGTTATCACCGTAGGTCCGACGCTGCGTCTGCATCAGTGCGGTCTGCCGAAGAAGATGGCGCTGGAACTGTTCAAGCCGTTCATCTATGGCAAGCTGGAATCCCGCGGTCTGGCGACCACTATCAAGGCCGCCAAGAAGATGGTGGAGCGCGAAGAAGCTGTCGTTTGGGACATCCTGGACGAAGTGATCCGCGAACACCCGGTCCTGCTGAACCGTGCACCGACCCTGCACCGTCTGGGTATCCAGGCGTTTGAACCGACCCTGATCGAAGGCAAGGCTATCCAGCTGCACCCGCTCGTTTGTGCCGCCTATAACGCGGACTTCGATGGTGACCAGATGGCGGTCCACGTACCGCTGACCCTGGAAGCCCAGCTGGAAGCGCGCGCCCTGATGATGTCTACCAACAACATCCTGTCGCCAGCCTCCGGTGAGCCGATCATAGTTCCTTCCCAGGACGTGGTCTTGGGTCTGTACTACATGACCCGTGCCCGTATCAACGCCAAGGGCGAAGGTATGGTGCTGGCCGGCCCGAAAGAAGCCGAGAAGGTATATCGCGCCGGTCTGGCCGATCTGCATGCTCGCGTCAAAGTGCGTATCACCGAATATCTCCGTCAGGAAGATGATTCGCTGGTAGAGCGTACCGAGATGAAGAACACCACAGTTGGTCGTGCGATCCTGAGCCTGATCCTGCCGAAAGGCATGGAATACGCCCTGATCGACGAGCCCAAGGTGCTGACTGCTGCAGAGCAGGCTGATCTGGATGCCAATCCGCAGAACTGGATCAAGTCCGTATCCAACAAGGCGCTGGGCAAAAAGCTCATCTCCCGTCTGCTGAACACCTGCTATCGCAAGCAGGGCCTGAAGGACACCGTCATCTTCGCTGACCAGCTGATGTATACCGGTTTCCATTATGCGGCCCTGTCCGGTGCTTCCGTTGGTATCGATGACATGGTCATCCCGGATGCCAAGAAAGACATCATCGCCGCAGCCGAAGCCGAAGTTGCCGAGATCCAGGACCAGTTCCTGTCCGGTCTGGTGACCGCGGGCGAACGCTACAACAAGGTTATCGATATCTGGGCCAGCGCCAACGAGCGCGTCTCCAAGGCCATGATGGAGAACTTGTCCAAAGAGCGTGATGTCAACTCGCTGGGTGAAGAAGAAGAGCAGGCGTCGTTCAACAGCATCTTCATGATGGCCGACTCTGGTGCGCGGGGTTCCGCAGCCCAGATCCGTCAGCTGGCCGGTATGCGTGGCCTGATGGCCAAGCCGGATGGCTCCATCATCGAGACCCCGATCGTCGCGAACTTCCGCGAAGGTCTGAACGTACTGCAGTACTTCATCTCCACTCACGGTGCCCGTAAGGGTCTGGCGGATACCGCACTGAAGACGGCTAACTCCGGTTACCTGACTCGTCGTCTGGTTGACGTGGCACAGGACATGGTGATCACCGAGGACGATTGCGGCACTATCGAAGGTCTGTGGATGACTCCGCTGATCGAAGGTGGTGACGTGGTCGAGCCGTTGCGTGAGCGCGTGCTGGGCCGTGTGGTTGCCGATGACGTGATCAAGCCGGGTACCGAGGACGAGATCCTGGTAGCGCGCAACACCCTGCTCGACGAGCAGCTGTGTGACCTGCTGGAACAAAACTCCGTTGACCGCGTGAAGGTGCGTTCTGCCATCACCTGTGAAACTGACTTCGGTAACTGTGCTCACTGCTACGGCCGTGATCTGGCCCGTGGTCACCTGGTGAACAAGGGTGAGGCTGTCGGTGTTATCGCCGCCCAGTCCATCGGTGAACCGGGTACCCAGCTGACGATGCGTACGTTCCACATCGGTGGTGCCGCATCCCGAGCCGCTGCCGAGAACAGCATCCAGGTGAAGAATACCGGTACCATCAAGCTGCAGAACGCCAAGTTCGTTCACAACAGCGATGACAAACTGGTTATCACCTCCCGTTCTACCGAACTGACCATCATGGATGACATGGGCCGTACCAAGGAAAGCCACAAGCTGCCTTACGGTGCCGTGTTGGAAGTGAAGGATACTCAGGCCGTGAGCGCCGGTGATACTGTCGCCAACTGGGATCCGCACACCCACCCGATCATCACAGAAGTGGCGGGTCGCCTCCAGTTCGAACACATGATCGATGGCGTGACCATCACTCGTCAGACCGACGAGCTGACCGGTCTCTCTTCTATCGTCGTACTGGATGTCAACGAGCGTCCGAGTGCCGGTAAAGAGATGCGTCCGACCGTTAAACTGGTCGACCTGAACGGCAAAGATGTCATGATCCCGGGTACCGATGTTGCCGCCCAGTACTTCCTGCCGGGCAAGGCAATCGTGAACCTGGAAGATGGTGCCAACGTGGGTGTGGGTGACGCGGTAGCGCGTATCCCGCAAGAATCCAGTGGTACCAAGGACATCACCGGTGGTCTGCCGCGCGTTGCGGATCTGTTCGAAGCACGTCAACCGAAGGAACCTGCCATCCTGGCCGAGATCTCCGGTACCATCTCCTTCGGGAAAGAGACCAAGGGCAAACGCCGTCTGGTCATCACCCCGACCGATGGTGGCGACGTCTACGAGGAGATGATTCCGAAGTGGCGTAACCTGAACGTGTTCGAAGGTGAAAAAGTTGAGAAGGGTGAAGTGCTGGCGGACGGTCCTGAGTCTGCTCATGACATCCTGCGTCTGCGCGGTATCAGCCCGGTCGCCAACTACATCGCCAACGAAGTGCAGGACGTTTACCGTCTGCAAGGCGTTAAGATCAACGACAAGCACATCGAAGTCATCGTTCGTCAGATGCTGCGCAAGTGCGAGATCCTGAGCGCTGGTGACACTGACCTGATCGAAGGCGAGCAGGTTGAAGTGGCCCGTGTGAAGATTGCCAACCGTAAGCTGGTTGCAGAGGGCAAGGCCCCGGCTACCTTCCGTCATATTCTGATGGGTATTACCAAGGCATCTCTGAGCACAGAGTCCTTCATCTCCGCGGCTTCCTTCCAGGAAACCACCCGTGTTCTGACCGAAGCGGCCGTTGGCGGCAAGCGTGATGAACTGCGTGGCCTGAAAGAGAACGTAATCGTGGGTCGTCTGATCCCGGCTGGTACCGGCTTTGCCTACCACCATAGCCGGATCAACCAGCGTGCCGCCGCAGCTCGTGCTGTCGGTGTACCGCAGGTGACTGCCGATGAAGCTCAGCAAAACCTGGCGGATCTGCTCAACGCATCCGGCAGTTTTGACGAAGAGTAATCTTCTGCTGCAGTGATTGAAAAAGGGCTCCTTCAAGGGGCCCTTTTTGTTGGTCGTTTTCTCGTCAACCCCAGTCGCCACGCGGATATTCGGATGATCCAGAGCAAGGTTGGGGAGTAAAAAATCAAAAAAAGTTGACATTGCCCCCTCGCAATTGAAAACTCGGGAAAGTTGAATGGTTATTACAGGGGTAGAACATGACTGTCGGTATCGAGGAAGTACTGCTTCCCGAAGAGCAGCTGAGCGGTCGCACTTTTACAGACGAAGACAGGGAATTGTTGCGCTCCTATGGAGGGCTTATCGAAGGCTTGGCCGAACTGTTCGGCAAGCACTGTGAAGTGGTTCTTCACTCCCTGGAAAATCTGCACGAGTCCGTGATCAAGATTGCCAACGGGTTCAATACGGGACGGAATGAGGGGGCACCCATTACCGATCTCGCGCTGCGTATGCTCAAGGACATAGAGAATACCGGCCAGGATTACACCCAGAGTTATTTTGCCCGCAGCCGTACCGGCGCCCTGATGAAGTCGAGTACCATCGCCATCAGGAACAGTGACAAGCAGGTGATAGGTCTTATCTGTATCAACCTGCACATCAATGCGCCTTTTCACGAGTTTGTCGCCGAATTCTTCCCGACGCCCCAGCAAGTGGAGCGCCAGTCGCCGGAGACCTTTGCCAACAGCGTCGAAGAGTTGGTCGCCCAGACGGTGGACAACACCATCGACGAGATCAACCGCGATCCGACCGTTGCCAACAATGCTAAAAACAGGTTTATCGTGACCCAGTTGTTCGAGAAGGGCATATTTGATATCAAGGACTCGATCAACCTGGTCGCCGACAAATTGAATATTTCCAAACATACCGTTTATCTGTACATCCGACAGCGCAAGCAGGGTGAAGACGAGAACGAGTAAGCGCCATAGAAGGGGATAGATAAGAATGGCTAAAGAAGTGATTGCAACCGACAAGGCGCCTGCCGCAATTGGTCCGTATGTTCAGGCTACCAAGCTGGGCGAATTGGTCTTCACCTCCGGGCAGATCCCGCTCGATCCGGCCACCATGGAGATAGTGGCTGGCGGCATCGAAGCGCAGGCCGAGCAGGTGATGAAGAACCTGGTTGCAGTATTGAAGGAAGCCGGTGCCGATACCGGCAAGGTGCTGAAGACCACCTGTTTCCTCAGCGACATGAACAACTTCGTTGCCTTTAACCAGGTATATGCCCGTTACTTTGGCGACTCGGCCCCGGCCCGTTCCTGTGTGGAAGTGGCGCGTCTGCCCAAGGATGTGCTGGTTGAAGTCGAAGCCATTGCTTACGTCTGATCCTCGGCAGAATGAAGAGCCCCTCCCAGGAGGGGCTTTTTTGTCTTTGGCGTAGAATGGACAGACACCCGTACAGGAGTCCGGATATGAGTCTGAATTTTGCCTTGCTGGTAACGGGGCCCGCCTATGGTACCCAGTCGGCCAGCACTGCCTACCGCTTCGCCTTGAGCCTCATCGAGCAGGGCCATCGGTTGTCACATCTGTTTTTCTATCAGGACGGGGTCTGCAATGGTAACGGCTTGCATGCCCCGGCATCTGATGAGACCGACCTGGTGGCCCTGTGGCGCGAGCTGGCCATAGGGCAGGGGATCCGTATCGATGTGTGCGTCGCAGCCGCCATGCGGCGCGGTGTGCTCGATGAGACAGAGGCGAAGGGAGCAGGCAAGGATCAATTCAACCTGCAGGCCCCCTTCTGCCTGAGCGGGCTGGGTCAGCTGGCCGAAGCCAGCCTGACCGCCGATCGCTTTGTCCAGTTCTAGGGAGGGAGAGATGAACAAGATAGCCTTTATGTGTCGTCGCGGCCCTCATGGCACGTCCGCCGGACGGGAAGGACTGGATGCCTTGCTGGCGACCTCGGCGCTGACCGAGTCGCTGGCCCTGTTCCTCATCGGTGACGGTGTCTTGCAACTGGTCAGGGAGCAGCAGCCTCAGGCCATCTTGCAGCGCCACTATGCACCGACCTTCAAGCTGCTGGAGTTGTACGACATCGAGGAGGTCTATGTGTGTGCCGATTCGCTGGCCGAACGCGGTCTGACGGTGGATGATCTGCTGATCCCCGTCGAGTGCCTCTCCCGTGCCGACATCCGCCGCCAGTGGGGCCACTGCGCGACTCACATCTGCTTCTGAGGTGATCATGATACAGCTGATATTGACCTCTCCCTTCCTGAGCCGGGATCTGGAACAGGCGCTCTGCTATCGCCAGCCGGATGATCTGCTGGTGCTGATGCAGGATGCCGTCATCGCGGCCACGGTTCCTCAATGGGGTGAGCGACTGGCAGCTATTCCGCTCTATGTGATGCGAGAAGACTTGCAGGCGAGGGGATTGCAGCACAGGATCGGGATGGATCTGGATATGGCCGGTCTGGTCGCATTGATCGCGGAAAACGGGTCACCGCAGACCTGGGGTGGCTAGCGTCCATTTTTATCGATGAAGTTCAGTTAGTTATGACTATTGACAGGGGATCCATTGTGCCCTTTTGCGGCACGGATTGTATAAATCTTGACTCCCTTGACAACAGGGCATAAAATTTCGCGTCCCCGTATCTGCGGGGAGGATTTTTCACATGTTTATGAAGTCATTATCAGGAGCCTTTTGATGGCAACTATTAACCAGTTGGTTCGCAAGCCACGCATCAAGCTCGTTGTGAAAAGCAACGTGCCTGCGCTGGAAGCGTGCCCTCAGAAGCGTGGCGTGTGCACCCGTGTATACACCACCACCCCGAAGAAGCCTAACTCTGCACTGCGTAAAGTATGCCGTGTACGTCTGACCAACGGCTTCGAAGTCACCTCCTATATCGGTGGTGAAGGTCACAACCTGCAGGAACACTCCGTTGTTCTGATCCGTGGCGGTCGTGTCAAGGATTTGCCAGGTGTTCGTTACCACACCGTTCGTGGTGCGTTGGACTGTGCCGGTGTTAAAGACCGTAAGCAGGCTCGCTCCAAGTATGGCGTGAAGCGTCCGAAAGCTTAATGGTTCTCCGTTAAGTAAGGCCAAACGTTAATTCGTTTCTAGTTAGATAACTTTCTAGTTTTGGGTAACCCCTGAAGTTACGGAGAATTTGAAATGCCAAGACGTCGTGTTGTTGGTCAGCGTAAAATCCTGCCGGATCCCAAGTTCGGATCAGAGCTGCTGGCTAAATTTGTCAACGTAGTAATGGTTGACGGTAAGAAATCTGTTTCCGAAGCCATCGTATATGGCGCGCTGGACATCATTGCCACCAAATCTGGCAAAGATCACCTGGCCGTATTCGAAGAAGCCCTGGACAACATTCGTCCGTCCGTCGAGGTTAAATCTCGTCGTGTCGGTGGTGCAACCTATCAGGTACCGGTAGAAGTTCGTCCGGTCCGTCGCAATGCCCTGGCAATGCGCTGGTTGGTTGACGCCGCTCGTAAACGTGGTGAAAAATCAATGGCTCAGCGTTTGGCTGGCGAGCTGCTGGATGCCGCTGACAATAAGGGTTCGTCTGTCAAGAAACGTGAAGACGTTCACCGTATGGCTGAAGCGAACAAGGCCTTCGCTCACTTCCGCTGGTAATCCGCTTGCGCAGGGTCTTTTGGCTCTGCGCACCTTCAGTTATCTAGGGGTTCGCTCCTAGTAAGAGGATGACAATGGCTCGTACAACCCCCATTGAGCGTTATCGTAACATCGGTATCTCCGCTCACATCGACGCCGGTAAGACTACCACTACCGAGCGCGTTCTGTTTTATACCGGTGTAAGTCACAAGATCGGTGAAGTTCACGATGGCGCTGCCACCATGGACTGGATGGAACAGGAACAAGAGCGTGGTATCACCATCACCTCCGCCGCGACCACCGCTTTCTGGTCCGGTATGGGTAAACAGTTCCAACCGCACCGTATCAACATCATCGATACCCCCGGCCACGTTGACTTTACTATCGAAGTAGAGCGTTCAATGCGTGTTCTGGACGGCGCCGTGATGGTGTACTGTGCCGTAGGTGGCGTACAGCCACAGTCTGAGACCGTATGGCGCCAGGCTAACAAGTACAAGGTTCCCCGTATCGCGTTCGTCAACAAGATGGACCGTACCGGTGCCAACTATCTGCGCTGCGTTGAGCACATCAAGACCCGCCTGAAAGGTAACCCGGTTCCGCTGCAACTGAACATCGGTTCAGAAGAGAACTTCAAGGGCGTTATCGATCTGGTCAAGATGAAAGCCATCAACTGGAGCGAAGCAGATCAGGGCGTATCCTTCGATTACGAAGAGATCCCGGCTGAGCTGCTGGAAAAAGCGCAAGAAATGCGCATGACCCTGGTCGAAGCCGCTGCTGAAGCGTCTGAAGATCTGATGGAAAAATACCTGGGTGGTGAAGAACTGACTGAAGAAGAGATCAAGAAAGCTCTTCGTCTACGCGTTCTGAACAACGAAATCATCCTGGTTACCTGTGGCTCCGCGTTCAAGAACAAGGGCGTACAGGCCATGCTGGATGCCGTGGTTGACTATCTGCCGGCACCGACCGACGTAGCTGCCATCGACGGCCTGAAGCTGGACGGCGTCACCAAAGACGAGCGTCATGCTTCTGATGAAGAGCCGTTCGCTGCTCTGGCATTCAAGATTGCCACCGACCCGTTCGTAGGCAACCTGACCTTCTTCCGCGTGTACTCCGGCGTAGTTAACTCCGGTGACTCCGTGCTGAACTCTGTCAAAGAGAAGCGCGAGCGTTTTGGCCGTATCGTTCAGATGCACGCCAACAAGCGTGAAGAGATCAAAGAAGTTCGCGCAGGCGATATCGCTGCTGCCATCGGTCTGAAAGATGTGACCACTGGTGACACCCTGTGTGACGAAAAAGCGCCGATCATCCTCGAGCGTATGGAATTCCCGGAGCCGGTAATCTCCATCGCGGTTGAGCCGAAAACCAAGGCTGACCAAGAGAAGATGGGTCTGGCACTCGGCCGTCTGGCGCAGGAAGATCCGTCTTTCCGCGTATGGACTGACGAAGAATCTGGCCAAACCATCATCGCCGGTATGGGTGAGCTGCACTTGGACATCATCGTTGACCGTATGCGTCGCGAGTTCAAGGTTGAAGCGAACGTAGGTAAGCCGCAGGTTGCCTACCGTGAAACCATTCGTGAAACCGTCAAGGATATCGAAGGTAAGCACGCCAAGCAGTCTGGTGGTCGTGGTCAGTATGGTCACGTCATCATCGACATGTACCCGCTGGAAGCCGGCAAAGCCTATGAGTTCGTTAACGACATCAAAGGCGGCGTGATTCCTGGTGAATACATCCCGGGTGTTGACAAGGGTATCCGTGAGCAGCTGAAATCCGGCCCGCTGGCAGGTTATCCGGTAATGGATCTGGGTGTGCGTCTGCACTACGGTTCTTACCACGATGTCGACTCTTCCGAATTGGCGTTCAAGATCGCTGCCTCACTGGCCTTCAAGGCTGGTTACATGAAGGCAAGCCCGGTCCTGCTCGAGCCGATCATGAAGGTTGAAGTCGAGACTCCGGAAGATTACATGGGCGACGTTATCGGTGACCTGAACCGTCGTCGTGGCCTGATCGAAGGTATGGAAGACGGCCCGTCCGGCAAGATCGTACGTGCCCTGGTGCCGCTGGCCGAGATGTTCGGTTATGCGACTGCACTGCGTTCTGCTACCCAAGGTCGTGCTTCCTACGCTATGGAATTCGCTAAGTACTCCGACGCCCCGAACAACGTGGCCCAGGCAGTCATCGAAGAGCGCAAATCCAAGTAATTTATGATTCCCCGCCTACGACGGTAGGCGGGTTTAACCTAGAAGGACTACGTCGTGTCTAAAGAAAAATTTGAGCGTAACAAACCGCACGTAAACGTCGGTACCATCGGCCACGTTGACCACGGTAAAACCACCCTGACCGCCGCCATCACCAACGTGCTGGCCAAGCACTTCGGTGGT
>NZ_JBLNHP010000017.1:0-23591 GCF_047780465.1 Aeromonas sp. A04 | reverse complement strand
AAGTGTTCTGAGACTTGTAGCAAGTGCGAGACTACTTACAAATTCAGTGATAGCGACCAGGCAATAGCCAATCAGTCGTTACTCACGTCAGCTTTCTGGATTGAAGAATTTGCCTGGCGGCCATAGCGCCGTGGAACCACCTGATCCCATGCCGAACTCAGAAGTGAAACGCGGTAGCGCCGATGGTAGTGTGGCATTCGCCATGCGAGAGTAGGACACTGCCAGGCACCCAACATTGAAAGCCCGCTCAGATGAGCGGGCTTTTTTATTGCCTGATATTCAAGCGTCGGGTTGCAATAGCTAGGTGATGCTTTCCTTCTGACCCCCTCAGCTGTTCATTTCTCCCCCGCATTGTTCCGGATGGCTGCGCCATCCAGCGTGATATATCCCCGACCATGTCGTTTGCTGGCGCTAACGAAGGCTGGGATGTGGGTTCTGCTCAATATCCTCTCAACCTTGGGTTCCAACTCGGACTAATGTGCACCAGGCTTCTCTGCTATTCCCTTCGTTGATAATCACTATTGCTGCGATGGGGGATGACAATAGACGCGGGATCCATAGACTGTCTCTTTCACGAGCAAGGAGCCGTGTATGTTGGGGATCCACGATCTGGCGTTGTTTATCGTGTCTGGTTTGCTGTTGAACATGATGCCCGGGCCGGATTCCCTGCTCATCATGCTGCGCAGCGGCTCTCAGGGTTGGCGGGCGGGTTCAGTGGCGGCGCTGGGGATTGGGACGGGCACCATGGTGCATGTGCTGGCGGCTGCACTGGGGTTGTCGGCTGTGCTGAGCGCCTCGGCCGAGCTGTTCGCCGTCATCAAGTTGATGGGGGCGCTCTATCTGGTCTACCTGGGGCTTTCCATGTTCTGGCAAGGCACCAAGGCTTCTTCCGCCACCAATGCAGCTGTGGCGTTGCCTGTGCTCTCTTATGGCCGGATCTATCGGCAGGGATTGCTGACCAATGTGCTCAATCCCAAGGTAGCGCTCTTCTTCCTCGCCTTCGTGCCCCAGTTTATTGCCCCCGATGCGCCGCAGAAGGCGCTGGCCTTCATCCTGCTGGGCTGCATCTTCAATTTCAACGGCATGATCTGGTGTCATCTGCTGGCATTTTCAACCGCCTATGCAAGCCGCAAGGTACGTTTGCCGGCCCCGCTGGGCCTTTGGCTCAACCGTCTGATGGGGGGGCTGTTCGTGGGGCTGGGCATCAAGTTGGCCACGGAGTGAGACTCTGCCATTAGAGACAACCGGGCATAGAAAAAGGCGTATCCCATCGCTGGAATACGCCTTCGTCTGCACTGCTGCAGGTCTGATCGAGATCAGTTCATGCCGTAGCGCTTGAGTTTCTTGCGCAGGGTGCCACGGTTGATGCCCATCATCACTGCGGCGCGGGTTTGGTTACCGCGGGTGTATTGCATGATCACGTCCAGCATGGGAGCTTCGACTTCGGAGAGGACCATATCGTACAGATCAATCACTTCCTGACCGTTCAACTGGGCCAGGTAGTTACGCAGGGCCTGTTGCACAGAGTCACGCAGGGGGCGCTGGGTCGGCTCGGCAGCGTGATTGTGAGTAGTTGTTACCAATGCATCAGAAGTCAGGGTTTGTTCGAACATATTCGGTCGGCTCTTTAGTTATGCGTTAACCTAATCCATCGAAATACGCTTCGAGTGCCTCTAGTTGTGCGTCTGCACAATCCAGGGCATTGAAGTGCTTACGGAATTCTCGGCCCGTCTCTTCTTCATCCAGATACCAGCCCACGTGTTTACGGGCAATGCGCGCTCCCAGATATGCACCATAAAACTGGTGCAGGTTGGTTACATGCTCGTTCATCAGGGTGCGAACCTCTTCCCTTTCAGGAGGCGGCAGCTTGGTACCCGTTTCAAGAAAATGACGGATTTCCCGGAAAATCCAGGGTCGTCCTTGCGCTGCACGGCCGATCATCACGGCATCAACGCCGGTATAGTCGAGGACATACCGGGCCTTCTCCGGGCTGTCTATGTCGCCATTGGCGACAACAGGAATCGATACGGCCTGCTTAATCGCCTTAATCGTGTCGTACTCAGCGTGACCCCGGTAGAGGCAGGCACGGGTACGACCATGCACGGCGAGGGCCGCGATACCGCAATCTTCGGCGATTCGGGCGATCTCCTCGCCATTGCGGTTATCCGGATCCCATCCTGTGCGGATCTTCAAGGTAACAGGCACCTTGACTGCATCCACCACGGCCCGGCAGATGGTTCTGACCAGATCGGGATGACGCAGCAGGGCGGAACCTGCCAACTTCTTGTTCACTTTTTTTGCTGGACAACCCATGTTGATGTCGACGATCTGAGCGCCCTGCTCCACGTTGTAGCGGGCGGCAAACGCCATCATCTCGGGGTCGGCTCCGGCAATCTGGACCGATCGCAAGCCACCTTCTGCAGAGTGATCCATTCTCATCCTGGTTTTCTGGGTATCCCAGACATCCGGGTTGGCCAGCAGCATCTCGGAAACGGCCATGCCAGCGCCCAATCGCAAACAAAGTTCACGAAATGGTCGGTCTGTTACACCGGCCATGGGAGCCACAATCAAGGGAGTTTCAAGCGTGTGGGGACCTATCTGCATTCCACGGTTACCATCGGCTTAGGGCGGCGTATATTACGCATTTTTTAGTCAGGAGAAAAGGTTAGTATTTGAGCGTCAGCCATTTTTTTCTGAAAAAAACGTCGAGCCAAGGCTTGCAAATTCAGGAGTGCTTGAAAATCAGGCATATTGTCGGGGTGAGTTTACGGGGTCAAATGAGCGAGGGACTCGACGATTTGCCTGTCCCCATCCGGTTGGGGTTTGCGCTATGATAGCGAGCTTGAATCGAGCAAAGGCTCCAAACAATTTTATTACAAACAGATTGGGGATGTATGACGTCAAGGTTCATCAAATCTCTCTACCCGTGTCTGCTGGGTGCCGTGCTGGGCTCTGCCCAGGCGCAGACCGTCAGCTTCGGCGAGGCCTGGAGCCGGGTCATCCAGCAGGATGACGGGCTGGCGGCGGAACAGGCCGGTGTGGATCGGGCGCAACAGTTGCGCGAGGCGGCCAAGGCCATGTATCTGCCCGACATCAGTCTGGGGGCGGATTATGCGCGCATTTCCAAGCCGGATCTGATGGGGCTGGACGACAAGCTGGAAAACTCTCCCGCATTGGGCGCCATTCTGGGGCAGATGGGGATCGACTCCAAATGGCTGGCTTCGTCGCTGACCGAGCAAAATCGCGTCACCAGTTCAGTCAGAATGCTCTGGCCTCTGTTTGTCGGGGGGCGGATCGATGCGATGCAGGATATTCGGTCCGCACAGGTGGATGAAGCCAAGGAGCTGCTGGCCATCAAGCAGCAAGCCAGCTTCGAGAGCCTGTCCCAGACCTATTTCGGCGTGGTGCTGGCGGCGCAGGTGGTGCAGACCAAGCAGGAGATAGAGCAGGGGCTGGCCCGCCATCTGGATCATGCTAGGAAGCTGGAAGCTCAGGGCCAGATCGCCAAGGTCGAGCGGCTGTCGGCCCAGTCTGCCTATGACAGGGCGCGCATCGATACCCAGAAGTCCCGCCGCAGCCTGGAGATAGCCGAGCTGGCGCTGGATCGCATGATCAAGCTCAAGGGAGCCGAACCGGCTACCCAGCTGTTTATCAATGACGATGTACCCCCCTTGGCGGCCTTCGTCGAGGAGACGCTGACGGTGCACCCGGGTCTCAAGATGCTGATCGCCAAGCGTGAGCAGGCGAAGGCGATGATCCGGGCCGAGAAGGGCAAATATGCACCCGAGCTCTTCATGTTCGGCAATTACAACCTCTACGAACGAGATACCCTGGCCGCGAAGATCACCCCTGACTGGGTGGTCGGGGTCGGCGTCAGCATGCCGCTGGTGAGCCGCGACGGCCGCTCCGAGACGGTACAAGCGGCCAAGAGCGCCGAGCTGCAGGTCAATCTGCTGCAGGCCAAGACCCGCGAGGATCTGGAGCTGCTGGTCGAGAAGACCTGGCGCGAGGCGGCGCAGGGGCTGGAAGAGTACCAGTCTCTCTCCTCCACTCAGGCGCTGGCCGAGGAGAACGTGCTGCTGCGGGACAAGGCATTCGGGCAGGGGCTCTCCACCTCGCTGGATGTGGTGGATGCCCAGAACCAGCTGGCCGGGGTCAAGACCCAGCGTGCCGCTGCCGCCTATCAATATGTGATCTCGCTGGCGCGCCTGTTGGCACTCTCCGGTCAGATGAACAGTTTCAATCAATATCAGCATGGTCAGGCGATCGAGGTGAATTCATGATCGCGGCCCTGTCTGTCCCGTTTTCCATGTCTGTTTCGACCGCCAAGGGTCGCCCGTTTGTCGAGGTGAATGCATGAGTCATCCCCCCATCAAGAAGAAGATGAGCCAGGCCAAGCCGCTGCTGCTGCCACTGGCGCTGGTCCTGCTGGTGATCTGGCTGGGCTGGCGTTTCTGGCTCGCCTATCAGCCCGAGCCGGTGCGCCTGCAGGGCCAGGTTGAGGCGCAGCAGTATTCGGTCTCCTCCAAGGTGGCGGGCCGCATCGACGAGGTGCTGGTGAAGAAGGGCGACCAGCTGGCCCGGGATCAGCTGGTGTTCACCCTGGCCAGTCCCGAGATCGAGGCCAAGCTGAGCCAGGCCAAGGCGGGTCAGGCTGCGGCCGGGGCCATGGCCGAGGAAGCGGAGAAGGGCGCGCGTGCCCAGCAGATCGCGGGTGCCAAGGATCAGTGGCAAAAGGCCAAGGCGGCAGCCCTGCTACGGGCCAAGACCTATGAGCGCATCGCCAGCCTGCACCGGGATGGCGTGATGCCGTTGCAGAAACGGGATGAGGCCTGGACTGCCTGGCAGGCAGCCAAGTACAGCGAAGGCATGGCCTGGCAGCAATACCAGATGACCCTGGAAGGGGCGCGGGAAGAGACCAAGGTGGCGGCGCGTGAGCAGGCCAACATGGCGGCGGGCTCGGTGGCGGAAGTGGAGGCCTATCTGGCCGATACCCGCATCGCCAGCCCGCACGCGGGGGAGGTGTCCCAGGTGCTGCTGCGCAGCGGTGAGCTGGCGCCACAGGGCTTCCCTGTGGTGACCCTGCTCGACATGCAGGATGCCTGGGCCCAGTTCCATGTGCGTGAAGATCTGCTGCCCCGCTTCGCGCTGGGCACTGAGTTCGATGCCACCATTCCGGGCCTGGGTGAGCAGACGGTGCGTTTCAAGGTGACCCACGTGGCCGTGATGGGGGATTTTGCCACCTGGCGTGCCACGGATACCCGTCAGGGCTTCGACATGAAGAGCTTCCAGGTGGAGGCGCGCCCCTTGCAACCGGTTGACGGTCTGCGAGTCGGCATGAGTGTGCTGGTCGAACTCTGATGAGATGTGAATGGCGGCTGTTGTGGCAGGATCCGTTCGGTCGTGCCCTGATGAGCTGGGTTCCCTTGCTGTTGATGGGAACCCTCTGCTGGATCTTCTCGGCCGGGCTGGCCCGGGATCTCAACGTCGGTCTGGTGGATCTGGATCAGAGCGTCCTCTCCCGTCAGCTGGCGTTCTCGCTGGACGGTTCTGCCGGTCTGCGCCTTGCCGGCCAGTTCGACTCCATCGACGAGGGGGCACGCGCCCTGCGCGGGGGAGACATCTATGCCCTGGTGGTGATCCCTCACCATCTGGAGCGGGATGCCCGTCAGGGTACCCAGCCCAAGGTGACTGTGTTCAACAACAGCCAGTTCATCCTGATCGCCAAGCTGGTCAACTCGGCCTTGTCCCAGGTGGTGGGGACCCTCAACGGCCAGGTGGGCGTACTGGCCGCCATGGCCGATGGCAAGGTCATGTCCGGCGCCCTGGGGCAATCCGTGCCCATCAGCAATCAGGTGACTGCGCTCTACAACATCAACTCCAGCTATGCCCAGTTCCTGCTGAGTGCCCTGTTGCCGGCGGTGTGGCAGATCCTGGTGGTGCTCTATGGGATCAACGCCCTGGCCCGTACCGATCGGCTGGGGCTGGACTGGACCAGCCAAGGGGTCTGGTTCGGCCTCTGGCGCACTTTGCTGCCTCATGTGCTGATTGGGTGGGCCTGGGGTCTGGCGTGGAGCCTGATGCTGTTCAAGGCGTTTGGCTATCCGATGCAAGGCAGCTGGCTGGTGCTGACACTGGGACTGGGGCTGGCTTCGGCCGCCTGCGTCAGCATGGGGGCCTTCTTCTACGGCGTCATCCGGGATCCGGCCCGCGCCCTGTCGCTGGCGGGCGCCTATACGGCACCGGGCTTTGCCTTCATGGGCGTGACCTTTCCGGTCAGTGCCATGGGGGACTTCGCCCAGTTCTGGCGCAGCCTGCTGCCCATCTCCCATTATGTGGAGCTGCAGATAGGGCAGACCAACTACGGCCAGCCGTTCGCTGCGGCCCTGCCCCAGCTCGGCGCCTTGCTGCTGTTCCTGCTGCCCTTGTTGCTGGTTGTTCGTCGTTACCAGCAGCAGGCCGAGCTGGCGCGCCAAGCTGCCGATAAGGAGCCTGCCTAATGTTAGGTTTTTGGGGTTTGATACGGCTCGAACCGTGCTCTGCTGCCGGGCAGTGGAAGGAGTGGATGTCATGCTAGGTTTTTGGGATCTGCTGCGGCTGGAGCTGCGCACCCTGCTGGCCGATCGGGCCATCATGCTGACCCTGTTTGGTGGCGTCTTCTTCTACTCCTTCCTCTACCCGCAGCCCTACCTGCAGCAACTGCCCAGGGAAGAGCCTGTGGTGGTGGTCAATGAGGATGGCAGTCAGCTATCCCGTCAGCTGGAGTTCATGGCCGATGCCACCCCGCAGGTGAAACTGGTGGCACGGGCCAACAGCCTGGAAGAGGCGCGCCAGCTGCTGATGGCGGGGCAGGGGAGCGGCATACTGCACATTCCCCGCCACTTCTATCGAGATCTGATGCAGGGCAGGAGCGTCACCCTGAGCTATGCCGGTGATGCCTCCTACTTCCTGGTCTACGGCACCATAGCCGAGGGGCTGGCGCTGGCGGGTGGCAGCCTGGCGGCCCAGATCAAGGTCACGCGTCTGCTCAGTCAGGGCGAGGCGCTGCCGCAGGCGGCCATGGGCTGGAACTCGGTCGGACTCAATGTGCTGCCGGTGTTCAACCCCACCATGGGCTATGTGAACTACGTGGTGCCCGCCGTGTTCGTGCTGATCCTGCATCAGGTGCTGCTGATGGGCACCGGGATCCTGGGGGCAACCCAGAATCAGCGCAGCGGTCGCGGGGAGTCTGGCTATTGGCAGAGCGCCCCCGTGCTTGCCCTGCTGCTGGCCAGAACCCTGGTGGTGGGCGGGCTGTTCGTGCTGCCGGTGACCTACTTCTTCGGCTTCTGTTTCGATCACTACAACATAGTGCGCACCGCCGAGCCGGCCGAACTGTGGCTGTTCACCCTGCCGTTCCTGCTGGCAACCACCTGGCTTGGCATAGTGCTGGGGGCCCTGTTTACCCGCCGGGATCTGCCGACCCAGGTGGTATTGCTCTCCTCCATGCCGCTGGTCTTCCTGGCGGGCTTCATCTGGCCGCTGGAGCTGATCCCGACCCCCCTCAACTGGCTGGCCCAGTGGGTGCCGAGCACCCCGGCCATCGAGGGCTTCTTGCGCCTCAACCAGATGGGGGCCGAGTTTGCCCAGGTTTCCCGCTACTGGTGGCAGTTGTGGGGGCTGGCCCTGCTTTATGGCGCTCTGGCTTGCCTGCTGCTGCGCTGGCGCCAGCGGTCGCTTGTAGACGAGGCGGTCGCGTCGGGCGGGGTGGCTGCGGAGACGGCAACTGAGCCTGGCCCCTCTGCCAGCTAGACGACATCAGACAGTAAAACGGTCAGCCCCAGGGCTGACCGTTTTGTTATCCGGATTGCTCACCCCCGGCTGAGGGTGGGATCGCCGATGGCGTAGATCTGCCCCATTGCCCGCTCATCGTTCAGCAGCTGCAACCCATGGCCCGCCACATCGGCACGGCGCACCAGGCCGTGCACCTCGCTCCCCTGGCTCAACACGGCCAGTCCTGTGGCCTCGCCATCCTGCAAGCCGGCCGGGCGAACTATGGTCCAGGTCAGCGCGCTGGTCTGCAGCCAGCTCTCCGCCAGACTCTTCAAGCGTACCTCGTGACCGAAGGCGGCCCTGGCCCGCTCGGGCAGGTATTGCCAGCTGTCGCCGCAACCCAGCGAGGTGACCAGCAGCAGGCGTTTGAGCCCGGCCAGCTCCATCTGATCGATCACCTGGCGGTTGCCTTGATAATCGACGGGGGCCGGCTGGCGGAAGCTGCCGAGGGTCGAGATCACCCCGGCCTCGTCACCTGCGAGTGAGCAAGCCTGCGCGACGGCCTGATGGTCGAGGGCGTCTCCCTCAACCACCTCGACTCCCAATGCGCGCAGCTCGGCGGCCATCTCAGGGTTACGGACCAGGGCCACGACCCTGTGGCCCTGGCGCAGGGCGTGTTCGGTGAAGGCGCGGCCCAGCCCGCGGCTGGCTCCGAAGATGAGTGTGGTTGGCATTGTGCTGCTCCCTGTGATGAAAGGGGTAGCCTAGAGGGTTGGCGCAGCGCTGTAAATGAGAGTTGTTTTTATTTGAAGGGGTGAGCAGGGGAAATGCGGCGAGCCGCGGGCGGGTGGCCCGGGCTCGCACAGGATCAGCCGTTGTAGTGGCCTATGTTGGGACGACGGCTGGGACCGCTCAGGTGGATATCCACCGGATTGAACGCCTTGATCGCCTCGAAGCTGAAGTCGCCGATGGCCTGATGCAGGCTCTGCGGGCTGTGGTTGGTGATGATGATGACGCTTTTCGACAGGTTGCGCCGGCGGCGCAGCAGGTGGCCGAGGAAGCTGGACTGGCTCTCCGCCATCTTGGCGCGGTTGGCCGACACCTCGTCGATGATCAGCAGGTCGACCTCTTCCAGTGCGCGGCGGTACTGGTTGCGCTCCTCCTGATCCTGGATCACGTTGAAGAAGAGGCGGTCCACTATGGAGGCCCACTGCTGGAAGATCACCGATTTCTGGTGACGTTCGATCAGCTCGTGGGCCACGGCGCCCGCCAGGGTGGACTTGCCGGTGCCGTAGTCGCCATAGATCAGCATGCAGCCGCCGCCGCTTTTCTCCCAGTGCTCGAAGCCGCTGATGAAGTAGCGAGCCGTCTCCATGGGGTATTGCAGCGCCGGATCGGTGGCATCCATCTTCTCGAATACCCAGTCCGGGTTGAGGTCGGCCTGGGCGATCAGCTTCTGGATCCGCTCCTGGCGGGCCGCCTTCTGCAGCTCGCGCACCTCGGCGTTGGCCTTGGCGTCGTACTCCTTGCGCAGGGTCTCGTAGTCGTACTGGCTGCCACCTGTCTGGGCCTGCAGGCGGCGAATGCGTTCAAGCAGGCCGCCCACGTGCTGGCTCAGTTCGGTGTCGTGCACCCTGTGGTCCTGTTTGGCCTTGGCGATTCTTTTTCGCTTGGCTTCGATCTCTTCCAGCTCCTGGCGCAGGGGATCTTGCGGGTCAGTCATGGAATGCTCCTTCTGCTGGGTCAGGGATGGGGGGGCAAGGCACTGATTTTGCCTGCAGGCGGGGGCCGCTATCAATCATTATCCGGTTCCTGCTGCGGCGCCTGTTCCTGGGTCTGCACTTGGGCCAGCCGTTTGGCCTCTTCTATCATCTGCTGCGCCCGCTTGCTCGGGCCTGAGTCTGCAGGGGCTGACGTGACCTGCTGGTAACCTTTCGCCTCCATCGGCTGGCGACGGACGTAGCGACGGGTCTTGAGGGCACGAATGAACTTGAGCATCCACTGATGCTGGGAGTCGAACACCTCGGGGCGGCCCAGCCAGTAGGCGATGAACTCCCCCAGATCCTCTTCGTTGTAGCTGGCATCTATCACCCCGCACAGGCGGGCGAGGGCGGGCAGCTCCTCATCCGGGCGCCACTGCAGGTGCATCTGGAAGGGGCGCTCCGGCAGCGGACTGCGCACCTTCTGGGTCAGCAGCGGCAGCAGGAACGGGCACTGATGGTAGTGCTCACTGTCGGCCTGCGCCTCGACCTGCAGCAGCCCGGCCTCCATCAGCTCGTCGAACAGCTCGGTCAGTTGGCGGGCGTTGACCTGAAAACAGAAACCGCTGGGGTCGCCGGGATCGACCACCGCCAAGGCTCGCCCAAGTTCGGGATAGTTGAGCCGGGCCAGCTGATTTTCCTGCACCAGTCTGCGCAGCTGCAGGGTATAGAGGCTGCGAGCCGGATGGGACAATCTGGGATGGGCGAGGGCGCTGTATTCGGCTGGTGTCATGGTGCTCTTCACGATCTGGAGTGGAGGGCATTATCCCCCATGGCGGGGTCTCATACAATTGTGCCGCTCGGGCAGGGGGCCGGCAGGCCTGTTTGTGGTGCGGGAATGAGGTTTGGTTCCACCCTGGTGGCAATAGCGGGCGTGAAATGAGCCGGGCATGCGTACTGGCATGGCGCCTTTTTTGGGGTTGCTGGCTGGCTAAAAGACCAACATTCTCGCCGGGATCATTGCGCCGTGCGGGCGGCATTACCCGCTCTTTTTCAAACAGTTGGCTGCCAGAATAGCCATATGGCATACCCGCCATTACGATTATGCAATCATCTGATTGGTCAAGCCCGCCCCTTATGGTCTAGGCTTAATACTCAAATAACTAATTGACTAATAAGAGCTTTGTCAAGATGTCAAAAGCCGGACTACGGATCCTGGTGGTGGAAGATGAAGCGGTTTTTCGCCACTCGCTGGTAACTTATCTCGAGCATGACGGGGCGTGCGTGTTTCAGGCCGAGGACGGGATTGAAGGCCTCTCTGCCGCTGCGCTCTACCACCCCGATATAGTGCTGTGTGACCTGAACATGCCCAACATGGATGGGCATGAGGTCATCGCCTGCCTGTCTGCCCGCTATCCCCATATCCCCGTCATCGTCATCTCCGGGCAGAGCAAGATGGAGGCGGTCGAGCGGGCGTTGCGCGCCGGTGCCTGCGATTTTCTGATCAAGCCGGTCTCGGACTTCGGTCAGGTGCGCCGCAGCATAGATCAGTGTCTGGCGGCCAACTATGGTCACGGGCAGCAACTGGAGCTGATGGATCACATCGACTTCTTTCGCGATCACGACAAGGCGGCCACCCGTCTGCTGGCCTGGTTGAGGCCACCCGGCCTGCAGGAGTGGGGCCCCTGGCAGGTGACGTTCGAGGGGATGGGCAACCTGTTCATTCCGGACACCTTCAAGCTGGACGACAAGCTGCTGGTGCTGGTGATGGAGCTGCCGGTCCTCGGGGTGGATGCCGCCTTCTGCGGCGCCCTGGTGCGTTCCCTGATGAATGCTCCCTATCGCCAGTTTCAGCACAAGGAGAGCCTGCTGCTGACCCAGCCGCACCGGCTGCTCGACTACCTCAATCTGCAGCTCATCGAATCCGGCCTGCGCCACTCCTTCGCCATGGCCGCCCTGCTGTTCGATCAGGAAGATGGTCTGGTGTTTGCCAATGCCGGGCTCACCTCACCGCACTGGTTGATGCGCTCCGGCGGCCTGCCGCTCGGTTTGCTGCGCAGCAGCCACTACGCGCTGCACAAGCGCAGCTGGCACGAGCCGTTTGACCTGCAGTTTCGCAGCGACAGCGGCAGCGCCCTCCATGTGCAGGTACGCCACCACTGAGGCAGATCCGCCACAGACAGAAACAAACAGGGCGCCCATTGGGCGCCCTGTTTGTTCATCACAATCCGAACCGGTTAGACGGTGGCAGACTGCAGTTTCTTGTCGTGCTCTTCCGGCTCTTTGGCCGGACCTTCGGCACCGTGCATCCAGTAGACCAGGCGGTTGGCCATGGTCAGCAGGATCAGGGCGCTGATCACGGCGGCGATGGCGATGCCGCCGAAGATGGCGATGGCACCGGACTCGCCGACGAAGGAGCCGACGAAGCCGGCGATGTAGTTGGCCAGGGCAACGAAGCCGAACCAGGCACCCATCATCAGGGAGGCCAGACGCAGCGGAGCCAGCTTGGTCACCATGGAGAGACCGATCGGAGAGAGGCAGAGCTCACCCAGGGTGTGGAACAGATAGGCACCGACCAGCCAGAACATGGAGGTCTTGACGGCCTGATCGCCACCTTGCTCCAGCACGGCACCGATCATGAACAGGAAGCCCACGGCCAGGAACAGCAGACCCATGGCGAACTTCACCGGGGAGTTCGGCTCTTTGCTGCCGAGCTTGATCCAGATGGCCGCGACTATGGGGGCGAGCGTGATGATGAAGAAGGGGTTCAGGGACTGGAACCAGGCGGTCGGCACTTCGAAGCTGCCGATCATGCGGTCGGTATATTCCTGCGCGTACAGGTTCATCAGACCACCGGCCTGCTCGAAGCCAGCCCAGAAGATGATGGTGAACAGACCCAGTACCAGGATGACCTTGATGCGATCCACTTCCTGCTTGGTCAGCGGCGCCTTCTGCTCCTTGGAGCGTTGCTCGGCGGCGCGCTGGGCGGCCGGTACACGACCTATGTCACCCAGGAAACGCTGGGCCATGGTGGCCTGCACTACCAGGGAGAGCAGCATGCCGATACCGGCGCTGACGAAGGCGGCTTGCCAGCCGTAGGCAGTCGCGGCGGCGCCACAGATCACGCCGGCCAGCAGGGAGCCCAGGTTGATGCCCATGTAGAAGATGGTGAAGGCACCGTCACGACGGTGGTCACCTTCCTTGTACAGGTCACCCACCATGGTGGAGATGTTCGGTTTGAACAGACCGTTACCCAGGATCAACAGGGCCAGGCCCGCGTAGAAGACGTTGTTGACCATCTCCGGGAACATGGCGTGCGGCAGGGCCAGGGTGAATTGACCCGCGGCCATGAAGATGGCACCGATCAGGATCGCACGGCGTTGGCCGAGGAAGGTATCCGCCAGCCAGCCACCTATGATGGGGGTGATGTAGACCAGACCGGTATAGATGCCGTACAGCTTGAGGGCGTCGGCCTGAGTCCAGCCCATGCCGCCGTTGGCAGTCATGTCAGTCAGATAGAGGACGAGCACGGCACGCATGCCGTAATAGGAGAATCTCTCCCACAGTTCGGTACTAAAGAGCAAAAAAAGCCCTTTAGGGTGACCTAAAAAGGTCCCTTTGGACGGATTATTCATTGGAACTTCCACCTGTGTCTTATATTTTTTTAGGAATTTTATGCAAGGGCTAGGAACAAGCCTTAATCCTTATAGAACAAGCGTGATTAAATTACAATATTATGATTTAGCGATATTTTATCTATCAATGGTTGAATATTTGTTTATAAAATGAAAAAGGGCATCGAATGATGCCCAGTATATAATTCTATTAACAGGTTAAATATTCAGCTATTACAACTGTTTGACGAACTGTTTCAGCCACGCAATGAATTCACCGTTCAGTTCCGGGTGGCGCACGGCATATTCCACGTTGGCTTTCATATAACCCATCTTGCTGCCGCAGTCGTGACTGCGACCCTTCATGAAGTAGGCGTTGACCTGCTCCTGCTCCATCAGCATGGCGATGGCGTCGGTCAGCTGGATCTCGTCGCCGGCACCGGCCGGCGTCTTCTCCAGCAGTGGCCAGATGTTGGAGGAGAGCACGTAACGGCCGACCACGGCCAGGTTGGAAGGGGCTTCGTCACGGGGCGGCTTCTCGACGATGGCCTGCATCGGCAGGGACATGCCTTCGCTCAGGGCCTCGCCCTTGATGTCGGCGATGCCGTATTTGTCCACTTCGCTCTCGGGGACGGCTTCCACCATGATCTGGCTGATGTGATCCTCTTCGAACATGTGCACCATCTCGGCCAGGTTGTCCTGCTTGAGGTTGCTGGCCACTTCATCGATCAGCACGTCAGGCAGCAGGACCGCAAACGGGTTGTCGCCGATCAGCGGGCGGGCACATAGCACGGCATGACCCAGACCTTTGGCTTCGCCCTGACGGACGTGCATTATGGTGACGTCTTTGGGACAGATGTGTTGTACCTCTTCCAGCAGCTGTCGCTTGACCCGCTTTTCCAGGGTCGCTTCCAGCTCGAAGCTCTTGTCGAAGTGGTTCTCGATGGAGTTCTTGCTCGAGTGCGTCACCAGGATGATCTCCTTGATGCCGGCGGCGATGGCTTCGCGCACCACATATTGGATCAGCGGCTTGTCGACCACCGGCAGCATCTCTTTCGGGATGGCCTTGGTGGCGGGCAGCATGCGGGTGCCCAAACCGGCAACAGGAAGAACGGCCTTGCGTACAACGAGCGGTGTCTTTTTCATGGAGAGAGTCCAGAGATACAAAGTGGGCTCATGATACCCGAAGAAAAATAGGGCAGCCACAGGCTGCCCTCATGATGGGGAGGTCCAAAGCGGTTACTTGACGATGATCATGTCCCGATTTGCTTCCAGGGTTGCCGGCCCTATGCCGCTGACATCGGCAAGTTGTTCGACCGTGGTGAACTTGCCCTGCTTCTCGCGAAAATCGACGATGGCCTGGGCCTTCTTCTCGCCGATCCCCTTGAGGGCAGTTAACTCATTGATATTCGCCGTATTCAGGTTCACCTTGCCGCTCTCCTTCGCGGTGGTGACTGTGGTGGCTGGCTTGGCAGCCGGCTTGTCGGCGGCCAGCAGAGGCTGGCTCAACAGGGGCAGGCAGCTCAGCAGCAGGGTGGCGGTCAGGGTCTTGTAGTTCATGGCGTCACGTCCTTGTGTTGTGTGGAATAGCTATTGAGAATTAGCCGAGTTACGCCACTTTTTGTCTGTCATTTATGACACTTTATAAGTCAGAGCAAACGGCTATAAGCCTCCCTCATTCAAAATGGGTACACTGTGCTAACCATTTGACCAGGATGTCTTTTCTATGTTTTTTCCCGCAATTTCCGAGCTGGAGCCCATAGCCCGCGCCGCCGGTGACACCATCATGGCCATCTACAGCCAGCCCTTTACGGTGGAGTACAAGGGTGACGAGAGCCCGCTGACCGCAGCCGACAAGGGGGCGCATGAGGTGATAGTGCAGGCGCTGGCAGGGCTCACCCCCGATATTCCTGTGTTGTCGGAGGAGTCCGGTCCCGAGGTGATGGGGTTGCGCCATGGCTGGTCACGCTACTGGCTGGTGGACCCGCTCGACGGTACCAAGGAGTTTGTCTCCCGTAACGGCGAGTTCACCGTCAATATCGCGCTGATTGAGGATGGCAAGCCGCTGTGGGGTCTGGTCTATGCCCCCGTGCTGGACCGGCTCTGGTATGGCGGCAGGGAGGTCGGGGCCTGGCGTGTGGCCGATGGCAAGCGTGAAGCCATCCAGACCTTGCCTCATCAGGAAGGGGCGCCCTGGCGGGTGGTGGGCAGCCGCAATCACCTGTCCCAGGCTACCCTGGATTACCTGGCGCGCTTTGGTGACATAGCGCGGGGCGAGATTGAGCTGGTCTCCATGGGCAGCTCTCTCAAGTTTTGCATCATTGCCGAAGGGGGCGCCGAGCTCTATCCGCGCCTCGCCCCCACCTGCGAATGGGATACCGCTGCGGCGCAGGCTGTGCTGGAAGGGGCCGGAGGCAGCGTGACCCAGCTCGATGGGTCACCCCTGGTCTACAACAAGCCGGACATCCTCAACCCCTGGTTTGTGGCACAGGCCTGATCTGCGTCTCTTGTAGCGCGAATCCCAATAAGAAGGCCGGACATTGTCCGGCCTTCTGCATTCTTGGAGCCTGCCCAGTCTGTGGCTGACTCAGAACACTTTCTTGAACGGCTTGATGGTCACCCTGGCGTAGACACCGGCCGCCACATAGGGGTCGGCATCGGCCCAGGCCTTGGCATCGGCCTGACTGGCAAACTCGGCGATGACTGTGCTGCCGGTGAAGCCCGCATCGGCGGGATCGTCGGCATCGATGGCCGGGTTGGGGCCGGCGGTCAGCAGCCGGCCTTCATCCTGCAAGGCCTGCAGCCTGGCCAGATGAGCTGGGCGCACCTGCTTGCGCAGCGGCAGACTGTTGGGAACATCTTCGGCGTAGATGAGATACCACATGAGAGGATCCTTTTCTGATGGCGGTTATTTTTTCAGCTCGCCTTTCTGCTCGGCGGGCAGGTGGCGGTAGAGATAGACACCGCTCAGCAGGGTAAACACCAGCGTCATGCCAAGCAAGCCGAACACCTTGAAGTTGACCCACATCTCCTGCGGCAGGTTGAAGGCCACGTAGAGGTTGAGCAGGCCACAGGCGGTAAAGAAGCCGACCCAGGCCAGATTGACTCTATCCCAGATGGCATCCGGTGCCTGCAGCTCCTTGCCCAGCATCTGCTTGATCAGGTTCTTGCCAAAGCCGTAGCGGCTGATGAGCAGGCCCAGTGCGAACAGCACGTTGATCACTGTGACTTTCCACTTGATGAAGGTGTCGTCGTGGAAGAAGACGGTGAGGCCGCCGAAGAAACCGACCAGCAGGAAGGTAAACAGCTGCATCTTCTCGACCTTGCGATAACGCACCCAGCTGTAGATGAGCTGCAGACCGGTCACGACCACCAGGGCGCCGGTGGCCGTGTAGATGTCGTAGAACTTGTAGACCGCAAAGAAAACGATAAGTGGAATAAATTCAATAAATTGCTTCATGTCTGGCTCATAGCCCTCAAAAAAGACCGCAAAATTTTGTCCAGTCTACCTGCAAGGTAGACAACGGCAAATGAATAAGACCGCCCATTTGGCGTCCAGTTCCCTGTCGCCTGCCTAGCCGAACAGCCGGCGGGAAATCTGGTCACCCAACCGCTTTTGGTCCGCCAGCAGCTCGCGAATATGCCGCTCTTCGATGAGCGGATTGAGCAGCACGGCGCGCAGCAGGGTGAGCGGCTGGGCACAGTAGCGCCCTACCGCCCGCTGGGTGCGGGAGACAAAGCTGTGCCCCTCGGCTCGCTGGGCTTTCTGCAATGCGACGTTGAATGCGTTGATCTGGTCGTTGGCCGCCTCGTCCGGCGCCTTGCCCTGCAGATGGGGGGGAATGCAGCGGTAGGAGAGCAGGTTCATCACAGGGGCCGACATCAGTTCGAAGGCGGGGTCGGCATTGATGAGCGCGGCCATCAGGCGGGCTCTGTCGTAGTTGACCTCGATAAGCCGGGCGTAACCCTGCTGGCCAAACAGCTGGAAGGCCGCATCCAGATAGAGCGCATTGGCGGGGCGGGTGCCCTCCAGGGTGAAGCGGCCCTGATCAAAGGAGCTGGCACGGATGGCGTAGGGTGCCTCCCGCTTGACCGTCATCATGAGATCCGGCTGGCGGCAGAGCAGCATGCCGGTACCGAGCGGCACCAGCAGTTGCTTGTGACCATCCAGGGTCACGGTATCGGCCAGTTCAATCCCTGCAAGCAGCCCCTGATAGCGGGGCGAAAACAGGGTCGGGCCGCCCCAGGCGGCGTCCACGTGGAAGTGGATCTGCTCGCGGGCCGCGATGGCCGCCAGCTCGGGCAGGGGATCGATGGAGCCAAAATCGGTACTGCCGGCTACCCCGACCAGCGCCAGCACCTTGAGCTTCTGCTCCTTGCACTGGGCAAGAGCCTGTTCCAGCGCCGCCATGTCGAGCCGGTTCTGGTCGTCGGTCGCGAGGCGCCAGACGCTGTGCGCGCCCAGCCCCAGCAGATCCATCCCCTTGTCGAAGGAGTAGTGCATCAGCCGCGAGCCCAGGATCACGGCGCCGCGATAGCCCTGCTCATAGAGGGCGAACAGGTTGTCGCCACAGGCACGGTTGCGCGCCAGCCAGAGGGCGGTGACGTTGGCTATGGTGCCGCCGCTGGTCATGACGCCGAGGGCGGCATCCTTGGCATGCATCTGCTCGTCATAGAAGGCGTCGTCGGCGCGATAGATGAGGCGGTGCAGCTTGGCCAGCACCTCCCGCTCCAGAAAGCTGAGCAGGCGGGAGGACTCCATCTTCATCGGATTCTGGTTGAGCATCACCAGCAGGCGTGACAGCTCGGCGGTAAAGGCCGGCAGTGGCGCCGTCATGTGGCCCATGTAGCGTGGCGAGGTGAGATGGGAAGCGCCGGGCACCAGGCTGGCCAGCCGGGCCAGGTAGTCATCCATGGAGATGCCGATGGCCGGCATGCAGGATTGATCGAGCTGGTGGGTGAAGTGGTCGCGCTGGTAGGGGGCCTGACTGTCATCCGAGTGGTGGAAGGTCTCCAGCAGGGCCGTCACGGCCTGGCCGAAGGCCGGATCCGGTAGTGCAAACAGTTCAGTCAACTTCATCAGGTTCTCCAGACCGGGTTGCCAGGGAGTCACTGTGTGGTGAGCAGCCGTGGCGGCAGCAGCTAGGTGGGCATCGGCCGCAGAGCATACACCAAAGGCAAACGGGTGACAGCCATGAGCGCTGGCCAAATCAGATACCATCCTCTTTAAGCTAACACTTGTACTCTGAAATGACGGCGGCTAGAGTGAGCCCAGTTTGGGCAGGAGTATGCAATGAGCAGTGTGACGGATTATTCTCCCCGCGAGGAGTTGGCCAATCGCCTCAGCCACGGCTTGGGGCTGGTGTTCGGGATCCTGGGGTTGATCCTGTTGTTGAACAAGGGCTGGGAGCAGGGCACCCAGGCGCTCATCAGCTACAGCCTCTATGGCGGCAGCCTGGTGCTGCTCTATCTCGCCTCGACCCTGTATCACAGCATGGCGGAAGGGGCCGCGAGGCGCTGGTGCAAGGTGTTTGATCACTGCGCCATCTATCTGCTGATCGCCGGTACCTATACCCCCTTCCTGTTGGTGGCGCTCGATACCCCGCTGGCCCAGGGGCTGATGGTGGTGATCTGGGGGCTGGCGCTGGCAGGGGTGGTGTTCAAGCTGCTCTTCATCAACCGCTTCAAGAAGCTGTCGCTGTTTACCTATCTGATGCTGGGCTGGTTGTCGCTGGTGGTCATCTATCAGCTTTACATCCATCTGGAGGGGGAAGGCTTGCTGCTGCTCGGGCTCGGTGGTCTCATCTACAGCCTGGGGGTCATCTTCTATGTGGCCAAGCGCATCCCCTATAACCACGCCATCTGGCATCTGTTTGTACTGGGCGGCAGTGTTTGTCACTTTATGGCCATTTATGGTTATGTCGCCTGACTAGCCCTTAATTGGTATTTATTGCCGCTCAAAAGGATAAATTCGTGCGGTATCACACAGTTGGCGTCGGCGTTTGCTGACAAGCTAGGGACAGTTCAATTCGCAAAGGATGCACGAAATGAGTGATATCGCGCTTTCCATCAGCATGTTGTCGCTGGTGGCAGTGCTGGGGCTCTGGCTGGGAAACTGGCGAGTCTATGGCGTTGGCTTGGGGATCGGAGGTGTGCTGTTCGGTGGCATCATAGTGGGCCACTTCGCCGGCCTCTCGGGTCTCGCATTGGATGAACAGACCCTGCACTTCATTCAGGAGTTCGGGCTTATCCTGTTTGTCTACACCATAGGCATCCAGGTCGGTCCCGGCTTCTTCTCCTCCCTGCGCAGTTCCGGCCTCAAGCTGAACGGTTTCGCCGCCCTGCTGGTGTTGCTTGGCTGCGCGGTCGCGGCGGCGCTGCATCAACTGTTTGACGTGCCGCTGCCGGTGATCCTGGGGGTCTTCTCCGGCGCCGTGACCAACACGCCTTCCCTCGGTGCGGGTCAGCAGATCCTGGCCGAGCTGGGGGCCGTGCCCGGTTCAACCGGCTTGATGGGCATGGGCTATGCCGTCGCCTATCCGTTCGGCATCTGTGGCATCCTGCTCACCATGTGGCTCATTCGCATGTTTTTTCGCATCAAGATCGACGAAGAAGCAGCCCAGTTCGAGCAACAGGCCGGCAAGACCAAGGAGAGCCTGCAGACCATCAACATAGCGGTGCGCAACCCCAACATGCACGGCCTGATGCTGGGGGAGATCCCGAGCCTGGACGAAGCCGATGTCATCTGTTCCCGCCTCAAGCGTGGCGAGGAGCTGATGGTGCCGCGGCCGGACTCGCGCATCGAACTCGGCGACCTGTTGCACCTGGTGGGTGAGCGGCACGCGCTGCACAAGGTGTTGCTGGTGTTGGGGGAGGAGGTGGAGACCTCGCTCTCGACCCGCGGCACAGATCTGCGGGTGGAGCGGGTGGTGGTGACCAACGAGCAGGTGCTCGGCAAGAAGATCCGCGATCTCGACATCAAGCAGAAGTACGATGTGGTGATCTCGCGCCTCAACCGGGCCGGCATCGAGCTGGTGCCGACCAGCCAGACCAGCCTGCAGTTTGGTGACATCCTCAACCTGGTGGGTCGACTCGACGCCATAGAGGCGGTGACCAATGTGGTGGGCAACGTGCAGCAGAAGCTGCAGCAGGTGCAGATGCTGCCGGTGTTCATTGGCATAGGTCTGGGCGTGCTGCTCGGCTCCATCCCCTTCTATCTGCCCGGGTTCCCGGCGGCACTCAAGCTGGGTCTGGCGGGCGGCCCCCTGGTGGTGGCGCTGATCCTGTCGCGGATCGGCAGCATCGGCAAGCTCTATTGGTTCATGCCGCCGAGCGCCAACCTGGCGCTGCGGGAGATCGGCATAGTGCTGTTTCTGGCCGTGGTGGGCTTCAAGTCAGGTGCCGGTTTCATCGACACCCTGATCAACGGTGATGGCCCGGCCTGGATGATGTACGGTATGGCAATCACCCTGATCCCGCTGCTGGTGGTCGGTGTGCTGGCCCGCCTGTATGGCAAGATGAACTATCTCACCCTGTGCGGATTGCTGGCCGGTTCCATGACGGATCCTCCCGCCCTGGCGTTTGCCAACGGCATGCATCCCACCAGTGGCGCCAGCGCCTTGTCGTACGCCACCGTCTACCCCCTGGTGATGTTCCTGCGGATCATCTCCCCCCAGTTGCTCGCCATCCTGTTGTGGGCGGGTGCCTGATCATGACCCGGACGGGAGCACAGCGATGTGCTCCCGTCATCAAAATGCAACACATTGATCATCTTGATTTTATTAATTCCTTTCCCCGTCATTGACCCTTCTGTTTAACCGGCCGATCCAGCTTCAAATCAGTCTATCCATTCGAATTTTCTAACTGGTTTCTGGCGCCGTTCACGGGCACATTAGACGGTGGAATATTGCATGCCAATAGAGATTCAGGAGAGAACATGAGCAGCCACAATATCGCATTGGATCAGGACGTCGTCGTTACCCAGTTGAAAGGCAAAATCTATTTGGTCGCTGCAGATGGCAGCCAGAAGCCACTTGCTGAAGGCGATGTCCTGCCCAAGGATGCGGTGCTGATCACTCCTGAAGGCGCCAGCTTCAACGGCGGCAACCAGACTTTCACCCTGAGCCCGACCAACGAGCAGCAGGCTGAGGATGAAACGTCTCAGGCGCCCTTGCTGGCCCAGAATCAGGATGTGCCTGCCGGCAATCCCGATGACATAGCGGCCCTGCAACAGGCCATTCTGGGTGGCACCGATCCGACCAAGGCATTTGAAGCGGCGGCGGCCGGCGGTGCTCCTGCCGCAGGCGGTGGCAATATCGGCGGCGTGGCGGGTGCCAGCGGCAATGGTGGTTTCGTCACCATAGATCGCATCGGCGATGCCACCATAGCGGCGGCGGGCTTTGATACCGCCACCCAGGCCGACACTGGCGTGATTGGCGATGCGTTCGCGGGTGAGGAAGATCAGCTGATCGACTTGGTGCCACCGGTGATCACAGTCTCCGCCCCTGACAATACCAACGACACGACCCCGACCCTGACCGGTACCACTGATGCCCCCGCAGGCAGCACAGTGACCCTGCTGGTCACGGATGCCAATGGCAATCAACAGACCCTGACCACGACCGTCAATCCGGATGGCACCTTCAGCGTGGATGTTACCACACCGCTGGCGGACGGCTCCTATACGGTCACCGCCAATGTCACCGATCCTGCCGGCAACACAGCCACAGCCACCGATGATGGCAGCGTGGACAGCACAGCCCCCTCTGCTCCTCTGGGGGAGATCCAGGACGGTGCGGACAACGTCATCTCAGCCAACGAGCGTGAAAACGGGGTAGATGTCATCATCCGGCTGCCGGGCGATGCCAAGGCTGGCGATCGTCTCGATGTGGACTGGAACGGTGATGGCGTGCCCGACTCCAGCAGAATTCTGACGACTGACGATATCGGCCGTACCCAGGTCACCCTGACCATCCCCACTACGGATCTGCCGGTCAATGGCCCCATCACTGTGGATGCCACCCTGACCGACCCGGTGGGCAACACTTCACCCAAGGGAACCGACAACAGCGTGGTGAATGCCGCGCCTGTGCCAGGGGACGACCAGTTCACCGTGGAAGAGGACGGGACAGTCACCATCAACGTGCTCGGCAACGACTCCGACCTGGATGGCGATAGCCTCAGCATCACCGCCGTCAATGGCCAGGCCATTGCCGAAGGCGGCTCGGTGGCAATTGGCAATGGTTCCGTCACCCTGACCAACGGCCAGCTGGTCTTTACGCCATCCCCTGATTTCAATGGCAATATTTCGTTCGAATACACAATCACAGATGGTTTGCACAGCGCCACTGGCGGCGTGACCGGAACTGTCACTCCGGTCAATGATGCCGCCATCATTGCCGGAGCCGATACTGGCGCCGTGACTGAAGATGAAACCACCCCGACCCTGACCGAGACCGGCAGCCTTAGCGTGACCGACGTGGACGGCGCCGACGAGGCCAAGTTCGTGGCCGGCAACGGCACCCCGAGCGCCGATGCGCTGGGCAGCCTGACCATCACCGAAGGCGGTGAGTGGACTTATAACGTGGCCAACGGCGACGTGCAGTACCTGGGGCAGGGTGAAACCAAGGTCGAGACCTTTGTGGTCAAGAGCCTGGATGGCACCGAGCACACCGTCACCATCACCATTACCGGCGTCAATGACAGCGCGGTGATCAGCGGTGCTGACACTGGTGCGGTTACCGAAGACGAAACCACGCCGACGCTGACCGAGACCGGCAGCCTGACCGTGACCGACGTGGACGGGGCGGATGAGGCCAAGTTTGTGGCCGGCAACGGCGTGGCCAGCAATGGTGCGCTGGGCAGCCTGACCATCACCGAAGGCGGTGAGTGGACTTATAGCGTGGCCAACGGCGACGTGCAGTACCTGGGGCAGGGTGAAACCAAGGTCGAGACCTTTGTGGTCAAGAGCCTGGATGGCACCGAGCACACCGTCACCATCACCATTACCGGCGTCAATGACAGCGCGGTGATCAGCGGTGCTGACACTGGTGCGGTTACCGAAGACGAAACCACCCCGACCCTGACCGAGACTGGCAGCCTGAGCGTGATCGACGTGGACGGTGCCGACGAGGCCAAGTTTGTGGCCGGCAACGGCGTGGCCAGCAATGGCGCGCTGGGCAGCCTGACCATCACCGAAGGCGGTGCCTGGACTTATAACGTGGCCAACGGCGACGTGCAGTACCTGGGTCAGGGTGAAACCAAGGTCGAGACCTTTGTGGTCAAGAGCCTGGATGGCACCGAGCACACCGTCACCATCACCATCACCGGTGTGAACGACAGCGCGGTGATCAGCGGCAATGACACCGGCGGCGTGGTGGAAGATGAAACCACCCCGACCCTGACCGAGACCGGCAGCCTGACTGTGACCGATGTGGATGGGGCTGATGAGGCCAAGTTTGTGGCCGGTGCGGGCACCCCGAGTGCCGATGCGCTGGGCAGCCTGACCATCACCGAAGGCGGTGCC
>NZ_JBLNHP010000016.1:0-27846 GCF_047780465.1 Aeromonas sp. A04 | reverse complement strand
AGACCTGAACGTACTCATCGAGAACGATGCGGCCTGGCACATCAAGCACGACCAGCACACCGATATCGACAATGAGCGGGTCACTCGCGTCAGAAAGGTGCCGGGTGAGGAGGGGGCACCGCCCAGTCTAGGCAACGACCATCTGACCGTTGAAGGGGAGAAGCGGGATCATATCAAGGCTGACTACTCGCTGACTGTGGATGCGTCCATGCATCAAAAACTCGGTCAGAGCTGGCTTACCCAGGCGGGGCAGGAGGTGCATGTCAAGGCGGGTGCCAAGGTGGTGCTGGAGGCGGGCTCTGAAATTACCGTCAAGGTCGGTGGCTGTTTCATCAAGGTCGATGGCGGTGGCGTCACTCTGGTCGGCCCCACCATCAAGATGAACTCGGGCGGCAGTCCAGGCTCCGGCTCCGGTTGGGCGGGCCAGATCCCCAAGAGTTTAGAGGAAATGTTGGATGCCCCAAATAAACACTGGATGAAGTTCTATCACCTCGACTCCGAACTGATGCCCTTGGCAGGGACCCCCTATAAAGCTGTGTTGAGCGATGGCTCTGTGAGGGAGGGCACTCTGGACGGTGAAGGTATGGCGCTGCTTGAGGAGGTGCCCGCTGGTACTGCTTCTGTGAGCTATGACGTGCAGGACAACTTTGTCGATTTGCCCCGTGAGCCCATCTCGGCCCTCACCGGCCATCTCGACAGTCTGAGTGACGAGGGCTGATATGTTCGGTAACGATCTGTTTGAGCAGCTCTATGACCACCTGGATAAAGCTGTGTCCGGCGGCGCTGCCTATGTCAAACAAAGTGCAGAGGCGGTAAAGAAGGGGGTTGCTTCCAGCCTGCAGTGGATTTGGGAGGCCCTCCAGGGGGATTTCAATCCCAACCAAAGTGCGGGACAAATCGCCGCCAATGCGGTGTTGGGTCTTATTCCCGTGGTCGATCAGGTGTTGGATTGTCGCGACCTTATTGCCAATGCCCGGGATATTTCCCGTGATCCCAAGCAGCCGGAGAAATGGGTTTTCCTCAGCTTTACCCTGATAGGTCTGATCCCGTCACTGGGTTCTGCGCTCAAGGGGGTGTTGAAAATCATCTTCCTGTTTGTCCGTAAGGCGGGCGGTGATGCCACCAAGGCGATCAGACCCGCCATGGTACCCGTGTTGACGTTTCTCAGTGACCCCAAGGTCAAGAAAGTGCTGGGTATCTCGCGCCTCGACAAGGTTCTGAAAGGATTTGCCGGTCAGATCAGGGGGTTGAGAGGGCAGATCGCTGTCAGCGTGCTGCTGGGCTATCTGGACGATGCCGTCAGATCGCTGACCAGTTTGATCGGCAAGGTAAAAGGATTGGCACCAGCATCGGTCAGGATCTGGCTGGAACAATCCCAGCGCCTGGTGCTGCAGATGCAGTCACAGGCAGGTCAGATGTTGCCTGCTGCCATGGGACCCGTGCTCAAATCCCTCGATGAGATTGCCGCGGGATTGGAGAAAGAGGCGGTCAAGCATGCCCCAGGTTACAAGGCCGTGCCCGGTGGCACCGTTATCCACCCGCTGCCGGATGATGTCGTCAAAGTGGATCTCAAGATCCTGAGCCGCTCCAAGAAAGGGATTTATGGCGAGATCATCAGCGACAACTGGATGGCAAATCACAAGTTCGAGAACCTGTTGCCAGAACATCGCCGGGTACGTAGCCTGAATGACAAGCCCAGAGGGCGGGGCATCGATGGTATCTACAAGAACACCAATCCTCCGCCTCCCTACGTGGTGACCGAGACCAAGTTTCGGACGGCAGGGGGGGAGTATATCGACGAGGATGGCACCAAGAGCCCCCAGTTGTTGTCGATGACCAAGGGGTCGGGCAAGCAGATGAGCAATTTGTGGATAGAAAGGCGATTACCGGATGAAATAGCAGATAAAAAGCTATTGGCGGATATCAGAAAACAAAAATATGAATCTTGGTTGATGATCGTCGATGAGTCTGGTGAGGTGATTCAGATCACCAAGTTGAATAAGAATGCCGATGCTATCGGTACTATCCCGGTCAAGTAGGAGTAGAAAATGAGTTCGTTTATTGAGCAGCGTCGAGATCCACTATTATCTGAGGATTTCTTCTTGGTTCAGCTAGAAGACTACAAAGAATCGCTCTATTTTGACCAGGAGTGGTGGAGCTGGATAAATGATCCTCACCATGAACGCTGGAGTGACCCAGCAGGATTGCCTACTCGCTCTGGTGCCAGTGCTGGCATGTTTATGGATAATCTTGAACATCTGATCTTGCTTTATTCTGGCGGGGTCTCTCATGAAGAGGTTATTGCTCAGCTAGGCGTCGTCACTAAAGAGTTTTTACGCCATAAAAAAGAGTTTCCAGATGAACAGTTTTATTACTGGGAGCAAGATGCCTATCAATATCTGCTCTGGATGTTTTCATTAAGCATCCTCTATGGCCAGGATGAGATGTTGCCCGAGTTGGTGCGTTATATCAGTAAGAATCCGGAAGGGGACGACGACCCACTGTGGAGCATGTTGTTGGCCCGCTTGGGTTATCCTGGCTTCCCTCGAGGCCCAGAATCCTATATTCCCGAGGTGTATCGCCCGCTATTTGATGCCATCAAGGGAGATGGTGTAAATCCCACCAAGGTTGAGCGTCAGGCGAGCATCAAACAATACCTCAAAGGATGGTACAAGGGGTGTAAAGAGTGCTATTGGCACGACAGGCACAAGGCAAAGCATGCCATCTACTTTGGCTATTGGGCTTTTGAAGCGGCGCTGGTCACCCTGCTTTATGAGCTGGATGACAGCAGCTATCGAGACATGCGCTATTACCCCAAGGATCTGGTGGATTATGCCAGAGCCAATGGTATTGCAGAGAAATGGCAGGTATTGCGAGTAGCCCAACATCCTATTGCCATGCCGGGTTCAATGGTGGAGCAGGATGGCAACTGGCGCTGCAACCTGACCGATGAGCAGTGGCAGCTTCGCAAAGGGCAGCGTTTACCTTCCCAAACCCATGTCAACAAGGACGACATGTTGTTCTGGGTACAGGAGTAGTTTGCTTTTATCGATCATGCGTTGCCTGCGTGATCGATACATCGCGAACCGAGCATCGTTTTGGTGCTGCGGCGGTGTTGCTTGGCACCCTTGGCTCTGTATGAAAAAATCGAGAAAGAAAGGTGAAGGCGATAAAAAAACTATTCCTGCTCCTCTCCGTCATTATCTTGTCGCCCCTGTTGATTCTCATGGTCTATGTCGAAAGACGAAGAAAGAAATGGCTTCTATCAATTTTACTATCCCCTCTGCCTGAAGAGATCAGAGCCAGCAGATTGAACGCGCTGATGAATACCCATGCCGATGAGCTACAGGGCGGCATTGTGTCAGCACTTGTTGAATTCAACTCTAATGAACATTGGGTGTGTCTCAATATTGACTGGCGAGACGTTGAGGAGGTTGAGTTACAGGGCAATGCATTGGCGGATATTCACGGCTTGAAGGATCACTTCACTTGTTCAGAGCCGGGTGAGGAGGCATCGGTTTGGAGCATGTTGGTGCTTTATGACTTGTGGCTGCAAGCGCGAGGATATGAAGTCGTGCTTTGGGATATAGATGCAGATCAATATACAGGGTTTATTTGTCGAACGGATGTTCTCGATAAACTGTTAAACGAGGGGCGCAAGCTGGGGCTGGACCTGAACAAGCTGGACCATGTGAACGAGCAATAATATTCTTAGGCAGCATGGAAATTACCATAATAAGACATGTTTAAAGAAAGTTGATGAGCAATAGAAAGTCTATCTGGTTGTAAGAAATAATTATGTACACAGCCACCCTACCATCTTAATTATTCGCAGATACAAACAATGACATACCGCACATTATGGTTGGTACTGGCGACCCATTGGCTCGCCGCTTGTACTACAACGACGTTACAGACCGAATCCGAACTGACTCAAGCCGCCCACCAGGGGCAGGGTAAGGCGCAATATGAACTGGCCAATCGCCTGGCCGCCAAGCCCGATTATCCCGAGGCGATGCACTGGATGAAGCAGGCCGCGGATCAAACAGGGCCTTTGGCTGCGGATGCCGACATTCGGGGAAAAGCGGCTCTGCAGGTAGGAAGCTGGTATCAGGTGGGTCTTGGCGAGCCAAAGAATCCTCAATTGGCCGAGAACTGGTGGCAGCGCTCGGTCAAGCTGGGCAACCGTGAAGCCAGTTATCAGCTGGGGAGGAATTGTCAGCAGCAGCACAAAGGCAAGCTGGTAAGCGAGTGCCTCGACTGGTTCGAGCAGGCAGCCAAACGGGATCATGCCGAAGCGCAACTGATCCTGGGGCAATGGTATGCCAAGCAGCCTGGAGCCGATGTGGATGCCGTCAAATGGTTGGAGAAAGCCGCCGAGCAAGGCAATCGCGACGCGCAATATCAGTTGGGATTGCGCTACGAGCAGGGGCAGGGGGTAAGTAAACGGAGCGATGTGGCGCTGCGCTGGTTTGAGAAGGCAGCTGCCCAGCAGCAACCGGATGCCTTGCTGATCCTGGCACGCAAGGCCGCACCTGAGGAGGCGTTCAGTTTCTATCAGCGGGCTGCCAATGCAGGGTCTGCGCCAGCTCAACTGTGGCTGGGGCAGGCTTATCTGGCAGGAGAAAAGGTCGTTCAGGATCTTGCCTTGGGTCGCTATTGGCTGGAGCTGGCTGCTGGCAATGGTTCTCATGAAGCCGAATATCAGTTGAGCCTGCAACAGAGCGATGCTACGGCGCGAGAGCATTGGTTGACGCGTGCCGCAGAGGGCGGTTTTAGCCAGGCTCAGCTTACATTGGCGCAATGGCTGCAAGAGCGCGGGGATCTCGCCGCCGCTCGCCAGCGTTTTTCGCAGGCGGCAGCGCAGGGCAATGTCGATGCCTACTATGCCTATGGTGAGATGCTGCGGTTGGGGCTGGGCGGCAAAGAGGATTATGCGCAAGCCCTCAAACAGTATCGATTGGCTGCCAATGCGCATCATAGATCTGCCCAGTATCGCATGGGGATCATGCGTGAGCAGGGATTGGGGGCACCTCGCAATCGACTGCATGCTTATGCGTGGTATCTGCTCGCGGCTACGGATGGGAATCATGATGCAACCAAGGCACGTGATGAGCTGGAAAAAGGCATGACGGAGAAGGAAAAGAGTGCCGGTCAGAAGCTGGCGCAGCACTGGTTTTCTCAGCAGCGGAAGCTGGAGCCAATAGGGTAGACCATCATGTTGATTTATATCATGAAATGATTTCCCCATGATTCATGAACTTGAATTTATCAAAAGAGTTTTTTGATTATTAACTTTTTTGTTTTTTTCGTGGATATGAAGCATACCCATCATGATTATTTATTATCAATGTCAGAGAGTTTTACTCTGTGCGCCAGTTATTGACGCCGGCAGCGCATCTGTCTTGTTGCGCCAACACTTGTCGTAGGTAGGTGCGAGTAAACTGATTTAGTTTTTTAGCTCACTCATTGAATCTTATGTTATTTTTCCTTCCACATATGATGCATATATATTGGTTGTTTTTGTTTTATTCTTTTGTGTTTTTGTAACTTATTGTTTTTGTTGGTTTTTTATTATTATAGCATTTAATTCATTTAATGTTCTGTTGACGTGGGTAAATATATAAATATACCATTTGTCGCAAGTGGCTCTTAAGCCAATATGACCTCTGACAAAGAGCAGAGGCATGAGTGGGTTGTATGAATAACAAGATGCATATTGTGTTTCTGATTATTAGAGCATCTGCTCTTTATGTATCAAAAACATATCAATCGGCCAATGGTTTTTCCTTTCGCTATCCAGCGATATCGTCAACTGTCATTTTTGACAGTTGTTGGTTAAGCCATCGGCTATAAGCTTTTGGGTCTGAGCTGATCCATAACTTGGTATTTAGAGCATGGGAAAAAGTATCGATGGCGCCACTGTTGCGCCCAAAGAACGTATCAATATCAAATATGTGCCGGCAACCGGTGGGCAGCAGGGAGAAGTTGAACTTCCGTTGACCATGATGGTGGTAGGCAATATGAAGGGACGTGCCGAAGAGACGCCTATCGAGGAGCGTCAGACCGTCTCCATCGACAAGAATAATTTTTCTTCCGTCATGAAAGAATCCGCACTGGAACTGAATTTTTCCGTTCCCAATCGCCTGGAGGAGAACAGCCAGGAGGAGATGCCGGTTTCGATCAAGATCCAGTCTCTGGAAGACTTCACTCCGGATCGAGTGGCCCAGCAGGTACCCGAGCTGCGCAAGCTGCTGGAACTGCGCGAGGCGCTGGTTGCCCTGAAGGGACCACTGGGAAATATTCCCTCCTTCCGCAATCGTTTGCAGGATCTGCTGTCCAGTGATGAGGCTCGTGAGCAACTGCTCAAGGAGCTGGATTTGATTAAACCTGCCGAGTGATCGGCTGGTTGGATTGATTGACGAGAAAGGAATAAAACATGTCTTTGGTCGAAGAACAGGTTCAAGCGGGGGCGAGTACCGCCCCCTCGTCCTTGCTGGACGAAATCATGGCGCAGGCTCGCATCACCCCGGTCGATGAAGGCTACAGTGTCGCCAAGCAAGGCGTTGCCGCCTTGATCGCCAATATCCTTGATAACGGTACCACAAGCGATCCGGTCAACAAGGCGCTGGTAGACAGCATGATTGTCGAGCTCGACAAGAAGCTGAGCAAGCAGATGGACGTGATCCTGCATGCCAATGCACTGCAGGAGATGGAGTCTTCCTGGCGTTCACTCAAGTTGCTGGTGGATCGCACCGATTTTCGTGAAAACATCAAGATCCAGGTGTTGCATGCGACCAAGGAAGAGTTGCTGGAGGATTTCGAGTTTTCTCCTGAAATCACCCAGTCTGGTCTCTACAAGCATGTTTATTCCAGCGGTTATGGCCAGTTTGGCGGTCAGCCTGTCGGTGCCGTGATAGGTGATTACGCCTTCACCCACAGCTCACCCGACATCAAGCTGATGCAATACGTCAGTGCCGTTGGCGCCATGGCCCATGCCCCCTTCATCTCCTCGGTTGCACCCGCCTTCTTCGGCGTCGACAACTTCACCGATCTCTCCTCCATCAAGGATCTCAAATCGGTTTTCGAAGGTCCGTCCTACACCAAGTGGCGCGCACTGCGCGAGTCGGAGGATGCCCGCTACCTGGGGCTGACCGCGCCGCGTTTCCTGGCCCGTCTGCCGTACGACCCGACCGAAAATCCCATCAAGGGTTTCAACTATCAGGAAGACATCAGCTCGGATCACGACCACTACCTGTGGGGCAACACCGCCTATCTGATGGGTACCTCCCTGACCGACAGCTTCGCCAAGTATCGCTGGTGCCCGAACATCATAGGTCCGCAGAGCGGTGGTGCCATCCACGATCTGCCGGTGCATGTGTATGAAGCCATGGGGCAACTGCAGGCGAAGATCCCGACCGAGGTGCTCATCACCGACCGTCGTGAATATGAGCTGTCAGAAGAGGGTTTCATCACCCTGACCATGCGCAAAGACAGCGACAACGCCGCCTTCTTCTCTGCCAACTCGGTGCAAAAACCCAAGGTGTTCCCGAACACCAAGGAAGGCCGGGAAGCGGAAACCAACTACAAGCTGGGCACCCAGCTGCCCTACATGTTCATCATCAATCGCCTGGCACACTACATCAAGGTGCTGCAGCGCGAACAGATCGGCTCCTGGAAGGAGCGTCAGGATCTGGAGCGTGAACTGAACAGCTGGATCAAGCAGTTCGTTGCCGATCAGGAGAACCCTCCGGCAGAGGTGCGTAGCCGTCGCCCGCTGCGTGCCGCCCAGATCAAGGTGCTGGACGTGGAAGGTGAGCCGGGTTGGTACCAGGTTGCCATGGCCGTGCGTCCGCACTTCAAGTACATGGGGGCCAGCTTCGAGCTGTCTCTGGTAGGTCGACTGGACAAGGAATAATGCCCGATGCCGTATCTCTCTTCCTGGGATAGAGGAAATGCGGCCAGTCTGTTTGATCGTATCCGGGGTGAGGGGCTTGGCTCCTCACCCCGCACGGAATCTGAGGAATTGATCGCATCTGTCAAACGGCAGCTCGAGCAGGTTCTCAATACCCGTCCCGGCAATTGCCGCAGTGCTCCCGAGCTGGGTGTCATCGATCTCAATGACGCCACGCAGGGCAGTGCGGACATCAAGGGGCGGATCCGTGAGGCGATCCGGCAATGCATCCGTCGTTATGAACCGCGGATAATTCATGTGGATGTGCGTTCACCCGACCATCAGGCGAGTCCGCTTGAGATGTCGTTTCAGGTGACGGCCCACGTGAGGCTGGAGCATATCGAGCAGGTTACCTCGTTCAATGTCCATATGGACAGTCACCGTCACTACCGCATGGTCTGATCAATGTCGCTGGAACATTACTTCAGGGATGAGTTGGCATTTTTGCGCCTGCAAGGGCGCGAATTTGCCGATGCCTATCCCGAACTCACCCGTTTCCTGTCGGAGCAGAATACCGACCCGGATGTGGAACGTCTGCTGGAAGGCTTTGCGTTTCTCACGGGCAATCTGCGCGCCAAGATCGAGGATGAGTTCCCCGAGCTGACCCATGGTCTGCTCAATATGCTCTGGCCCAACTATCTGCGTCCCGTACCCAGCATGACCATAATGCAGTTTTCGGTCATTCCGGGGGCCATCGCCCAACCGGCGCTGGTCAGGCAGGGTTGCCAGCTCGACAGCCTGCCCATCGACGAGCTGACCTGTCATTTTCAGACCTGTCACGATACCTGGGTCTATCCGGCAGATATCCATCATATTTCGGCGCAAAGTGGTAACGATCTCTCCACCATCTCGCTGGATATAGCACTACATGCCCCCCTGCCATTGAGCGAACTGCAGCTGGACAAGCTGCGTTTCTTCCTAGGCGGCGACAGCTATACCGCCTATGAACTCTACTTCTGGCTCTCCAACCAGCTCTCCCACATAGAGCTGGAGATCGATGGCAAGCGCTTTCGCCAGGAGGCCAAGGCGCTGAAATCGGTCGGCTTCGAGCGTGATGATGCGCTCCTGCCTTACCCGAACAACGTCTATTCCGGCTACCGGATCCTGCAGGAGTACTTCTGCTTTCCGGAAAGCTTCCTCTTCTTTGAACTCTCGGGTGGCGAGTGGCCCAAACAGCCGTTGCCGGTGAGTGAATTCAAGATCCATTTCTGCTTCGATCGGCCCCTGCCGGCGGAGCTCAAGATCCGTCCCGACTCCTTCATGCTCAACTGCGTGCCGGCCATCAATTTGTTCCAGCACGACAGCGAGCCGGTCAATCTCAATGGCCGTCAGGCGGAGTATCCCCTCAAGGCGAGTTATCGCCATGCCGACAGTTTCGAGATCTTCTCGGTGGATCAGGTTGAGGGATGGGTCGAGGGCAATCTGGGCCGCTCCCGCGGCACGCCGCGCATCTATCAGCCGTTCGAAAGTTTCCAGCACCAGATTGAGCGTGCCAAGCACAGACTGGCGCTCTATTACCGGGTGCGGGTCAGAGAGTCGGTCAGCGGCGATGGTTTCGAGCACAGCCTTTCGTTCGTGCGGGGTGATGAAACCACCACGGTCGATCTGGATGAGTCGATCTCGGTCACGCTCACCTGCACCAATCGCTCCCGCTCCGCTCGTCTCAAGGTCGGCAGCATCTGCGTGCCGACCGGCAGCTCGCCCTCATTTGCCACCTTTCGCAACCTGATCAGGCCGACCCGGCCACTGCGCCCGGCACTGGATGGCAGTCTGCACTGGACGCTGATTTCCAACCTGTCGCTCAACTATGTCTCCCTGCTGCGGCGGGATGCGCTGGTGCAGGTGCTGCGCACCTACGATTTCCCCGCGCTGCATGACAAGCAGGCGGAGCAGGCGTCACGCAAGCGGCTGGCGGGGATCGAGGAGATCGAAACCACCCCGGTCGACCGTCTGGTACGGGGCATGCCGGTGCGCGGACTCAAGTCGGTGCTCTCCATTCGCCAGTCCGCCTTTGGCAGCGAAGGGGAGCTCTACCTGTTCAGCACAGTGCTGGCGCACTTCTTCTCGCTGTACGCCAGCGTCAACGCCTTCCACCTGCTTGAGGTGGTCAATCTCGACAACAAGGAGCGCTATCAATGGCCAGTCCAGATCGGTCAGCACTCCCTGATGTGACGTCCGCCAGGGACGCGCCTCGCTTCAACTTCTTCCAGCTGGTTGAGCTGCTCAACCGGCTGGACGGTGCCGATCAGGAGCGCGGCCTCGACCATCTGCCGAGTGACGAGAACATCCGCTTCAAGGCGACCGCCTCTCTGGGCTTTCCCACCAGCGACGTGTTGCAGATAGGTAGAGATGGCAAGGGGCGCCACGAGCTGGAGGTGGCTTTCCTCGGTCTGCATGGCAGCCAGTCTCCCATGCCCGGTTATTACCTGGACTCGCTGGCGTGGGAGTACGCGCAGGGGGAGCCGAAGCTGGGTCTGTTTCTGGACTTCTTCCATCACCGCCTGCTGACGCTGCTGCACAGGATCTGGCGCAAGTATCGCTATCACGTCCGTTTTCAGGACAACGGCGAGGATGGATTTTCCCGCCTGATGTTCGCCCTGGTGGGGCTCGGCAACGAGGCGGTCTGCCAGAGCCTGCCGGTCAACCGCGCCAAGATGCTCTCTTATGCGGGCATGCTGGCCAGCCCCAGCCGCTCCCCCGAGGTGGTCGCCGGTCTGGTGGCGCACTGTTTCGATCTGGCGGATGTGGAGGTGAGTGCCTGGCAGTGGCGCAAGGTGCCCATCCAGCAGGATCAGCAAAACCGGCTTGGCGGCGCTTGCGCCACCCTGGGCAGCGACTTTGTCATCGGTGACAAGGTGAACGACTGCGCCGGCAAGTTTTTATTGAAGATCAACAACCTGAGTTTTGGCCAGTTTCTCGGGTTTCTCCCGAACGGGGAGCACTTTCACGCCCTGGTGACCTTTGTCTCCTTCATCCTGCGCGACCAGTTGGCCTGGGATCTGCGGCTCGGCTTCGGCCAGGAGCAGGCCCGGGGGTTGCGATTGGGGGAGGAACAGAGTGCGCGCCTGGGCTGGAGTACCTTTCTCGGCCAACCGCCGAGTGACCCGTTTGTGACTATCTGTGTACAGGAATAAGCGCAGGAAATTCAGTGTCGGAATCAGTGCAGGAGTGAATGTGGACGACTTTAACCAGCAACTTTCCCTGGTGGTGCTCAACAGCGAGCAGCTCGATGGCAGCCAGCAGGTGCAGTACCGCTTCGACGAGATGGGGGGCACTCTGGGCGCCTCCGAGCAGGACGACTGGCAACTGAGGGACAGGTTGGGGGCCGTCATGCCGGCCCACGCCCGCGTCGAGCTCAACGACGGTCGCTTTTGCCTGTGCGATCTGAGTGGCCAGACCTATATCAACGGTGCAACCTCGCCCATAGGACGGGCCCGCAAGGTGCATCTCGAGCAGGGTGACGAACTGATCGTCGGCCCGTTCCGGATGCGGGCCTACCTGGGGGCCATCTCCCCCGAGCAGAGCCTGCAACAGGTGCTGGGCAACCGCCCTTCCGAGCAGCTCGATGAGTGGCTGGCCAGCGATGAGCACGGCGCTCAGACCATGGCCGATTCGCACACCCTGGCCGTCGATCCTTTATTGGCGCTGCAGCAGGAGCGCTCGGCGCCGTCCCCGCTGGCTGACTCCCGCCTGCAGGCCCCCCTGCGTTCACAACCGGATATGGATGCCGTATCCCTCGCCCCTTTTTCTGCCGTCGAGAACACCATGAACCAAGAATTTCTGGATATACCCACCATAGAGAATCACCCCGACTACCACCCTCCGCTGGATGGGGTGGATCACGTGGCGCTGACCCCCTTGATGCGCGGCCTGGGTCAGTCCTTGCAGCTGCAGGATACCCAGCAGGCCCACGACATGCTCGAAGAGATGGGCAAGACGGTGCGTGCCATGGTGGAAGGGCTGCTGCAGTTGCAGACCGATCAGGCAGCGCTGGCGGATCGGCACCTGCGCCCCATCGAGGACAACCCGCTGCGGCTCGGGCTCGACTATGACGAGACCCTGGCGGTGATGTTCGCCGAGCAGAAGAGTCCGGTGCATCTGACGGCGCCGGCGGCGGTGGCCGAGAGTCTGCGCAATGTGCGCATTCATCACGTGGCGAACCAGCAGGCCATAGGCGCGGCGCTGGACAGCATATTGCAGGCGTTTTCGCCAGAGGCGCTGCTCGGGCGGTTCGAATACTATCGTCGTACCGGTACACCGGGTGTGGCCGACGAAGGCTGGGCCTGGAACATGTACCAGCACTACTACCGCGAGTTGACCTCTGCCCGTCAGCAGGGGTTCGACAAGCTGTTCCATCAGGTCTATGCCCAGGCGTATGACCAGGCCGTGCGTCAGCAACAGGGACTGATTTGATGATACGTGCGCTGATGCTGGGGGCCTGTCTGCTGGCCCTGGCCGGGTGTACCACCATGGGCAAGATGGCCGACGTGGCCATGGATCCGGATATCCAGGTGGGCAGCAATGGCGACCAGCCCTCCACCCTGGGGCTGAGCCTGCTGGCCGAGCCTGACGTCAACCCCAACGAGAGCGGGGAGGCGGCGCCCATCGAGTTTCAGGTGGTGGTGCTGGCCGAAGATTCCAAGCTGCTCGCCACCGATTACGACCAGGTGACGGCGGATGTGGAGAAGGCCCTTGGCAAGAACTACCTGGATCATCAGGACTACACATTGCTGCCGGGCCAGTTCAAGTATCTGCCGCCCATCAAGCTCGATGAGAAGACCCGTTACATCGGGGTGATCGCACGTTACGCCGATCCGGACAGCGCCGAGTGGCGCAAGGTCATCAAGGTCAAGAGCATGGGCCGTGCCTATCAAATTCTGGTTCATCTGCGTCTGGATGAAGTGGAACTGCAAAAAGAAGAAGAATAACCATGTCGAGTCGAAATCGGGTTATCTGGCGTGAGGGGCTCTTCATCAAGCCCCAGCACTTCCAGCAACAACAAAGACATTCAGAGTATGCGCTGCACGCTCGCCTGAGCGCGCTGTCCGACTATTTCTATGGCTTGCAGTCGCTGGCCATCAATGAGGATTACCTGGGGTTTGGCCGCATCGCCCTGGTGGGGGCCACCGGCATTTTGCCCGATGGCACCGTCTTCAACATTCCCAATGACGACATGCTGCCGGCTCCGCTGGAGATCACCGATGCTTCGGTCGCCAACCAGAAGGTCTATCTGGCGCTGCCGCTGTCGGTGAGCGGGGTCAATGAGGTCAATCAGGGCGGCCAGGTCGCTACTCGGTTGCAGGCCCATCGCCACGATGTGCGGGATCTGCACAGCGAGGGGGGCGATGTGGTCTCCCTGGAAGTGGGGCGGGTCAGCCTGCGGCTGATGCTGGAGCGCGAAGATCGCAGCGCCTATGCCTCGCTCGCCATCGCCCGCATTCTGGACAAGCGCCCGGACGGCGGTCTGGTGCTGGATCCCAATTTCATGCCCTGCAGCATCAGCGTCTCCGCCATCCCGACCCTCAAGCGCTTCCTCGGCGAGTCGGCGGGGCTGGTGGCCGAGCGGGCCCGCAGCCTCTCCCAGCGCATTGCCGCGCCGGGTCAGCAGGGGGTCGCCGACGTGGCCGAGTTCATGATGCTGCAACTGCTCAACCGGGCCCAGCCCCAGCTGTCGCACCTCTCGCGTCTTGGCACCCTGCACCCGGAGCGGTTGCACGAGGCGCTGGTGCAGCTGTGTGGCGAGCTGATGACCTTCACCGACGAGTCTCGCCTGCCGCCCGAGTTTGCCGCCTATCGTCACGACGATCAGCAGGTGAGCTTCGAGCCCGTGATGCTGGCCCTGCGTCAGGCACTGAGCACCGTGCTGTCGCCGCGCGCCGTCTCCATCCAGCTGCGCAAGCACCAGTATGGCGTCATGGTGGCCATGGTCAACGAGAGCGAGCTGATGCAAAGCGCTGACTTCGTGCTGGCGGTGCGTGCCCGCATGCCGCAGGAGCAGCTGCGCAAGCAGTTGCTGCAGCAGACCAAGGTGGCCTCCAGCGACAAGATCCGCGAGCTCATCAGCCTGCAACTGCCCGGCATTCCGCTGCTGCCGCTGCCGGTGGCGCCGCGTCAGTTGCCCTATCACGCCGGTTACAGCTACTTCCAGCTCGACCGTCAGAGCCCTGCCTGGCAGATGCTGGCGGTCAGCAACACGCTCGCCTTCCACATCGCCGGCGACTTCCCCGAGCTCGACATGCAGCTCTGGGCCATTCGCAGCCAGTGATCGCATCAAGGAATAAGCAGAGATGACCACGGACATTATCAAGAACGAGCAACTCAGCGACCTGCTGTTCGATCATGCCGAGCAGCTGGACATGGATTCGGACTACTGGTTCCGCCTGCGCGGCCAGAGCATCAACCCCATGATAGATGCGGTGACCCCCTTGCTGGGGCTGGTGCAGCGGGTGCGCCTGCTGTCGCGCTACGACAGGGTGCCCGAGCTCTATCAGCGGGTGGTGACCGAGATCCAGGCCATCGAACAGGAGCTGATGGCCCAGGGTTACGAGAACGGCGTCGTCCTCTCGTTTCGCTACATCCTCTGCACCTTCATCGATGAGGCCGTGATGGGCCGCGACTGGGGCAGCCAGAGCGAATGGTCTGAACACTCCTTGCTGACCCGCTTTCACAACGAAACCTGGGGCGGCGAGAAGGTGTTCGTACTGCTCACCCGTCTGCAGGAAGATCCGGTGCGCTACCGCGACATCCTGGAGTTCATCTACCTGTGCCTGTGCCTCGGTTTCGAGGGGCGCTACAAGGTGATGAGCAAGGGACAAGGGGAGTTCGAGCGCATCGTCAAACAGCTGCACAAGCAGCTTGCCCCCGAGGCGAGCGGTGAGGCACCCAGCGTGTTTCACCTCGACCTCGGCCGTCAGGCTTCCCGTTACCAGCTGCGCAAGCAGATTTCCCTGCGCAGCCTGTTCATGGGCGGGGCCCTGATCCTGGCCATCATCTTTGGCCTCTATCACCACCAACTCAATAACCAGACCCAGGACGTACTGCGTCAACTGGGCGAATTATTAAAATAATTATTCTGAGGAGAGCACGCCTTGATTCGTATAGAGCTACCCGTACTGGTGGAAAGACTCAACCCCATCTGCCGTCACATGCTGGAGGAGGCTGCGGCCCTCTGCGTCAACCATCAGGGAGCCGAGATCCGCATCGAGCACCTGCTGCTCAAGATGCTGGAGACACCCCTCAGCGATGTGCGCCAGATCCTGAAAGTGGCCGAGGTGGAGGTCGACGCACTCAGAACCCTGCTGCAACCCTCGGCGGCGGATACTGGCTATGGCCAGGCTTATCCCTCCTTCTCGCCACTGCTGGTGGAGTGGCTGCAAGACAGCTGGCTGCTGGCCTCGGCCGAGCTGCAACACGCCCAGCTTCGCAGCGGCGTCATGCTGCTGGTGCTCTTGATGACTCCGCAGCGCTACCTGCCGGGGTCTGTGACCCGGCTCTTGGCCAACGTCAATCGCGAGCTGCTGCGCCAGCAGTTTGATGAGTGGGTCAAAGAATCTGCCGAGACCCAAGTGACTGTTTCTGCAAACGGCACCTCGACCCAGGCCGCCTTGCCGGCCGATGCCAGCCTGCTGGCCCGCTTCACCGTTAACGTCACCGAACAGGCCCGTCAGGGCAGCCTGGATCCCGTGCTCTGCCGGGATCACGAGATCGATCTGATGATCGACATCCTCTCCCGCCGCCGCAAGAACAACCCCATAGTCGTGGGGGAGGCGGGCGTCGGTAAAAGTGCCCTGATCGAGGGGCTGGCCCTGCGCATCGTGGCGGGTCAGGTGCCCGAGAAATTGCGCGAGGTGGAGCTGATGACGCTGGACCTTGGCGCCATGCAGGCGGGTGCCTCGGTCAAGGGGGAGTTCGAGAAACGCTTCAAGGGGGTGATGCAGGAGGTCAAGGATTCGGTGCGTCCTGTCATCCTCTTCATCGATGAGGCCCACACCCTGATAGGGGCCGGCAATCAGGCCGGCGGGCTGGATGTCTCCAACCTCATCAAGCCGGCCCTGGCCCGGGGCGAGCTGCGTACCATAGCCGCCACCACCTGGGGCGAGTACAAGAAATACGTGGAGAAAGACGCCGCCCTCTCGCGCCGCTTCCAGCTGGTGAAGGTGGGTGAGCCCAATGCCGACGAAGCCACAGTGATACTGCGCGGCCTGCGCAGCATCTACGAGAAGGCTCATGGTGTGCTGATCGACGAGGAGGCGCTGCAAGCCGCCGCCCAGCTCTCCGCCCGTTACATCTCCGGTCGTCAGCTGCCGGACAAGGCGATCGACGTGCTCGATACCGCCTGTGCCCGGGTCGCCATCAACCTGACCACGCCGCCGCGCGCCGTCAGCCATTTGCAAAACGCGTTGCGCCAGCGCGAGCTGGAGATCCGTCAGCTGGAGCGCCAGAGCCTGATAGGTCTCGGTGACAATGACGAGCGCCTCGCCGAACTACAGGCCGCCCAGCAGAGCTGCCGCGAGTCGCTGGCCGAGCAGGAGGTCCAGTGGCAGCAACAGCAGGGGCTGGTGCACCAGATTGTCGAACTGCGCGCCGCCCTGCTCGCCGACGAGCAGGATGAGCTGCTGACCAGAGAGGCGCTGGATCTGGCCGATGCGCCGCTGGATCCACAAGCCGCCGCCGACAAGCTGGCCGAGCTCGAGCGTGAGCTGGCCGCCTTGCAGCAGGGTGAGGTGTTGGTCTCCGCCCACGTCGACAAGACTCAGGTCGCTGCGGTGATCGCCGAGTGGACCGGGGTGCCGCTCAATCGCATCTCCCAGGGGGAGCTGGACGTGGTGACCCGGTTGCCGGAATACCTTGGCGAGCTTATCAAGGGGCAGGATGTGGCGGTGGCCCATCTGCACAAACACCTGCTGACCGCTCGCGCCGACTTGCGCCGTCCGGGCCGTCCGCTGGGTGCCTTCCTGCTGGTGGGGCCGAGCGGGGTCGGCAAGACAGAAACCGTGCTGCAGATTGCCGAGCTGATGTTCGGTGGTCGCCAGTACCTGACCACCATCAACATGTCCGAGTATCAGGAAAAACATACAGTCTCCCGCCTGATCGGCTCGCCTCCCGGCTATGTCGGCTTTGGCGAGGGGGGCGTGCTGACCGAGGCCATTCGGCAGAAGCCCTACTCTGTGGTGCTGCTGGACGAGGTGGAGAAGGCCCATCCGGACGTGCTCAACCTCTTCTATCAGGCGTTCGACAAGGGCGAGCTGGCGGACGGGGAAGGGCGCATCATCGACTGCAAGAACGTGGTCTTCTTCCTCACCTCCAACCTCGGCTTCCAGACCATAGTCGATCATGCCGAGCAGCCCGATGATCTGCTGGATGCGCTCTACCCCGAGCTCGCCGCCTTCTTCAAGCCCGCGCTGCTGGCGCGGATGGAGGTGATCCCCTACCTGCCGCTGGGCCACGACACGCTAGTACAGATCGTCGGTGGCAAACTCAACCGGCTGGTCAAGCTGCTCAAGGATCGCTTCGGCGCCGAGGTGGTGCTGGAAGACGAGGTGGCCGAGGAGATACTGCGCCGCGCCAATCGCAGCGAGAACGGCGCCCGCATGCTGGAATCCGTCATCGATGGTGCCCTGCTGCCACCTGTCTCCCTGCAACTGCTGCAGCGCCTCTCGGCCGGTGAGCCCATCAAGCGGGTGCGTTTCTCTGTGAGCGAGCGCCAGTTCGTGGCCGAGGTGGAGGGCTGAACATGGAACAAGCCCTCGCATTTGCCCTCGCCTTGACGCAGCAGCGCGATGAGCAGCACCTGTGTCACTGGTGGACCTCGACCCTCAATGCCAGCTTTCAGCCCAAGGGGATACTGCTCGGCATGCTGGACGTGAGCGGGCGCCAGCTCGAATGCACCGGCTGGGTCAAGGGACAGAAGGTGGCGCTGGCGCTGGCGGTGGATGATTTTTCCCACCCGCTCGCCTATGTGCTGCACAAGGCCCAGTCCCGCACCTGGGACTCCCTGCACGGCGGTGCCCGCATCGAGCACGCAGCGTTTCGCACCCTGCTGGCCAACCTGGGTCAGCAGTGCGGCCTGCACGCCTTTCCCCTCAATGATGGCAACGGCAAGCCGTTTGCCGTGCTGGCCATGATGGACAGCGGCGATGTGCTGCAGGAGTGGACACAGCGCCCCGAACTGGCTCTGTTGTCACAGGTATTCTGCAACCAGCTCACCCTGATCCGCGATCTGGGGCGCAGTCGGCGGGATCAGGGGATGCTGCGCGACTCCCTGCGCCAGATGAAGGGGGAGGGGGAGCGACTGCGCCAGCATGAGAAGCTGCTGGGCGATCAGCTGATCGGCCAGTCGGCGGTGATCCGCGGGCTGCGCGAGCAGATAAGCCTGGCGGGCCAGCACAAGCTGACCGTGCTCATTCAGGGGGAGACCGGCAGTGGCAAGGAGGTGGTCGCCCGGCTGGTGCACCAGTGCTCGGATCGCGCGGCCAAGCCGTTTGTGGCCATCAACTGCGCCGCCATTCCGGAAAACCTCATCGAGAGCGAGCTGTTCGGTTATCAGAAGGGGGCCTTCTCCGGCGCCCTTGCCAACAAGACCGGGCTGGTGGCCCAGGCCAATGGGGGGACCCTGTTTCTGGACGAGGTGGGCGACATGCCCGCCGCCATGCAGGCCAAGCTGCTCAGGGTGCTCGAAACCCGCAGTTACCGGCCACTCGGGGCCGAGCAGGAGTGCCACTCCGATTTTCGCCTCATAGCCGCCACTCATCAGCCGCTCACCCGTCATGTGGAGGAGGGGCAGTTCCGGGCCGATCTCTATCACCGCCTCTGCCAGTGTCTGCTGCTCATCGCCCCCCTGCGGGAGCACATGGACGACGTGCCGCTCTTGTGCCAGCACTTCATGGCCCAGTTTGCCGCCCAGGATGGCAAGACCCTGGCAGGGTTGCAGCGCAAGTTCTTGAAGCAGCTGCAAAGTTATGACTTCCCCGGCAACGTGCGCGAGCTGCGCAATCTGCTGGAGGTCGCCTGCGCCCACACCCGTCACGGAGAAGAGGTGGTGCTGGAGGCCTTGCCCCCCGAGCTTAAAGAGCGGGTCTGTGTCGAGTTACCCGGCTCCATGGACGACTACAACCACATCCGGGATCTGCGCCGGGCCATGCAGCAGTACGAGGCCTCGGTCATCGAGGCGCGCCTGCGCTATTTCCAGGGCAATCGCATGCTGGTGGCCGAGAGCCTGAATATTCCCAAGCGCACCCTGGATCACAAGTGCCAGAAACTGGAGGTGAATTGATGAGCATCCTCGGCTTGTTGCCGCTGTTGCTGGCGACCGGCAGCGCATTACCCCCACAAGACATGGCCAGCTTGCAGGCGTGTCGCCGCGAGCCATCGCCGCTGATCCGGCTCGCCTGTTACGACGCCATAGGCAATGGTCTGACCCAGACGAGTGAGGGGGGGGCTACCAAGTCTGCCGCCTGGCAGGCCATCTGGGCACAGGAGCAGGCCCGCACGCCGGACAGCCCTCCTTTCTTGTTGCAGCGCGATGAGGGCCGTGACAGCGAGACGCTCACCCGTCCCGCCTTGCGCGGGGCGACGCTCTCCATCGGCTGTGTCGACAGCATCACCCATATCCGGCTGCGGCTGGACAGCCCCTGGGCAGGGGAGAAGGTGCTGGTCGAGCTGGATGGTCAGCCGAGTGCCGGCTCCCAGAGCTGGTTTATCCGGGATCAGGGTCTGTTGCTCGAATATGGCCGCGGTTTGCCCGCCATCGAGGAGCTCAAGCGCTGGATTGGCCATCGCGAGCTGCAGGTTCGGGCCGACAACGGTACTCAGGCTCGGGCCGCGAACGGCGTCGTGCTGCGGGTCGACTTGAGCGGGCTGAAAGAGGCGCTGGCGCCGCTGCGCCAGCAGTGTCGCTGGTAGGGGGCGCCATGAGCTATCAACACCCCTGGTGCGCCCGGCTGCTCACCAGCTTGCCGGATGAACAGATCAGAGGCGCCGTGCTGGCCGACGAGCCGCGCTGGGATTATGTGGAGACCGAGCTGGTCAAGCTGGGATCCCTCGCCCACAGCCAGGTCGATCTCAATGCGGTGGCCGAGGCGTGCCTCGGCCTGCTGGAGAGCCGCACCAAGGACATGCGGGTGCTGGCCCAGCTGCTGCGCTGTCTGCAACACCCGGCCAAGGCAACCCCTCTGGGGGCCGCGCTCAGTTTGCTGGAAGCCTGGATCCAGGCTTACTGGCTGCTGGCCTGGCCCGGCAATGCCAGCCAGAAGCAGCGCTTGATGGTGCAGATCGTCAAGCGCTTCGAGGGGGCCCTGCCGCGGGTGAGTGAAAGCGCCTCGGCGGCCGAGCTGGTCCAGCTGCTGGCCCAGGCCGAGCAGCTTGAGGCTTGCTGGCGAGCCCAGTGCCCGGACAAGGGCGAGCTGCTTGAGCCCTTGTTGATGGGGCTGAAGCGGGCCCAGCGCCAGCAGGTGGCGCAAGCCCAGGCCGATGCCAAACCAGAGAGCGGCGTGCCCGTGGCCACGGTGGCCAGCATGGCGGGATCCATGCTGCTCAGTGGCAGCGCCAAGGGATCTGGCATCGAGATCGACAGCTCCAATGACAGGGCCTGGCGACAGACCCAGCTCAAGGTGGCGGAGCTCTTGATCGAGCGCCAGCCGGAGGCGGCGGTGGGCTATCGCCTGCGCCGTCACGCCATCTGGGCCGGGATCACCACTCCGCCCATGAGTGCCCAGGGCCATAAAACCCAGTTGGCCCCCATGTCGACGGACATGGTGGATGAGTACCGCGCCGCCCTGGCCACGCTGGAGCGGGCCGCGCCGGATTTGGCGCTCTGGCAGCGCATCGAACAGAGCCTGACCCTGGCGCCCTACTGGTTCGAGGGGCATAGGCTCTCGGCCGAGGTGGCGCAGAAGCTGGGATTTGGCGCCGTGGCCCAGGCCATAGCGCAGGAACTCGACGGCTTCTTGCAGCGCGTGCCGGCCTTGCGGGATCTCGCCTTCAGCGATGGCAGCCCGTTTCTGCCTCCCGAGTGCAGCCGCTGGTTGCAGCCAGCCAAGCTGGGTGGTGGGGGCGACGGGGAGTCCAGCCTGGCCGAAGAGGTGGCCTTGCGTCATGGGGAGCAGGGGGTGGCCGCGGCCCTCACCCTGCTGGATGAAAGGATGACGCAGTTGAAAGAGCCAAGAGCCCGCTTCCATGCCCAGTTGGTGCAGGCGGAGCTGTTGGCGCAGGAAGGCATGGAGGCGCTTGCGCGCCAGCACTATCAACACTTGTGGCAAGAGGCGAGTCGCCTGGGGTTGTCGCACTGGGAGCCCGGGCTGGTCAGTCGTCTGGAAAGCCAGGCGGCCCCGTTGTCGAAATAAGTGCCGAAATGAGTCATTGAGTCGGAGTTGGATCACATTTTATGTTCAAAACCATCTTTACCTTTCTGCGGCAACAGCTGCCGAAACTGAAACCCTCCTGGCCCCTGCTCTGTGTGGTGCTCTGGGTCGTCGCCCTCATCTTGGTGTGGTGGCTGGGGCCCAGTATCGAGATCCGTGGCGCCAAGCCGTTCGAGCCGCTGTGGGGGCGGGTGGTATTCACCCTGCTCTGGCTATGGCTGATGCTGGGGGTCCTCTCCTGGCGCGTCTGGCGCAAGATGCAGCAACTCAAGGCCGAGCGTCAGCACGAGGTGGTGCTGGAGCAGGATCCGGTCAAGGGGCTCATCGACAGGCAGGCGCTGTTCCTGGATCGCTGGCTGCAAGCGTTGAACACCCATCTGGGCAAGGGGGCACTCTACGCCATGCCCTGGTATCTGGTGCTGGGGCTGCCCGGCAGCGGCAAGAGCAGCCTTATTCACCGCGCCAACCCGGCCAACAAGCTCAACCCCAGGCTCGACACCGAACTGCGGGACGTGGCGCAGGATCAGCTTGTCGACTGCTGGCTGGGGGAGCAGGCGGTGATGCTGGATCCTGCCGGCGAGCTCTTGTCCCAATCCGAGCCTGAGCTGGATCCGCAGGCGCGCAAGCATGAGCGGCTCTGGCTGCACCTGCTGAACTGGCTCAACGAACACCGTCGCCGCCAGCCTCTCAACGGCCTGGTGCTGACCGTGGATCTGGCCTGGCTCTCCCATGCCAGCGTGGCCGAGCGCAAGGCCTATGCCCAGCTGATGCGCTCCCGCCTGCAGGAGGTGTCGGCCACCATGAACACCCGGCTGCCGCTCTATGTCACCTTCACCAAGCTCGACTTGCTGCGCGGTTTTGATGTGGTGTATGAGCAGCTCGACAAGGAGGCCCGCGAGGCCGTGCTGGGGGTGACCTTCAACCCGGGCGACAGCCAGGGCAAATCCTGGCAGCAGGAGCTGGCCCTGTTCTGGGACCAGTGGGTGGACAACCTCAACCAGAACCTGCCCGAGCTGATGCTGGCCCGACTCGATGCCGCCCAGCGCAACGCGCTGTTCTCGTTCGTGCGTCAACTGGCGGGATTGAAGGATTACGTGACCAGCCTGCTCGATGAGACCCTGGCCATCGAGGAGAGCAAACCGCTCTTGGTACGCGGGGTCTACATCAGCTCCGTCTATCAGCAGGGGGTGCCGTTCGATGCGTTTGCCCAGGCGGCGTCTCGTCGCTACAACCTGCCAGAGCCTATTTACTCGGCCCTGCGCGGGGAGTCCAACACCTATTTCGTGCGCAAGCTCTTCTCCACCATCATCTTCCCCGAGGCCCATCTGGCCGGGGAGAACCGGTTGCACACCCTCTATCGCCGTCGCCGCATGGCCATCGGTCTGGGCTGCCTGTCGCTCTTCTCGGCGGCCCTCATCGGCGGCTGGCACTATTTCTACCGGGTCAACGAGGAAGCGGGTCGCAACGTATTGACCAAGGCTCAGGCCTTCATGGAGACCAACGAGGTGGCCGATGCCCACGCCTTCGGGGTGAGCCAGCTGCCGCGTCTGAACCTCATCCGCGAGGCGACCCTCTCCTTTGGCAACTACCGTGAACGCACCCCGCTGGTGGCCGATCTGGGCCTCTATCAGGGGGACGAGATCGGTCCCTATGTGGAAGGCTCCTATCTGCAACTGCTGAGCCTGCGCTTCCTGCCGGCCCAGATGCAGGGGCTGCTGGCGGATCTCGAGCAGGCACCGGCCGGCAGTGAGGAGAAGCTCTCCATACTGCGGGTGATGCGGATGCTGGACGATGCGTCGGGTCGCAACAAGGAGCTGGTGGCGCAGTACATGGCCAGCCGCTGGCAGCAGGCCTTTCCGGGGCAGGGGGCTGTGCAGGAGCAACTGATGGGGCACCTGGATTACGCCCTCGACCACACCGACTGGCATGGTGCCCGGGCCGCCCGGGATCCGGCCGCCATCACCGCCTTCATACCGTTCAAGGAGCCTGTCTACGGCGCCCAGCGCGAGCTTGGCAAGCTGCCCATGTATCAGCGGGTGTATCAAAACCTGGTAGTGAAGGCGAACGACGTGCTGCCGCCGGATCTCAACGTGCGCGACGAGGTGGGTCCCACCTTCGACACAGTGTTTGCCCTGCGCAGCGACAACGCAGGTCAGGTGCCGCGGTTGCTGACCTGGCCCGGTTTCAACGACTTCTTCCTCAAGCAGGACAAGGCGCTGATCGATCTCACCGCCATGGATGCCTGGGTGCTGGGCCAGCGCAAGCTGAGCCAGCTGAGCGAGGCCGATCGCAAGGAGATCGCCCGTCAGGTCAACGATCGCTATGTCACCGACTACGTCAACCAGTGGCAAAAACTGCTGACCAACCTGGACGTGCAGACCCTGGAGAGCCCGGAGCAGGCGCTCGACGTGCTCTCTGCCATCACGGGCAACGATCAGCCGTTCCAGCGGGTGCTGGCCTCTTTGGATGACAACACCCGCATTCGCAAGATCTCCGATGTGGAAGGGGACCCGGCCCAGGCCATCACGGCCCGCATCGGGCGTCCCTTTATGGCCACTAATGGCGCATTGGCTGGCCGTGGTGAGCAGGGGCCGCTCATTCAGGAGGTCAACCAGAAACTGGTGGAGTTGCAGCACTATCTGGAGCTCATTGTCAACGCCACCGAGCCTGGCCAGTCGGCCCTCAAGGCGGTACAGCTGCGTCTGACCAACAAGTACGCAGATCCCGTGTTTGCCCTGCAGCAATATGCCCGCAGCCTGCCCGCTCCGCTGGATCGCTGGGTAGGTCAGCTCTCCGAGCAGAGCTCGCGGCTGGTGATCGACTTGGCCATGTCCTCCCTCAATCAGGAGTGGCAGGACAAGGTGCTGGCGCCCTTCAACAGCCAGCTGGCCGGTCGCTATCCGTTTGACCCGGGCTCAGCCAAGGACGTGCCGCTCTCCGAGATGGAGCGCTTCTTTGCACCGGGCGGCACCCTGGACAGCTTCTATCAGGTCAACCTCAAACCCATGGTGGAGAGCGGCCTGATGGAGGGAGAGTTCAGCTCGCCCATGCAGGCCGAGCTGGTCAAGCAGCTGGACAGAGCCGCCCGCATCCGCCAGATCTTCTTCAGCCAGCAGGGCAACCTGGAGGTGCAGTTCGCCCTCGAGCCCATCGAGCTCACCGCCAACAAGCGGCGCAGCGTGCTGAACCTGGATGGCCAGTTGCTGGAGTACGCCCATGGCCGCCGTACCAAGATCCCGCTGGTGTGGCCCAACACCATGCGTGACGGGGCCGAGAGCAAGATCACCCTGGTGCCGGCCGCCCGCGAGCGCTCGCCGCGCAGCGAAGGCTTCGTCGGCCCCTGGGCCATGTTCCGCCTGATGGACAAGGGGGAGCTGACCCAGGTCAATGAGGCCACCTTCGATGTGCGCTTCCCGGTGGATCAGGGGTCCATGACCTATCGCGTCTATACCGACAGCGCGCAGAACCCCTTCACCGGCGGCCTGTTCAGCCAGTTCAGATTGCCTGAATCCCTCTATTGATCATGTCGGGGGGACCCTGTGCCCCCCGCATTTTGGAAGCCGATATGTCACAGAATCAACAAGGTCAGCAGGCGCTGAAAGTGGGGCGCGACCCCAGGATGCTGCCGGAATACGAGGCTCTGCGGGCCGAAATCAACAAGCTCAGCCACGCCTCCCGCCCCGAGGTGGACTGGCGCAAGATCCATCAGCTTGCCAGCCTTATCTTCGAAAAGCACGGGGTGGATCTGCAGACCGCCATCTACTTCACCCTGGCGCGCTCTCGCTTGCAGGGACTGAGCGGCTTCACCGAAGGCTGCGAGTTTCTCGCCAACCTGATCGTGACCCAGTGGGAGAGTTTCTGGCCGCCGGTGCATCAGGAGCGGGCCCGCATCGAGATGCTGGACTGGTTCATCGCCCGCATCAGCGATGTCATTCGCCAGTACCAGATCAGCCACGAAGACAAGCGGCTGATCTATCGCTGCGAGCGGGCGCTGCAACTCATCAGCGAGAAGCTGCACAACGCGGGCTTAAGCCGCATTCCCCGGGTCGAGAATCTGGTGCACTTCATCGAGGGCTACACCCATCTGTTCGATGAGACCGAGATCGTCATCGTCTCCGATGAGCCCGGCCTCAAGGACGATCTGCAGATCCCGCCCATGGTGTTCTTCAAATCCGACATGGAGAGCGATCACGGCGCCTCTGCCGGGGCGGTGACCCCGCACCTGCCTCAGGGCAGCATTCTGGTGGGGCGCGAGAAGGGGCAGATGAAGCCGACCGTGCTCAAGATTGAACAGCACCGCAAGCAGCGGCCCGCCTGGTTCTGGTTTGGCTGCGGTCTGCTCAGCTGCGCCCTGCCGGTGATGGGCTGGCTTGGCTGGCAACATCAGCAGCAGGAGAAAACCGTGGTGGCCCAGCGTCTGGTACAGCCGGCCACCGAGCTGCCGCGAGTACTCAGCTATGACGACATTCGCCAGGCACGCATAGTGCTGGGGGAGCAGACCCTGCAGAGCATGGAGAGCGATCTGGTGGCCCGTTATCAGAGCCAGCTTGCCCGGTTGGAGCAGACGTCACCGCTCTACTGGTATCGCTACGGCGAGGGACTGCGCAACTCGTTGCAGATGCTCTATCCCGACTCGCTGGCGGTCAAGGCGCTCGACAAGCAGTGGCAGAGCGCGCTGGTCGGCCAGCAGGGGGACGCCATCAGCGTGCCCACTTACCTGGATGCCCGCGCCGGGGTGGATGCCCTGCTCGATCAGCTGCTGGAGCTGGAGCGCCAACGCAAGACGGTGACCATCTCCTACCTCAAATCCCAGCTCTACGAGGTGCAGAAGAACCTGATGCAGAACATCCCGTTCAGCCTGCGCCTCGGCGAGTTGGAGGCGAGAAAAGCCTCCCAGGAGCCCATCACGGCCGCCGAATTGAAGAGTCTGGAAAATGACCTGAAAGCGCTCAACATCCGGCTCTACCAGTTGCAACAGGGCGCTGCCGGCAGTTGATCATGCTGCATCGAGCAATGAGTTGCGCAAGCGGCAGCAAATTTGACTGGCAGAGCAAGGTTTGCCGTGTCGCTTGCCCTGTCTTGCGCAATTCGTTGCAGAAACGCAGCCCAACTGTATGAGTCGTCATCGCAATTCACTGATTTTAAACGTGATTAATGGTCGCTCAGTCATGGCATGGAGGCTGCTGGGTTGCTACCCCTGCTGTATCTGCGTCCCGGCTCATGATGGTGAGCCTGCGCCATGGCGGGAGCCCCGACGGCGGTCCCTTGCCCACACGGAGAATTCATATGTGCCCTTCTATTGCATTGCTCGGTGACATTGGCACCGACCACGATGGGTTCCACCCATCCCCCGTGATTGCCGCCAGCCCCGATGTGTTCCTCGATGGCAAACCGGTGGCCCGGCAGGGTGATCCGCTGGCCCCTCACGTCAAACCCAACAATCCTCCCCATCCGCGCAGCATCTCGGGGGGCGTCGGCTCCGTGCTGGTCAACGGCAAGCCTATCGCCGTGACCGGTACCGCCATCGGTTGCGGTGGCGTTGTGATTGGCTCGGGCAGCGGACAGGCAGGATAAGGAACAGCGTTATGGCAGACAGCACAGGATTACAATTTACCGTCAAGGTGGGGGCGCTGCCCGAGAGCACCTTCGTGGTGGCCGAGTTTGCGCTGGAAGAGGCGCTGAACGGGCCTTTCCAGCTGCGCTTGGAATTGGCGAGCCCAGAGCCCGACGTCGACTTCGGTGCCGTGCTGGACCAGCCGTGCGAGCTCTTGGTGTGGTACAACGGCGAGCTGCAGCGGCGGGTGTGCGGGGTCGTGAGTGATTTTGCGCAAGGGGATAGCGGCTTTCGCCGTACCCGCTATCAGCTCATGGTACAGCCGGCGCTGTGGCGGCTCTCGCTTCGCCAGAATTCGCGCATCTTCCAGGCGCAAAAGCCCGATGAAATCCTCTCCATCCTGCTGCAAGAGCACGGCATCACAGACTACGCCTTTGCGCTCAAAAACGAGCACGCCCAGCGGGAATACTGCGTGCAGTACCGGNACAGACTACGCCTTTGCGCTCAAAAACGAGCACGCCCAGCGGGAATACTGCGTGCAGTACCGGGAGACCGACCTCGATTTCGTCAACCGGCTCGCCGCCGAAGAGGGGCTCTTCTACTTCCATGAATTCGACGCCGGCAAACACCGCGTCGTGTTTGCCGACGACGCGGCGGCCTTGACCGCCGGCCCCGCGCTCTTCTTCAACCTCGGCAACCGCTCGCTGGAACAAGGCCCCTATGTGCGCCAGTTTCACTACCGCGAGGCGGTGCGCCCAAGCGATGTTGAGCTGAAAGACTACAGCTTCAAGACCCCGGCCTACGGTCTCTCCCACAAAAAGGTGGGAGCTGAGCTGGAACACCAGCGGAGCACCTATCAGCACTTCGATTTCCCGGGCCGCTACAAGCAGGACGGCAGCGGCAAGGCGTTTGCCCAGCACCGACTCGATGCCCTTCGCAATGATGCCGTGGCGGGCAGTGGCAAGTCCAACAGCGCAGCC
>NZ_JBLNHP010000015.1:0-38112 GCF_047780465.1 Aeromonas sp. A04 | reverse complement strand
ATTTTGGAGCGGGAAACGAGACTCGAACTCGCGACCCCGACCTTGGCAAGGTCGTGCTCTACCAACTGAGCTATTCCCGCACACACCATAAAATGGCATCAAAACAAATCGTGCAGAATTTGGTTGCTTGCGCTACTGCACGGGAGCCGAATTATAAGAGCAGTCTTTCCAATTGCAAGGGCTTTTTCGTCTGGTTGCGCGCGTTCGCTCAAAAGCTGGCCGAACTGTCGATTTTAGCAACCGATCGATGGCAACTCCTTGCCTGGCACTCAGATCTTGAAGACATGGCTGCGATAGAAGCGCAACTCGGCGATGGATTCGCGGATGTCGTCCAGCGCCTGATGGGAGCCACTCTTGCTGAACTGATCCAGCAGTTCGGGCTGCCAGCGACGTACCAGCTCCTTGATGGTGCTGACGTCGACGTTGCGGTAATGGAAGAAGGCTTCCAGCTCGCCCATGTGCTTGACCATGAAGCGGCGATCCTGGCCTATGCTGTTGCCGCACAGCGGGCTGGTACGCTCCGGCACCCACTGGCGGATGAACGCGAGCGTCTCGGCCACGGCGCGGGCGTCGTCGTGCTGACTCGCCTTGACCCGGGCCACCAGCCCGCTCTTGGTATGGGTGTTGACGTTCCAGTCGTCCATCTTGGCCAGCTCTTCATCGCTCTGGTGGATGGCGATGACAGGCCCTTCGGCCAGCACGTTCAGATCCTTGTCGGTGACTATGGTGGCGATCTCCAGTACCACGTTCTCTTCGGGGTCCAGACCCGTCATCTCCATGTCGATCCATACCAGGTTCTGCGCGCTGACTGTCATGATTGCTCTCTCTATTGGGAGGAATGGCGGAATTTTGCCAATTTGCATGTATCATACTGGCTTTGGATCTGTTCATAAACTGGCGAATCGAGTGGCAAAGAAAGCAAAACTCAATCTGGGTCAACAAAGGCGCGTCCAGGCCAACCGCGAGCGGCGGCTGCAAAAAGATCACACTACTGTCGTGGATGACACCCTGTTTGGCCCGGCTATCGAAGGGGTAGTGATAAGCCGCTTCGGTCAGCATGCGGATGTGGAAGCCGTCGATGGCACCATACACCGCAGCAACCTGCGTCGCAGCAGCATCAGCAGCCTGGTGTGCGGCGACAAGGTGGTCTGGCGTCCCGGCCTCAATGCCGCGACCGCAGGGGTCATAGAGGCGGTGCATCCGCGCCACTCTGTGTTGACCCGGCCGGACTTCTACGACGGGGTCAAACCCATCGCCGCCAACATAGACCAGATCATCATCGTCTCGGCGGTGATGCCGGAGTTCTCCACCAACATCGTCGACCGCTATCTGGTGGCCGCCGAGGATGTGGAGATCCAGCCGCTCATAGTGCTGAACAAGGTCGACATGCTCGATGCCGCGGCCCGTGCCCGCATCGATAGCCAGCTCGACCCCTATCGCAAGCTGGGCTACCAGGTGATCCTGGTCAGCTGCGAGAGCGGCGAAGGGCTGGATGAGCTCAAGGCCCAGTTCGAAGGCAAGATCAGCATCTTCGTCGGCCAGTCCGGGGTGGGCAAATCGTCGCTCACCAACGCCTTGATGCCGGGGCTGGATGTGCTCACCGGCGAGATCTCCGAAAACTCGGGACTCGGTACGCACACCACCACCACGGCGCGGCTCTATCACTTCCCGAGCGGCGGCGATCTGATCGATTCCCCCGGTATTCGCGAGTTCGCCCTCTGGCATCTGGAAGCCGATCGCATCACCTGGTGCTTCATCGAGTTCCGCGACTATCTGGGTGGTTGCCGATTCCGCGACTGCACCCACAAGGACGATCCTGGCTGTGCCCTGCGCGCGGCGGTCGACCGTGGCGACATCAGCGCCGATCGCTTCCACAACTATCACCGCATCCTGGAAACCATGCAGGAAGCCCGCCACGGTCGGCAACAGGCCCGGCTGTGACCCATTCAACTTATTATTTCGATGAAGATCATGAGCATCACTGACAACCTGAAAATTGCCGGTCAATACTGCCTGCCCAAACACGCCCTCTCCCGTCTGGTAGGCAAGCTGGCGGCTGCCGAAGCCGGTAACCTCACCACCAAGGTGATAGAGGCGTTTATCAAGCAGTACGGCGTCGACATGAGCGAGGCGCTGCACGAGAGTCCGGCCCACTACAAGAGCTTCAACCAGTTCTTCACCCGTGAGCTCAAGCCGGGGATACGTCCGCTGGTAGAGGATGCCATGACTCTGGCCCTGCCGGTCGACGGCACAGTCAGCCAGCTCGGCCCCATCCATCAGGGTCGCATCATCCAGGCCAAGGGCCACGACTACAGCGCCCGTGAACTGCTGGGTGGCTATGAGGATCTGGTGGCGCCGTTCAAGGATGGCGACTTTGCCACCATCTATCTGGCACCCAAGGATTACCACCGCATCCACATGCCGCTGGACGGCGTGCTGGAGAGCATGGTGTTCGTGCCGGGGGATCTCTTCTCCGTCAACCCGCTCACCGCCGAGAAGGTACCGAACCTGTTCGCCCGCAACGAACGGGTGGTCGCCACCTTCCGCACCCCCCATGGTCCCATGGCGCTGGTGCTGGTTGGTGCCACTATAGTCGCGAGTATCGAGACCATCTGGGCCGGCAATATAGCGCCGACCAGGCAGAAGGAAGTGGTGCGCTGGGATTACAGCGGCGATGAGGCCATCACACTGCAACAAGGGGCCGAGATGGGCCTGTTCAAGCTAGGCAGCACAGTCGTCTGCCTGTTTGGACCCGGTATGCTGGCGGGCTTCGAGCCGCATCTGGCCAACGGCGTCACCACCCGCATGGGTCAACCCTTTGCCACCTTGGCGGCCAAGGCATGAGTGAGCAGCCAGGCGCCTCGCAACCAAAGAACCCGCTGCACGGGCTGACCCTGGAGGCGATCGTCACCGCCCTGGTCGAGCACTACGGCTGGGAAGAGCTGGGACAGCAGATCAACATCCGCTGCTTCACCGACGCTCCCAGCATCAAGTCCAGTCTGAAGTTCTTGCGCAAGACTCCCTGGGCCCGGGAGAAGGTCGAAAGCCTCTATCTCTATGTCCAGCGCAAGCAAGCCAAATCGAAGAAGGAAGGGCCAGATGGCGTTTAAGATCACCTACACCTACAAAAAACAGACCAAAGAGCTCGGCTATGCGAACGACAAGTTCCGCAGCATCTACGACGCCATTGCCGCCGCCGAAGGGCTGGATCTCGCCAGCTTCCACGCCATGGAGGCCCAGCTGGCGCAGGTCTGCCGCCGCGACAAGAAGAGCGTGAAGGATTATCAGGAGAACTACTTCAAGGAGCTGGGTTTCTCCAACATCGTCATCGAACGGGACAATCTCGAAGACAAGCAGGAGTAAGCATGCGCACTCTGACCCTGATGGCCGCCTCCCTGCTGCTGGCGGCCTGCAGTACCCCGACCCAGCATATGGTCGGCAATGATCAGGATATCCACGGCTGCCGTGCCAGCGCCGGTTATCAATGGTCAGCGCTGACCAACCAGTGCGTGCGTCTGTTCGAGCAGGCGGTGCGGCTGCAATCCCTCGAGGCGAATGAAACCGGCAGCGCCTTCGTGCTGTTCAACGCCGACCAGAGCCAGGCCGAACTGACACTGCCAAGCGGTGAGCAGACCCGCCTGACCCGGCAAGGAGACGAAGGCAACTGGTCCTGGCAGGGCGGCGCCTATCAGCTCTTCCCCTGGAAGGGTTATCTGCTCAAATCCGGCGAGCAGGCACTGTTTCACGGCGACAGCGCCCTCTGATTGCCTGCCCATGCCATCAAACGCCCCGGTTCCTGCCGGGGCGTTTTTTTATGGCTGGCCGCACCATGCTGGCATGCGGGAGTGGCAGCCAGGATAAGCGGATGGCGGCATTCCCCGCCTTGCTGCACACGGCCCCAAAAACAAACACCCCGTTGCAGGCAACGGGGTGTTTGGTGCGAGCCGCCTGGCAAGCGGGCGGCTGACGGAGGCGGATCAGTTGCCCAGGGTAGAAAACAGGCTCTGTTCCAGGCTGCCGCGAGAGACGCAGACCGGGGTGATGGAGGGTGCCAGCACGCGCTCGCCGGAGGATTCGACGAAGTAGAGCTGGGTGTTGCCCTTGACGTTGACGGTCGCCACGCTGTTGTTGCCGCTCTGGGTGATGATCAGGTTGATCTGCAGATTGGGGTTGCCCAGCGCCACTTTGGAACCCATGGTGCCGCAATCCAGCCACTCCAGGCCGTCGGCCGAGTTCTCGACATTGGCGGTCATCAGACCGGAGCCACGCTGGCTGTTCTCGATGTTGAGGCCGTGATCGCCAAACCACTTCTCGGCACGGGCCCACACCAGATCCACCGGGATCTGCATCTCCTGGGTGTTGTTGGTCGCCTTGGCAACCGGCGGGGTATAGCGGTACTGCTCGCCGCCATTGTTGTCGCTGGCACAACCGGCCATCAACAGGGCCAGTGCTACTCCCACAATCTTTTTCATGCTGCTTCTCTCATCCATATAATCCGGCCATAGGCCAACCGGCGGCTATTATGGCGTCAGCGACACAGACTGTCAGCAGAGATCGACAGAAATGCATCAGCCTTAACCCAAGCTTTACAAAACCAGCCTGCTATCATAGATTTGCTCGAAATTTCCCCCGTGAGTGTCTGCGTGAATTCCTTGCTCACCCTGACTCTGCTGCAGCAGATCATCGATCAGTTACCCATGAATATCTTCTGCCGGGATACGGCCGGACGCTACCTGTTTGCCAACCGGGTCTTTACGGAGCAGGCGGGGCTGTTGCAACCGGCGGATCTCATCGGCAAGACGGACGCGGACATGCCGTGGGGCGACATCTTTCGGGAAGAGGATCAGCAGTTGCTGACGGATGGCAAGCCCCTGCTCTATCAGCAGTTGCACTGCCACAGCGGCGATGCCACCAGCTGGATGGAGATCCACAAGATCCCGCTCTATGACGAGCAGGGCAAGCCGGTCGCCCTGTTCGGCATGGTCAACGAGATTGGTCAGCGCAAGGAGCTGGAGCAGACCTTCCGCCAGCAACAACTGCTGCAGCGCCGCCTGCTGGACGCCATCCCGGATCCCATCCGGCTGGAGGATCATCAGGGCCTGCTCATCGACTGCAATCAGGCCTTTCTCGACTTCATGGGCATGGTGGCGAGCGAGGCGCTCGGCCAGCGGGTGGCTCACCGCCTCTCCACCGAGCTGCCGATGGGGCGCGGTGAATACTGTCTGGTGGATGCCAGCGGCCAGGGCCGTTACCTGGAGGTCACCCGGGTCGATGTGCCGGACGACGAGGGCAACTCCCTCGGCATCCTGACGTTGAGCCGAGACATCACAGGGCTGCGCACCACCCAGGCCCAGCTGCAGCAGGAACAGCACTACGACAGCCTGACCGGCCTGCTCAAACTCTCCCACTTTCTGCAGACCAGCCGCCATCTCGGCGCCCGCAAGGCCAGCCTGCTGCTGGTCGATCTGCAACACTTTCGCGAGATCAACGACCGCTTCGGCATCCGGGTGGCCGATCGCCTGCTGAGTCAGGTGGCCCGTCGCCTGCAACAGCTGGCCCCGCCCCAGTCGCTGGTGTGCCGGGTCGCCGCCGACGACTTCGCCATGCTGCTGCCCGAGCTGACCGAACCGCTGGCCGACTGGAGCCGCCGCCTGCAAGGGGAGCTGATGGTGCCCTATCAGGTCGAGGAGCACAGGATCCAGATCCCGGTGTTCCTCGGCATAGCCCACGGCAAGGCCAACGATGCGGAGCGGCTGCTGAGCCATGCCGAGGCCGCGCTGGCCCAGGGCAAGCGTCAGCAGCAGCACTGCACCCTGTTCGATCCCGAACTCGACGCCAAACTCAAGCGCCGTCAGCTGATCGCGGCCCAGCTGCCGCTGGCCATCAAGTCGGGTCAGCTCACCGCCGTCTATCAGCCCATCATCAGCACCCGCAACAATCAGCTGCACGGGGCCGAGCTGCTCTGCCGCTGGCCTCACCCAGAGCTCGGCATGATCTCGCCGGATGAGTTCATCCCGCTGGCGGAGGAACTGGGGCTCATCGGCCAGCTCGGCCAGCGCATGCTGGAACAGGGCTGCGCCCAGCTGGCGCGCTGGCAGGCGGCGGCGCCGGATCTGGTGCTCTCCATCAACCTGTCGCCGCTGCAATTTCGCGACCCAGAGCTCTGCCCGCAGATCTTCGCCTGCATCGAGCGCCACGGCCTGGCCCCCTGGCAACTGGAGCTGGAGATCACCGAAGGCGTGCTGATGGAGAACGCCGACGAGATCGAGAGCAACCTGGCCAACCTGATCGAGGCGGGATTCCAGCTCGCCATCGATGACTTCGGCACGGGTTATTGCTCGCTCGCCTACCTGCCGAGGCTGCAGGTAGCCACCCTCAAGCTGGACCGCAGCTTCACCCAGGGGCTGGCCACCAACCAGGCCACCACCGCCATAGTGCGCTCCGTCATAGGTCTGGGTCACGAGCTGGGGATCAGGATCACGGCCGAAGGGGTCGAAACCCCAGAACAGCAGGCCTGGCTGGTGCAGGCCGGTTGCGATCGGCTGCAGGGCTACCTGTTCAGCCGCCCCCTGCCCCCCGACGAGTTTGCCCGCAGCTACCGGCTGCCCGGCGCCTGACCGCCAGCCAACGAAAAGGCCACCCAGAGGGTGGCCTTTTGCTTGTCAGGTAGACAGTCAGCTGTGCTTCAAGCGCGCTTACTCCTGGAAGTAGGTGCCCCAGCCGTCGTAGTCCACGCCATATTTCTGAAGGATAGGCAGCATTTTTTCGATGTCGGCGACTATGGTCTCGATCTCCAGCTTGCACTCGACGGTGGCGTCGAAGCAGAAGATGGGGGCGCCGTCATCCAGCTCCATCTCTTCGGCATCTGTCACTTCAAAACCGGCCTTGAACAGGTCGACGGCGGCCTTCTCCAGCTGATCGAAATCCTGGCAGGCGAAGTGGTGCTCAATCTCGTATTCCAGATCCGGGTTGCTGCCATCGGCCAGCAACTCGTTGACGATGGCGGTGGTCTCTGCACGCCACTCTTGCATATCAAGACTCATATTAACCCCAGATGGTACTTGGTTGGTGTCAAATGCCGTCGGCCACAGGGTGCCTGTTCAGACTCGCTGCACCCCGGGCGGCATAGTTGCGGCAAAGCATACCCGCAGAGCGCATCCGGCTCAATGCGGCAAACCAAGATAGCGGGTCCGCCACGGCCACCCCAAATGGGGTGCCATCACAAAAGGTTAATAAAGTGTAATCTGCCACCGCCCACAACATGCCCCATACGGAACTTCACCAGAGAGGTCGCCAGCGGCATAACACAATCGAAAACCACTTTAATATCAGTACTATCAACCAGCCTGAACACGGTGACAAGGCCAGGCCCGGGGTGTATCAAGAGACGCGGGCGGAGCACTGCCCGTACGGAAAGAGGAGCCAGCAGGGCTCCCTTTTTATCATGTGAAGGAGCACATAGATAATGCCTAAAAAAACAATAATGAGCCTGCTCATGGGCTCAACCCTTATGATTGGAAACCACGCCATGGCCGCCCCGGTACATGGCCCGTTCGATGCCCCTCTGGCGGACGAGGTGAAGGTGCTGGAGATGCTCAAAAAGAGCGGCCGCATCCCGACCCTGGCCTCTCCCGAGATGGAACAGGCAGCCCTCGCCAGCTTCTACCGCGAAAAGTCACGAGCCTACAACGGCAGCAGTGGCACCCTGGCGGTGAAAGAGGGCAAGGTGCGGGAGACCATCCTCAAGAAGATCCGCTTCAACGGCACGGCCCGTCCCGGCGATCGGGTGCCGACACTGCTGCTCAAGGCCATCGAGAAGGAGCACTACCAAGGCAAGATGCGCAAGGACAAGATCCTCGCCATCCTGGTGGATTTCCCCGACTACCCGAAGAACAGCGTCAGCCCCGAACTCACCAAGATGTACTACCCGGATTACACTCAGGCGCACTACAACGACCTGCTGTTCTCCGACAAGGGCTATGCCGGCCCGAACGGTGAGAAGTTCATCTCCATGCGCCAGTTCTACGAGCAGCAATCCGGCAAGAGCTACAGCGTGCGCGGTCAGGTGGCGGGCTGGTATACCGCCAGCAAGAATGCCGCCTACTACGGTGCCAACGCCACCCCGAACACCATAAGGGACCTGGTGAAGGAGGCACTGATCCAGATAGCCAACGACCCCGCCATCGACCTGGCCCAGTTTGATCAGGAGGATCGCTACGATCTGAACGGCAACGGCAACCGGGACGAGCCGGACGGCCTCATCGACCACCTGATGATCTTCCACTCCAGCGTCGGTGAAGAGGCTGGCGGCGGCGATCTCGGCGAGGATGCCATCTGGGCACACCGCTGGAACCTGGGCACCCCCTACCCCATCCCGGGCACCAGCAGCCCACACGGCAGCTTCGGCGGCCAGTTTGCCGCCTACGACTACACCATCCAGCCCATTGATGCGGCAGCCGGGGTCTGTGCCCACGAATATGGCCACGATCTGGGACTGCCGGACGAGTACGACACCAAGTACACCGGCAAGGGGGAACCGGTGGCCACCTGGTCCATCATGTCATCCGGCTCCTGGGCCGGGGTGATTGGCGGCACCGAGCCGACCGGTTTCTCCGCCTGGGCCAAGGAGTTTCTGCAGGCCTCCCTCGGCGGCAACTGGCTGCATGGCAGCAATGTGCAGCTCGCCGACCTCAGCCCCCGCGGCAACGTCTACATGCTGGATCAGGCCAATGACAAGGGTCGCAACGACGACGTGGTGCGCATCAACCTGCCTGCCAAGCAGATCCCGCTCAACCCGCCCTACGCCGGCCAGTACCAGTATCACGGTGGCAAGGCCAACAATCTGGACAACCGCATGAACCTCAAGCTGGATCTGGGCGGCAGGCAGAGCGCCAGCCTGGCGTTCAAGGCCTGGTATCAGATTGAAGAGGGATATGACTACGCCAGGGTACTGGTCAACGGCCAGCCCATCGCGGGCAACCTGACTACCAGCGACGATCCCAATGGGGTCGGCTTCGGGGTCGGCATCACGGGCAACTCCAATGGCTGGACCGATGCCGAGTTCGACCTGACCCCCTGGGCTGGGCAGCAGATCACTCTGACCCTGCAATACCAGAGCGATGGCGGCGTGGCCGAGAACGGCCTGTTCGTGGATGAACTCCAGGTGGCCGCCGACGGCGAGGTACTGCTGAGCGATGGGGCCGAGGGCAGTTCTGCCTTTACCCTGGCAGGCTTCGTGAAGAGCAACGGCAACGAGGCAAAGGATCACTACTACCTGGCCGAGTGGCGCAACCACGCAGGGGTCGACAAGGGGCTGGCCCACATCAACGTGGCTGACCAGCTGATGCGCTACGAGCCGGGCATGTTGCTCTGGTACGTGGACAACAGCCAGGACAACAACTGGGTAGGCGTCCACCCGGGTGAGGGCTTCCTCGGCGTCGTTGATGCAGACCAACGCACTCTGAAGTGGAGTGACGGCGCCGTGGCCGGTACTCGCTACCAGATCCACGATGCCACCTTCAGCCTGGGCTTCCAGCAACCACTCAACCTCAAGCATCCGAGCGGCTCCTTGCTGCGCGACTTCTGGATCACCCCGAACCGGGTGTTCAAGGATTCCCGCAGCTACCAGAGCAAGGAGATCCCGGATGCCGGTCGTCTGCTGCCCGAATATGGCCTCAAGATCAGCGTCACCGGCCAGGCTCGTGACATGAGCACAGGAAGGATCATCGTCAGCCGTCATTGAGTCATGGCACTGGCGTTCAGGGGGCATCAGGCCCCCTTTTTCATGGCTGCAAGCGGGCAAGACAGCACAACAGGGCACGAATGAGGGCGAAAACGGATGACAAGCGGGAAGATTGTTCAGTTATCGAGCGAACAGTGCAGCAATCTGCGCCCTGCGGTTGACACCCGAACGCAGAAAGGGTTTAATGCGCGCCGTTGCCCAGATAGCTCAGTCGGTAGAGCAGGGGATTGAAAATCCCCGTGTCGGCGGTTCGATTCCGTCTCTGGGCACCAATAATTCCTCCTTAGTTCAGTCGGTAGAACGGCGGACTGTTAATCCGTATGTCGCTGGTTCAAGTCCAGCAGGAGGAGCCAAATTTGAAAAGCCCGCTCACCGAGCGGGCTTTTTTCATTCAGGTCAGCTGCCGTTGCAGGCCGCCAATAGCAGCGTTGCCCCACAGGTGGCGCTAAACAGCCACAGGCCCGTTTGCAACACCCCCTCCGGATCCACCTCTTTCTCTCTTTTCCTGAATCGTATCCACTTAGGCTTCATCGAGCCCACCTCAACCTGTTGCACGCGTATCCCCTGCCCAGCTCGGCAGGCGAGCCATCTTTGTGTAACCACCAGCCAGCGTCAACTCCCTTCTCGACAATAAATTCATCAGCCAGACGCCCGCGTCCCGACTCATGACAATGTTAACAATTTGGAAAACCGGCGTGACCCATACCCACGCCAGGGCTATGATGAGGCCGACGATTTTCCTACCCTCAGGGAGACCCAAGATGAGCAGCCCCTTGCGTTACGTGCTGGACGGCATCCATTGCGAACCACACTTCTTCACCGTGCCCCTCGACCACCAGCAGCCGGACGACGAGGAGACGCTCACCCTGTTTGGTCGCACCCTCTGTCGCCAGGACAGACTGGACGACGAGCTGCCCTGGTTGCTGTTCCTGCAGGGAGGCCCCGGCTTTGGCGCCCCGCGCCCGACCGCCGACAGCGGCTGGCTCAAGCGGGCCTTGCAGGAGTTTCGGGTATTGCTGCTCGATCAGCGCGGCACGGGTCACTCGGCCCCCATCAGCGCCGATGCGCTGGCCCAGCTCACGGCCCGGCAGCAGGCGGACTATCTCAGCCACTTTCGCGCCGACAGCATAGTGCGCGACGCCGAATGCATTCGCGAGATCTTGAGCCCGGACCGCCCCTGGAGCCTGCTCGGCCAGAGCTTCGGCGGTTTCTGCAGCCTCACCTATCTCTCCCTGTTCCCGGACAGCCTGCACGAGGTCTACCTCACCGGCGGCGTGGCCCCCATAGGCCGCAGTGCAGATGAGGTCTACCGCGCCACCTATCAACGGGTGGCGGACAAGAACCGCGCCTTCTTCACCCGCTTCCCCCATGCCCAGGCCATCGCCAACCGGCTGGCCAATCACCTGCACCGCCACGAGGTACGCCTGCCCAACGGCCAGCGTCTGACGGTGGAGCAGTTGCAGCAGCAGGGGCTGGATCTCGGCGCCAGCGGCGCCTTCGAGGAGCTCTACTACCTGCTGGAAGACGCCTTCATCGGCGAGCGGCTCAACCCCGCCTTCCTCTATCAGGTACAAGCCATGCAGCCGTTCAACACCAATCCGGTGTTCGCCATACTGCATGAGTCCATCTACGCCGAAGGGGCCGCCAGCAACTGGGCGGCCGAGCGGGTCAGAGGCGAGTACCCGGCCCTGGCCTGGGCGCCCGGCAAAGACTTCGCCTTCACCGGCGAGATGATCTTCCCCTGGATGTTCGAGCAGTTCCGCGAGCTCATCCCCCTGAAGGAAGCCGCCCACCTGCTGGCCAAGAAGGCCGATTGGGGGCCGCTCTACGACCCGGCGCAACTGGCCCGCAACACTGTGCCTGTGGCTTGCGCCGTCTATGCCGAAGACATGTATGTGGAGTTCGACTACAGCCGCGAGACCCTCAAGGGCCTCGGCAACAGCCGCGCCTGGATCACCAATGAATACGAGCACAACGGCCTGCGGGTCGATGGCGAGCAGATCCTGGACCGACTCATCCGCTTGAACCGGGATCGCTGATCCCGACCGGGCGACGAGCCCGCAGCCATAACACCATAATATCGAGGGCGACCCATGAGTCGCCCCGCTCCCTGGAAGCAGCACAATAATAAGGACACCCATTGGATCACCCGGAAATCTCGGCCGGCTGGCTGAGCCGCCTCTTCTATCACTGGACGGGCCCGCTGCAACGCAAGGGGCTGAAAGAGCCCCAGGTCGGCCTCGACGACCTCTATCCCCTGCTGCCGGAAGACAGACGCGATGGCAGGGCCGATGCCTTCCTTCGACTCACAGCCCGCGCGCCTGTGCGTCCCTGGCCCATCACCGCCTTCATCTGGCGCCATTACAAGGGGCGGATTGGCCTGCTCACCCTGTTGCAACTGCTCGGCATGCTGGCGACCCTGGCCAGCCCATGGCTGCTCAACCACAGCATGACCCAGCTCGGCGCGGGAGCCCCAACTGAGCAGAAATTGCTGCTGGCCTTCGCCCTGTTTGCCTCGGTGCTGGCCGCCGGCATGCTGGCGGAGCACTCGCTGCAGCTGGCGCTCAAGATGCACGTCCCCATTCGCCGCCTGCTGGCCGAAGCCCTGCTCGCCAAGGTGATGAAGCTCGGCGGCAAGAGCTTCGACGACAGGGCCGGTGGCCGGGTGCAGAACCTCATCAACCGGGACGTGTGGGACATTACTTGGATTCTTGCGGACCCCGCCATGCCGCTCACCATGGCACTGCAGCTGCTCGGCACCATAGCCCTGCTGGTGTGGCAGGTGGGCAGCGCGGGTCTGGTAGGCTTTGCGGTGCTCACCCTGCTGCTGCTCATCTCCACCCGGGTGGTGCGACGGATGAACCAGCAGGAGCAGCAGCTCAAGCGCCAGCAGGACGAGCGCAACGGCATACTGGCGGAATACATCAAGAAGCTGCGGCTGGTGCGCCAGAACGGGCTCGGCGCCTTCTTCACCCGGGCGGCCAACAACAAGCGCCAGCAGGAGCTGGGGGTGCTGGGTCGGGTGCTCAAGCTCGACGCCATCAACGAGAGCCTGATGCTGAGCACGCCGCTGCTGGTGACGCTCGCCACCTTCACCACCTATCTGATGTCGGGACAGAGCCTGACCCTGCCCCAGGTGTTCACCACCATAGCCCTGTTCGCCGTGCTGCGGATCCCCATGATGCGGCTGCCCTATCTCATCCGCACCCTGATCAACTTCAACACCGGCTTCAACCGGCTGTGCGAGTTCCTCAACAGCCCGGAGCAGCACAGGGATCTCACCGATGCCAGCCTGCCCGTCGGCAGCCTGCGGATCCAGGACGTCACCGCCCTGCACCAGCAAAAAACGGTACTGCAGGGGGCCAACCTCATCATACAGCCGGGGGAACTGGTGGGGATCACGGGCACGACAGGGGCCGGCAAGAGCTGCCTGCTGCACCTCATCGCCGGCTTTGACGACAGTTTCGAGGGAGAGATCCGCCGTCACGGCCGGGTCGCCCACCTGGGTCACAAGCCCTGGCTGATGAACGACACCATCCGCAACAACATCTTGTTCGGCCAGCCCTGGCACGGCGAGCGCTATCGCTGGGTGCTGGGGGCCTGCGCCCTCGGCGCCGACCTCAGCCTGCTCAGCCACGGCGATCAGACCCTGGTGGGGGAGCTGGGCACCCGCCTCTCCGGCGGCCAGCAGCAGCGGGTCGCCCTGGCCCGCGCCCTCTATGCCCAGGCCGATATCCTGCTGCTGGACAACCCCCTCTCGGCGCTGGACCCCATCGTCTCGGCCCAGGTGCTGGAGCAGGGGCTCGCCTTCAAGCCGGGGCCGACCCGGCTGCTGGTGAGCCACGACCCTGACGTGCTGGCCCACTGCGATCGGGTGATCCGCATCGAGCAGGGCCAGTTGGTGGAGCTCGATGCCCACCAGCTGGCGGATCTCATCCAGCATCCGCTCCCCGCCCCCATGGTAGCCCCCCAGGAGGCGGAACAGTTCAACGAAGAGAAGGTGGTGGAAGGCAAGGTGGACTGGGGCCTGTTCGGCTTCATGTGGCAGCGCCTCGCCGCCCCCGGCGCCATCCTGATCGCCCTGCTGCTCACCCTGGGTCAGGAGGGGCTGCGCATCGCCTCGGATCTCTGGCTCGGCGGCAAGGCCGGCCTCACCGAGGTGAGCGAGCTGCTCGGCATCTATGTGCTGCTGGGGGCAGGCTCCCTCACCTGCATCATGGTGGTGCGGATCATCAACTACAAGCTGGGGCTCAAGCTGGCCTGGACCCTGTTCGACGGCATGCTGAGCCGCATCAGCCGCGCCCCCATGGCCTTCTTCGACAAGGTGCCCCAGGGGCGCATCCTCAACCGCTTCGATCGGGATCTCGGGGAGGCGCAGGAGATACTGCTGTCCATGCTGATGGGGCTGTTCGGCATGCTCATCTCCGTGCTGCTGCAGGTGGTGGTGATCGGCGTCAACATGCCGCTGCTGCTGCTCATCGCCCCCCTGGTGGGCTGGGCGCTCTACGTGCTGCAGCGACGCTACCGGGCGGTGCAGCTCAAGCTGCGGCGGCAGGCATCCGTGCTGCGCTCGCCGCTCTACATCAGCATCAGCGAGACCATCCGCGGCGCCCCCGCCCTGCGTCTGGCCGGAGCCGAGCGCTTCGCGCTGGATCAGGTGCTGCTGCACTATGACAACAACCTGCGCAGCTGGTACACCACCACCTCCATCAACCGCTGGCTCGGCATGCACCAGACCCTGCTCTCCGCCGCCCTGGTGGGCGCCGTGGCGCTGATGGTGGCCTTTGGCAACAGCTCGCTGCTGGGGGCCGTGGCCATCACCTACGCCTTTACCGCCTCGGCCATGCTCAACTCCCTCATTCGCACCTTCGCCGAGGTGGAGCAGGTGATGAATGCGGTGGAGCGGGTGCGCGAGTACAGCGAAATCGAGAGCGAACGCCAGCATGGGGAAACACTGGCGACGCCCCATCCCAAGGTGCGCTTCGACAACCTGGGACTGCGCTATCCAGAAGCCAGCCAATGGGCCCTGCACAAGGTGAACTTCGAACTGGCCCCCGGCGAGAAGGTCGGCGTGTGCGGGCGCACCGGCGCGGGCAAGAGCTCGCTGCTCGGGGTGCTGCAGGCCATGTACCCGGCCTCCCAGGGAGAGATCCATTACGGCGATCAGCCGCTGTCCCGGCTTGCACCGGAGGCGGTGCGCGATCTCTACGACACAGTCTCCCAGACGCCTCTCACCTTCTTCGGCACCCTGCGTGCCAACCTGGCGCCGCTGACCGAGCAGGATGACGAGGCGCTGGAGCAGGCGCTGGCCCGGGTCGGTCTGGCCGAGCGCTGCGCCGGCCGGCTGGACGAGGATCTCGACAAGCTGCAACTGTCGGCCGGCGAGACCCAGTTGCTGGTGATCGCCCGCATCCTGCTGTCACGCCGTCCGCTCATCGTACTGGACGAGGCGACCTCGGATCTCGATCACGGCGGCATGCGCAAGATGGCGGAGCTGCTCTATCGCTACCGGCCGGAGGCCAGCTACCTGGTGATCGCCCACCATCTGGAGCCGCTGCTGTCGGTGGACAAGGTGGTGGTGATGGAGGCGGGAACCGTGGTGGAACAGGGCTCGCCGGTCAGCCTGCTGGCCAACTCCCACTCCCGCTTCCATCAGCTGTTCGTGGGCCAGGTCAATCGGCAGGTGGCCCAGATAAGCTGAGGCCGAAAATAACAAGGGCTGCTCGCGGGCAGCCCTTGTTCTTTGGTGGAGCCTCAACGCTCCATGATCTGGGTGACGTCGTCCTTCTTGATCATCACCTCCCGCCCTTCGGTATCGTAATAGCGGTACATGCCGGTGCTCTCATCCAGCTTGGGCTTGCTGTCGGTGGTGATCATCTTCCCGTCCTTGGTACTCATGATGTATTGAGAGCTACACGCCACGAGTCCCAGTGCACACACCAGGATCATCATCAGTTGCTTCATCGCCTGTCTCGTCTCCCTCTTCACCCTCACCACGAGGATGGTGACTGAAGCCTAGCTCAACCCCATTGCCCCGGAAAAACAGATTGCCGGAACGGGATCCATGTCAAAAATCAGCTACTTACGACCACCCGGCTTGCCACTGCCCCCGGTGCCCGGGCCGCAGCCGAGCGCCAGCCGATCCGCCGCGGCCCTGGCCTGTACCAGGCCATAGCCATAGCTGTTGTCGCGCCCAGGCGCCCCCAGATCCTGAGCACTTCTGCGCAGGGTCTGGCGCAGCTGATCGTTGCTGCACTCCAGCCGCTGTGACCAGGCCAAAGCGGCGACCCCGACCACGTGCGGCGTCGCCATCGAGGTGCCGCTGTAGTTGGCATAGCCGGTCGGCACGGTGGAGAGCACGGCGACGCCGGGGGCTGCCAGCTCCACCTGATCGTTGCGTTGAGAGAAGTACGCCAGCTGCTTGTTGGCATCGATGGCGGCCACGCTCACCACGCTGGCATAGGAGGCCGGGTAGGATTTGCTGGTATTGCCCGCGTTGCCTGCCGCCGCCACGCTCAGCACGTTCTGGCCATAGGCCTGATTGAAGGCCTGCTCCTCCGTCTTGCTGGGCACATTGCCCCCCAGACTCATGTTGATGACCATGCGGGTAAAGCCGCGACTGGTCATCCCCTGCTTGCAGGCGTTGAGGGCCCCCACCAGGTTCGAGGTATAGGCCCAGCCGTTGGCGCCGAACACCTTGATGATGTGCAGCGGCACGCTCTGGTTTGGCAGTACCCCGACCACGCCTATGTCGTTGCCCCCCACGGCGGCTATGGTGCCCGCCACATGGGTGCCGTGCCCGTTCTCGTCACTGCTCCAGCTGCCGGTGCCTGCGTTGTCACTGCCTTGCACCTGAGCCCCGTGGGGCAGATCCGGGTGGGCGCCGCTGTAGCCTGAATCTATGATGCACACCAGCACCTCTCCCGCCGCCGCGTCACTGAGCAGTGGAGCCTGCACCATGGGAATGCCGTAGGGCAGGGTCTCGGCGCTGGCATAGCGTTTGGCATCCGGCTCGACCCACAACACCTTGGGGTTGCGGGCCAGGGCCGCGGCCGCCACCTGGGGCAACCAGAGCGCCAGCGCATGCTGTTCAGGCAGCTGCAATGCCAGCTCGCCGCCCATTCCCTTGCTCTGGGCCAGCACAGCCGCCTCGGCACCCGCTGCCAGTTGCACCAGATAGCGGGCCCGCTCGGCGGCCATGGCGCCCTGCCCCAGCACGCCTGCCACCAGCAGGCCTATCCATATCCGTCTCATAGGTCACTCCTTGCATCGACCTGATTGTCACTCGCAAAGTGTAGTGCCCGGCTGGCGCAGGCCCGAGCGGATACAAAAAGGCCGGACATCTGTCCGGCCTCGTTATCACTATTGGCTCATTGCTTGGCGGGCTGACGCTCGCCGGTCACGATGGGGTTCTTGGGATCCGAGCTCCACTCATACCAGCCGCCGTCGTAGACGCTGATCCGCTTCCAGTCCATCAGCCAGGCGTAGAAGAAGGCCTCGGAGGCGCGCCAGCCGGTACCGCAGTAGAAGGCTGCCTGCTGGGCAGGCTCGATATTCCACTCGTCCCACATGGTGAGGATCTCCCCGGCCGGCTTCATGGTGCCATCCGGGTTGTGGAAATCGCTCATGCTGTTGGCATCCACACCGCCGCGACCCCACTTGGCCCCCGGGATGTCGCCCTTCGGCTTGATGTAGCTGTAGCCGGAGGTGTTGCCGACGAACTCGTCCCAGGTACGCACGCTGACCAGGGCGCCATCGGGCTGCTTGAGCAGCGCCTTGGCCTGGCTCAGGGTGGTGTAGTACTCGGGATGGGCCGGAATGGCGACCCCAAACTCCTTCACCGGCTCATATTTGTTGGGCAGGCCGGTCTCGGTGCGCAGGTGCTGCACGAACCAGGCATCCAGACCACCGTCCAGCAGGCGCACATCCTGCACGCCGGCATACATCATCAGATGTGCCGCGCGGGCGGCGGCCATGGTGTTGCGACCGTAGAGGATGACTGTGGTGTCGTGACGGATACCGTTCTCCAGCAGCAGCGCCTTGAGCGCCTCGTCAGAGACCTTGTTCCACAGCGGCTCCTCTTCCAGCCGGTTGGTATCTATGTAGCCAGCCCCCGGGATGTGGCTCAGCAGGTAGGCCTTGGGTGAACCCCAATCCACCTCGAACAGCTTCCAGTCCCCTTTCGGCGCCGCCGCGACCGGCTTGCCTTCCTGCAGATCCGCCAGCCAGCGCGGATAGACCAGCTGCTGCCAGCGCACCAGATGCTCGCGCGGTGCGGCTTGCCAGCCTTGCAGCTCGAACAGCTGCTTGATGCCCTGCTTGCGCAGCATGCGGGCCACTTCGGCCACTTCCCGCGGCGCGCCATAGAGGGCGACCGGACGATCGGCTTTCAGGCCCTTGATCTCGAGCGCCTTGGGCCACTCGTCATCGCTGTATTTCCAGTCGGCGGAGAGGTTCTCGGCGCCGGCCACATGGCCGCCCTGTTTCTCGCCTTCCATCGGCCAGCCCTGATAGAAGTGGCTGGCACGGGTGTCCAGCATGACCGCCTGCTTGCTCTTGGCATCGGCCAGCGAGAGCGGCGGCAATTCGGCGGCAAAGGCGGGCAGTGCGCACCAGAGCAGTAAGGTCGCCAGCGCGGCCTGCAGGAAGCGAAGATGTCGTTTCATGGTGATGTCTCGATTCATAGTGAACAGGGTTAAAAAATGGAGCGGCCCAGCCGCTCGGCCAGCAGCTCCAGCGCCGCCGTGCCCGCCAGCGAGTTGCCCGCCTTGTTGAGCTCGGGCGACCAGACACAGATGCAGAGCTCACCGGGGATGAGCGCCATGATACCCCCTCCGACCCCGGATTTGCCCGGCATACCGACCCGATAGGCAAAATCACCGGCCTCGTCATAGAGGCCGCAGGTGGCGAGCAGTGCATTGACCTGCTTGGTGGTGCGAGCCGGCAACAGCGGCGTGCTCTCGCCAAGCGGCAGCCCGCGATTGGCCAGATAGAGGAAAGTACGCGCCAGATCGACGCAGCTCATGCGAATGGCACAGGCATTGAAGTAGCTCTGCAACACCTTGTCCACTTCATTCTCGAAGTTGCCATAGGCCTTCATCAGATAGGCGATGGCCGCATTGCGGGCCGAGTGCTGATATTCGGAGCGCGCCACCACCTGATCCGCCATGATGGCCGGATTGCCACAGAGGCGACGCACCAGCTCCAGGGTGCGCTGACGCGGGGCCGTGAGCCGGGTTTCCAGCAGATCGCTCACCACCAGGGCACCGGCATTGATGAAGGGATTGCGGGGAATGCCGTGCTCGAACTCCAGCTGTACCAGCGAGTTGAACGGCTGGCCGGAGGGCTCCTTGCCTACCCGGGCCCAGATCTCCTCCTCCTGATAGAGGGTGAGCGCCAGCGTCAGGCTCAGGGCCTTGGAGATACTCTGGATGGAGAAGGGCTCGAAGGCGTCACCTGCGGTGAACAGCTCCCCCTCCACGGTACAGACGGCAATGCCGAGCCGGTCGGCCGGCACCCGGGCCAGGGCGGGAATGTAGTCGGCCACCTTGCCCTGTCCGAGCAGCGGGCGCACCTCTGCCAGAATGCTGGCCAGTAATTCGGATGACAACACCATAAAGGATTCCATGACTAAAACGGGTGTGGAGATCCCATCCCCACCGACAAAAATCCCGCCAGCGGCGGGACTTGTCTATCTACCCACAACAAGGCGCCTGCAACAGAGGTCGAACAGCTCGGTGACCACCACGGCTTCCATCCCCTTGCTTTCCAGCCAGGATTTGACGACGGCGCGGTCTTCTTCGGTACATTTGCCCAGTTGCTGAGTGCAGATCATCCCTTCCCAGGCCAGGTGGCCTGAACCGGCGAAAGCCAGTCTACGGGGTTCAACAACCTCATCGATCATCGCATCGACTACTGTATCGATGGTCGCTTCGGCAGTGCCGACCGGGAAGTTGAAACTGATGTCGAATCCCATTTCCTGGAATTCGTCGACTCGCAGTTTCTTACGCAGACGGCGGCTACGATTGGCCATGATAGCTCCTTAGGTTAGTTGACTCGTTAAATTAGTTAACGCGTTTGAAAATCAGATCCCAAACCCCGTGGCCCAGACGATGGCCCCGTTGTTCGAATTTGGTCAGCGGACGCCAGTCGGGACGAGCCACCCAGTTGCCGGTGGCGGAGGTGTTCTCGTAACCCTCGGCGACGCTCATCACTTCCAGCATGTGTTCGGCATAGTTTTCCCAGTCGGTGGCCATGTGGAACACGCCACCTATGGCCAGCTTCTGGCGGATATCCTGGGCAAACGCCGGCTGCACTATGCGGCGCTTGTGGTGACGGCTCTTGTGCCAGGGATCCGGGAAGAACAGCTGCAGGCAGGCAAGCGAGCCGTTCGGGATCATGTGCTCCAGCACTTCCACCGCGTCGTGGCAGATGACCTTGAGATTGGTGACGCCCGCTTCCTGGGCTGTGCCGAGGCAGGCACCCACACCCGGCGAGTGTACCTCGATGCCGATGAAGTTTTTCTCGGGGGCATTCTTGGCCATCTCCACCAGGGAGGCGCCCATGCCGAAGCCTATTTCCAGCACCACCGGGGCCTCACGGCCAAACAGGGCGACCAGATCGAGGGGCGCTGGCGCGAAATCGATACCCATGACCGGCCAGAGCTCTTCCAGAGCCTTCTCCTGCCCTTTGGTCAGGCGGCCTTCGCGACGGACAAAGCTGCGGATCTTGCGCATGAACTTGCCGTCTTCGTTAAATACATCTTGGGTCACAGGCATAATCAAATTGCTCGTTATTGCATCGGTCTGGGTCACAGACGACAGGAATGAATTGTTCGTTATTTCATCACCCAGGATCACTGACGACATGAATGAATTGCTCATTGCTTCATCACCCTGAGTCACGGATCTCGTGGATGAATGGCGCGTTATTTCATCAATGCGCGAAACTGGGTAGCGAATTATCCCAAGATAGGCCCAAGGCGCAAGTGTTTCGCGAAACAAATCCCCCGCCCCTGACCAATTCCGCCACAAGGATTGACAAATGCCACCCCGTTCACAGAATCTGCCGGGCGCCGGGCGCATGCTGGCCTGCGCAAATAAAACCATACACAACAAAGGATTGCAGTATGAAACACACAGCATTGGCGTTTGCCATCACAGCCCTGCTGGCAGGGTGCAACACCTCCACCAATGATTCGCAGGCCCCCACCGCCGCCGAGCAGGCCTATGAGTATCTGGTGCAGTTGAGCTCGACCGCCGAGGGGATAGGTGCCAGACCCACGGGCTCAGAGGCCGAGACCCGCGCCGCCGCCTGGATCCAGGATCACCTGGCGGGCTGGGGCTACGAGGTGCAAAACCAGCCCTTCACCTACACCAAGAGCGGGGCCAGCAAGACCTCCCAGAACCTCGTCGCCGAGCTCAAGGGCCAGAGCGACAAGGTGATCCTGATCGGCGCCCACTACGACAGCACGGGCGACAAGAAGGGTTCTGAAGGGGCCACCGACAACGGTGCTGGCGTCGCTGCCCTGCTGGCGGTGGCCGAGGCGCTCAAGGGGCAGACCCTGCCCTACACGGTGCGCTTCGCCTTCTTCGGCGCGGAGGAGAACGGCCTCAACGGCTCCAAGGCCTATGCCGCCAGCCTGGACAGCACCGCCATTGCCCGCCTGCTGGCCATGGTGAACTACGACACCATAGCCGGGGGCGACATCGTCTACGTCCACTCGGCCCACTCCGACGTGGCCGAGTACAACTGCGCCGATCCGAGCCGCTACAGCTTCGATCCCAAGGTGCGGGATCGCCTGCTGGCCGTCTCCAAGCTGACCGCCACCCCGTTTGCCATCCACCCCAGCTACGCCGGCTATCCGGAAGGGGAGACAGGCAGCTGGTCGGATCATGCGCCCTTTGCCTGCCTGGGGGTGCCCATCGCCTACGTGGAGGCCACCAACTTCACCATCAACGGGGCGGATGGCTATGACGGCTACTCCCAGACCACCAATCCGGCGCTGTGGGACTGCTACGACGACGCCACCAAGAGCGCCTGCGACCGGGACAGCGAGACCCAGTGGGGCAAGATCTGGCATACCCAGTACGACCGCCTCGACAAGATGGCCGAACTGTTCCCAGGCCGGGTGGAGCAACAGCTCAGCGCCAACACGGATCTGATGATCCGCTTCCTCAAGGAGCCGGGCCTGTAACGCCGGCGACTCGTCAATGGCGCGCGCTGGCCCGGGACCAATTCAGGGCTTTTTGCGCTCCACGGCCGTCCCCGGCCGATAAAATTCGGGCAGGTGCCAAACCTGCCCTTTTTTATCGATTTTTGTTACAGCCATTGCCTCATTTTTTAAATCTGATACAAACGGATAACCTGGCGGTCGAATGGAGCGACCGCTCACCATGCCAGAGAGAGTCCTATGCAGCCGTTTTTTGCCCAGCGCTTCGAGAAGGTAGAGCCTTCCTTTATCCGCGAGATCCTCAAGGTCGCCGCCAATCCGGAGATCATCTCCTTTGCCGGTGGTCTGCCCAATCCGCACCTGTTCCCGGTCAAGGCCATCGACCAGGCCTGCCAGGACGTGCTGCGCGAACAAGGGGCCGCCGCCCTGCAGTATGCCGCCACCGAGGGCTTCGCCCCCCTGCGCCAGTACATAGCCGACCGCTATCTGGCCCGCCACGGCATGCGCGTCAACCCGGACAACATCCTCATTACCAGCGGCTCCCAGCAGGCGCTGGATCTGCTGGGCAAGGTGCTGATCGACGAGGGGCAGGATCTCATCATCGAGGAGCCGGGCTATCTCGGCGCCATCCAGGCCTTCTCCGTCTATCAACCGGCCTTCAAGCCCATCACCCTGGGTGAAGAGGGGCTGGATCTGGCGGCGCTGGATACGCTGCTGGCCAGCGGCTCCAACGCCAAGCTGCTCTACGGCGTGCCCAACTTCCAGAACCCGAGCGGCGTCTCCTACAGCCGTGCCAACCGCGAGGCGCTGGCCGAGCGACTGGTCAGCCACGAGCTGCTGATGGTGGAAGACGATCCCTATGGCGAGCTGCGCTTCGAGGGCGAACACCTGCCCCCCATCGCCAAGCTGGCACCGAACAATACTGTGCTGCTCGGCTCCTTCTCCAAGACGGTGGTGCCTGCCTTCCGCCTCGGCTGGATGCTGGTACCGGACTGGCTGCGCAAGAAGGTCACCATCGCCAAGCAGGCCACCGACCTGCACAGCAACGCCTTCAGCCAGCAGGTGCTGCACCGCTTCCTGATCGACAACTCGCTGGATGCCCATCTGGAGAAGATCAAGGAGGTCTATGGCCGCCAGCGTGCCGCCATGGAGGCCGCCCTGGCCCGTCACTGCCCGCCCGGCGTGAGCTACACCCGACCGGAAGGGGGCATGTTCCTCTGGCTGACCCTGCCTTCGAGCGTCAGCGCCATGGCGCTGTTTGACGAGGCGATCAAGGAGAAGGTGGCCTTCGTGCCCGGCGCGCCCTTCTATGTGCGCCCCGAGATCCAGAACACCCTGCGGCTGAGCTTCTCCTGCGTGGACGAGGCCACCATAGAAGAGGGGGTCAAGCGACTGACCCGCGCCCTCGCCCGCATGCTCTGACGAGCCACGGCATGAAAAAACCAGCGACCTCGGTCGCTGGTTTTTTTATGTCCCGCCCTCTGGGGAGCCGGACCGCTCAGGCGCTCAGCGCGCTGGCGAACGCCTTCATCGGCATGGGGCGGCCATAGAGATAACCCTGCAGGAAGGTCACCTGACGCGCTCTCAGGTAAGCGGCCTGCACCTCGTTCTCCACCCCTTCGGCGACCAGCAGCAGACCGAGCCGGGTCGCCAGGTCGATGACGTTCTCCACTATGTGGCTGGAGAGCGCATCCGAGCCTATCATGCCGACGAAGCTCTGATCGATCTTGAGAAAGTCGACCTGGAACTGCTGCAGATAGGTGAGGCTGGAGTGGCCGGTACCAAAATCATCGATAGCAATGAAGACCCCCAGCTGGTGCAGCTCGGCGAAGAGCCGGTCCGTCACCTCGTCCGCCACTATCAGCTCCCGCTCCGTCAGCTCCAGCACCAGCTTGATGGGGTTCTCCCTGAAGGCGTTGATGAAGTCGCGGCAATCCGCCACCAGGCTCAGATCCTTGCAGTGGCTGGCGCTGATGTTGAAGCCAAAGTGGAATCCCCTGGGCAGGGTATGCACAGCGCCGGCAAACTGATCGCGCACCTGCTCCATCAGCAGCCGGGTCATGGGCACTATCAGGCCGCTGTCTTCCGCCAGCGGAATGAAGCGATCCGGCGAGATCAGTCCCTGACGGGGATGCTGCCAGCGCATCAGCACCTCGCAGCCGCACCAGTGGGCGTCATCGCCGGTCACCACGGGTTGCAGATAGGGGATGAACTCCCGCTGATCCAGCGCCCGCCGCAGCTCTTGCGAGGGGGACGTCGAGCGGCCGGTCAGCCAGAACACGCCAAATCCCACCAGTATGCCCAACAGGGGATAGATGATGATGCTGGCCTTGGAGTAGTGCCAGATGTGGCTGCCGTACTCGTCGTGGGACAGGTCAGTGACCACCCGGTATTGATACTTCTCCGATACCTGTTCCAGATAGCCGCGTGTTTTGGGCGGGATCTCCTCACTGACCATGCCGCTGGCCAGCATGGCCTGCGACCCCACCACCAGCGCCAGCGGCGAATTTCGGCTCAGCATGTCGAGAATGTTGTGCAGATAGTAGCCATCCACCCCGACCAGCACGCTGTAATCCCCCACCGCCTGCCGATAGACAACCAGCGGCCGATCCGGCGTCACCGGGTTGCCCCGCATCAGGTCGAGCTGACCACCGGCATAGTCGGCCAGCGCAAAGGGGCCGCTATAGGCGCCATAGAGGGAGGAGCAATAGATGGTCTCTCCCCTGGCCAGGTTGACGGTGCGCACATCCGGCACTGTCGCCACCTGATCCCGCAGCCCCTGTACCACCTCGGCGCAAGGTCGCCCCACACCGCCCTGAACCATGGACGCAGCCCTGTGGGCATTGTCCAGGGTTCGGTCAAACATGCGTCTGGCATGCAGCAACCTATCCTCGGCATCCTGCTTCATGCCAGAGAAGGTCTGCCATGAGATGATCAGCACCCCCAGCAACACGGGGAGCAGACTCGCCAGCAGGGAGGCCCCCAGCCGGGTGTAGAACTGGCGTAACCTTAAACGACGAAATGGCATGGTCATCCTCACGGCAACGGCGAAAAAGCGGGCAAGTCTACTACTCTCCGCCCCCCTGACAAGTCATTCTGATACAAACAACAGCAAGAAAGTTTGGCCTGATTGGCACCGAACCTCGTCGAAACAGGGCTTGCAGCCACATCTTCAACGGTTCTGGAGCCTGACAGCCTTGCCTCCCCTGACAGGGTCCAAGCCTGGCTCCCCTCTGCGCAGTGAAGATTATAATCTTTGCAAAAACAGTTGCTTGTTCATCTTGCGCCAGCCCACTAGAGTAGAGCCAACAGCGTCAGGGAGTCTGGACATGAAAATACTGATCACGGGAGGAACCGGTTTTATCGGCCGCCGTCTGGTGGCCCATCTCAAGGTCAACCACGAGGTGGTGGTACTGACCCGTCAGGGCAGCCGCGCCTATGAGCTGCTCGGCCACGACGTCAAACTGCTCGACAATCTGGATCGGCTCGACGACCTCAACGACGTGGATGCCGTCATCAACCTGGCGGGCGAGCCCATCGCCGCCGGACGCTGGAGCGAACAACGCAAGCAGCTGCTGTGTGACAGCCGCTGGCTGCTGACCGAGCAGCTGGTCGATCTCATCAAGCTCTCCAGCACGCCGCCCAGGGTGCTGATCAATGCCTCCGCCATCGGCTGGTATGGCAGGCAGGGGGATGTGGCGCTGGACGAGCAGTGCCGGACGCCCCACGACGAGTTCACCCACCAACTCTGCCAGCAGTGGGAAACCCTGGCCCGCGAGGCCCGCAGCAACCGCACCCGGGTCTGCATAGTGCGCATCGGGCTGGTGCTCGGCACCGATGGCGGTGCCCTGCCCAGGATGCTGACCCCCTATCGCCTCGGTCTCGGCGGCCCCATGGGATCGGGCCAGCAGATCATGAGCTGGATCCACATTCAGGATCTGGTGCGCGCCATGCTGTTCCTGCTGGAGCACGAGGAGTGCGACGGCATCTTCAACGGCACGGCGCCACTGCCGGTCAGCAATCGCGAGTTCAGCCAGAGCCTGGCCAGCGCCCTGCATCGACCACACCTCTTCTTGGTGCCGGCCCCCCTGCTGCAACTGCTGATGGGCGAGGCGGCCGACCTGCTACTCACCGGCCAGAAGGTGCTGCCCGCTCGTCTGCAAGAGGCCGGCTTTCACTTCACCTACCCGGAGCTGCCCCAGGCCCTCGCCAATCTGTTGAGCACGCCCCGCTGACTGGATCCTGCAAATCAGGCAACCGGATAGCAATCAGCCCGGCCATTGGCCGGGCTGATCCGTTATTGCGCCTGGTGGCATCCGCGCAGGATGCTGTGATTACAGCAGGCCCTGACCCAGACCACGCAGCCGATCGCTCAAGGTGCCCGCCAGTAACTGGCGCTGCATGCCCTGCCCCGCCAGCATCACCAGCAGGGCGCCCAGCAAGGGCAGGCCAGCCCAGATGGCCCAGTGGAACTGCCACTGCCCCTCGAACCACCACCATTGCAGACCGAAGGAGCAGAGCTCGACCACAATGGCGGCGCACAGCCCCGCCAGCAGACCGCTGGCGACCAGCTCCCAGCGCAGCATCTTCTTGAGCAGCTCGCTGCTGGCCCCCAGGGTGCGCATCAGCAACAACTCGCGACGGCGGTGGGCCATGCTAGCCTGGGTCTGGGTCAGCAGCACCAGCAGCGCCGCCACAGTCACCAGCCCCAGCATCAGCCCCAGCGCCCGGCTCACCTGCTCAGACACAGCCGTCAGCCGCACTATCAGATCGTCCACATCGATGAGGCTCACCGTAGGGTGTCTGCGGATCAGATCCACCTCCGCCACCCGTCCCTGCTCCGGCAGCCGATAGCTGCCGAGCCAGGTCTGGGAGAAGGGGGCCAGCACGTCCGGCGAGAAGATCATGTAGAAGTTGGGCCGCATGTTGTCCCACTTGATGGCCCGCAGGCTGGTCACCTGCGCCTTGAAGCTGCGCCCCTCTATGGTGAAGCCCAGGGTGTCGCCGAGCGCTATGTCGAGCCGCTTGGCCAGATCCTTGTCCACCGACACCTGGCCGGGGCCATCCAGCCAGCGCCCCGCGGTCAGGGTATTGTCCGGCGGCAAGCCGGTGGTGGTGGTGAAGTTGAGCTCGCGGTTCACCCCTTCACGGCCATCCTCGTCGCTGTCTCGCACCGCCTCGCTGGCGATGCTGACCAGCCGGCCCCGCACCATAGGATAGAAATCCGAGGTCAGGGCGCCAGCACTGTGCAGATCGGCCAGGATCCCCTCCCGCTCGTGGTCGGCTATGTTGACCAGGAAGCGGTTGGGGGCATCCGCCGGCAGGCGGGCGGAGAAGTCGTCGAGCAGGTCGACCCGCACCGCCCACAGCAGACCGAACAGCATGAGCGCCAGCGCAAAGCCCGCCAGCTGGAACAGGCCGCTGCCGCGCTCGCGGGAGAGGTGACTGATGGCCAGACGCAGCGCATGGGGGCCCTTGACCCGGCGACCAAACCGCAGCAGCAGGGAAGCGATCAGCGCCAGCAGACCCATCAGCAGGCCCATGCCGCCGATCAGCCCCAACGCCAGGGTCACATCGGCGGTAAAGCCCCACACCAGACCAAACAGGCCGAGCAGGGCGACCGGCAGCGCCAGCCAGGGCGGGATCCCCGCCTCCAGCTCGCGGCGCAGCACCCGCAGCGGCGGCACCTTGAGCAGCCGCAGGAAGGGCACGAAGGCCAGCAGCAGGGTGATGAAGAAGGCGACCGCCAGACCGAGAGCAAAGGGTCGCCACGACGGCGGTGGCAGATCCGCCGGCAGCAGGTTGCCCAGCAGATGCAGGGTCAGCCACTGCATGGCGCTGCCCGCCACCAGACCGATGAGCGCCCCTGCCAACGTCAGGGAAAACAGCAGGGTGCCCATCAGTTGCCAGAGCGTGCGACGGGAGGCCCCCAGCGTCTTGAGCAGAGCAACCATGTTGGTCTGGCGCTCGGCGAAGTGGCGCACCGCTATGCCCATGGCCAGCGCCCCCAGCAGCACCCCGGCCAGGGAGGCTAGCCGGAAGAAGCGCTCGGCATTGGCCAGCGAACGCCCCACCTGGGAGCCCTGATCGTCCGGCTTGATCAGCTTCTGCCCCGCTTTGAGCTTGGGCCTGAGCCAGCGCTCATAGCCGGCAACGTCCTCGCGGGCCCCCTTGAACAGGTAGCGCCACTGCTGGCGACTGCCCGGCAGCAGGGCACCTGTCGCCTCTATGTCAGCGCTGTGGATCAGGGCCCTGGGCGCCAGCAGGAAGGGGCTGAAGCCCTGATCCGGCTCCTGCCCCAGCTCACCCGCCACCTTGAGGAGGGTGTTGCCCACCTCCAGTTCATCGCCAATTTTCGCCTCCAGCAGCTGCATCACCCGGGCCGAGAGCCAGATCTCGCCGGGCGCCGGCGCGCGCTGGGGGCTAAGTTCCAGCTTGCCGTAGAAGGGGAAATCGCTCGGCACGGCCCGGATGGAGGCCAGTTGCAACGCATCGCCATGAAACAGCATGCTGTTGAAGCTGACCGTGGTCTGCACCGACAGGCCCGCTTTTTCCGCCTGCTTGAGCCAGGCAGCCGGGGCCGGCGTGGCTGAACGCAGCGCCCGATCGGCGCCGATAAAGTCACGCCCCGAGGCCTTGAGCCCCGCATCCAGCCGGTCCGCCACCAGGGCCACGCTCAGCACGCAGGCCACACTCAATGCCAGCGCCAGCACGAACCAGCGCAGCTCGCCGCTGAAGCCTTCCCGCCGCAGCAGCTTCACACCCAATCGCCACCGACTCATAGCGGCTCCCTGACTCGGGAGGCCGCACCGGGTGCTGTCGCATCCGCCTCCAGTCGCCCCGCCGCCATCACCAGTTGCCGCTGGCAACGCTGGGCCAGCTCGTGGTCATGGGTGACCACCACGAGCGTGGTGCCGTGCTCGCGATTGAGCTGGAACAAGAGCTCGATCACCGTCTCCCCCGTCTTGCTGTCCAGGTTGCCGGTCGGCTCATCGGCCAGCAGCAGGCTGGGCCTTGTCATGAAGGCGCGGGCGATGGCGACCCGCTGCTGCTCGCCGCCGGAGAGGCGCGGCGGCAGATGGTGCAGCCGCTCGCTGAGCCCCACAGCCGCCAGCAACTCGCGCGCCCTCGGCTCGCAACGGGTCTCGCCACGCAGCTCGGCGGGCAGCATGACGTTCTCCAGTGCGCTCAGGGTGGGCAGCAGCAGGAAGGACTGGAAGATGAAGCCCACCTGCTCGGCACGCAGGCGGGCACGGCCCTCCTCGTCCAGCTGCACCAGCGACTGACCGAGGATCTCTATATCCCCCTGGCTCGGCAGATCCAGCCCGGCCAGCAGCCCCAGCAGGGTGGATTTGCCGGAGCCGGAGGCGCCGACCAGCGCCAGGGTCTCGCCGGTATTGACTTGCAGGTCGATCCCTTCAAGGATGGTGAGGCTTTCCTGGCCCAGGCGAACGGTTTTGCCCAGACCCTTGACGACAATGATGGGAGTTGAACTCATGATGCGTTTCCTGTTTGCCCGGGCCAAAAAGTGGGGAGTGACCCCGTGATGTCTATCCTGCTCACCCCGGCATTGAATGACAATGCATGCCGGGTGTTGGCATCATCACACGTATCCCCTTTGCCCGGATCTTTGATGACAATGAATGATGGGAGTTGAATGCATGACACGTTTCCTGTTCGCCTTGTGTTGCCTGGTTTCATCGGTGCAGGCCCAGACCCTGCTGGTGCTGGGCGACAGCCTGAGCGCTGGCTATCAGATGCCGGCGGAGCAGAGCTGGCCTGCCCTGCTCAATCAGAAATGGCAGCAGCAGGGCGGCGAGCATCAGCTGGTCAACGCCAGCATCAGCGGTGAGACCACACAGGGAGCCCTGGCCCGCCTGCCCGCCCTGCTCAAGGAGCATCAACCGGACTGGGTGCTGATCGAACTGGGTGGCAACGACGGGCTGCGCGGGTTCGCACCCGCCATCACCCGTGACAATCTGACCAAGATGGTGGCCTTGACCAAGGCGCAGCAGGTGAAAACCGTGCTGACCCAGATCCAGCTGCCCCGCAATTACGGGGCCCGCTACCTGCGCCAGTTCGAGCAGATCTTCCCCGAGCTGGCGGCCGCCAACCAGCTGCCGCTGATGCCCTTCTTCATGGATGATATTGCGCTGCGCCCTGAACTCATGATGAACGATGGCATCCACCCCACGGCCGCGGCCCAGCCTCAGATCCGCGACCGGGTCGCCAGCTTTATCGAGCCCCTGCTGACCCAATAACGCCCCAATAACCATACGCAGAAAAGGGCACTGTCGGCCCAAAACAAAGATCCCGCCGAGGCGGGATCTTTGTTTGCATGAGCATCAGCGTTCCAGTATCTGGCGCAGTCGCTCCTGGGCCACCCCGACCAGCAGGTCTGGCTGGAATTTGGAGATGAAGCGGTCACACCCCACCTTCTTGACCATGGCTTCGTTGAAGTTGCCACTCAGGGAGGTATTGAGGGTGATGAAGAGATCGGACATGCGGGCATCGCTGCGGATCTCGTGGGTCAGCCGGTAGCCATCCATCTCCGGCATCTCCGCATCCGTGATCATCAGCAGGATCTCGTCGGTCACCTTCTTGCCCGCATCGCACCAGCCCTTGAGCAGATTGAGCGCCTGCAGGCCATCCTGGCACTCGATCACCTCCAGACCCAGCTGGCCCAGGGTTTCCCGCACCAGATTGCGGGCCGTGCTGGAGTCATCGACGATGAGCACCTTGCGGCCATGCATCTCGGGCAGTATCTCCCGATCCAGCACCTCTTCCGAGATGCGGATGTCATAGGTGATGATCTCGGCCAGCACCTTCTCTACGTCGATGATCTCGACGATCTGGTCGACACCATCTTCGGGAATGCGGGTGATGGCGGTCAGATAGTTCGCCCGCCCGGCGGAGCGCGGTGGCGGCAGTATGTCCTTCCAGGTCATGTTGACGATATGGGCCACCTGCCCCACCAAGAAGCCCTGAATGGTACGGTTGTACTCTGTGATGATGAGGTTGGACTCGCTGTCGATGGGCATGGCGCGCATACCGATGGCGCTACGCAGGTTGATTACCGGGATCGAGGTGCCACGGATGTTGGCCACCCCGCTGATGTTGTGGTGCGCCCCCGGCATCTTGTTAAGATGGGGCAGCTTGACCACTTCCCGCACCTTGAACACGTTGATAGCAAACAGCTGTCGGGATCCCAAACGGAACATCAACAACTCCAGACGGTTCTCCCCTACCAGCTGGGTACGTTGATCCACTGAATCCAATATGCTCGCCATATAAAGCCCTTACGTCCGTTTCCCGAGTCTCGCCATAGTATAGAAGGGTCAGAATCCCAACACGACCCGTATTCTTATCCTATGTCGGCAAGATGATGACTGAACTTGATGAAAAAAAGCGAGATTCGGCTCAAGGCCGGACTCTCTTCACACTTATCAATAGCAAACTGGCCGGCTCGATCGCGCCCAAGGCTACCTGTGTGGGGAACATCCTTGATATCCTAGGCAAAAGCACCGCCATCAGCATCCATACCCCCGATAACCAGCCATAAAAAAAGCGGCAGATTGCTCTGCCGCTTGTTGCGCTGCCCTGACGGGATTACTTGTCGATATCCAGCAGATTGTTGCTCAGCATGTAGTCGATCACCTGGGAAGAGGTGGATGCCGCGCTGCCGGTGAGGCTGTCGAACGTGTGGTTCATCAGCACTATCTCCTGAGTCACCGGGGCCGTGCTGGTCTCCTTGACCTGCAGGTGCACACCCTCACTGTCCTGGAACACAGAGAGCAGGCTCTTCAGGTCGGTCTGGTTGTGGGAACCATCGTGATCCAGCAGATCGCTCAGATCCAGCTTGTCACCCTCAGCCTTGGAGAAGTCGACCACGTAATCCTTGGCGATGGCACCTGCCGTGGTATCCCCCTGCTGCCAGGTGAAGATATCGGCCCCCGCATCCCCCTTGAGGATGTCGTTGCCCAGACCACCGACCAGAATGTCGTTGCCCAGACCGCCGCTCAGGGTGTCGTTGCCGGCGCCACCATACAGGGTATCGTTGCCGCTACCACCATAGAGCTGGTCATCGCCCAGACCGCCGAGCAGCATGTCGTCACCGGCACCGCCGAACAGTATGTCGTTGCCGGCACCACCATCCAGAATGTCGTTGCCACCCTGACCGAACAGAATGTCATTGCCTTCCCCGCCGATCAGTACATCCGCCTTGTCATTGGTGGAGGACTGATCGAAGTCGGCGGCATGGCCCGTGATGTAGTCATGAACCTGGGCATCGGTCACTGAACCGGCACTCAGCTTGCCAGCCACGTACTGCTTGATGGCCGCGTAGCCTTCTCCGTTGATACCGGCGAAGTGAACCGCATCACCGAACAGGATATCGTCACCGGCACCGCCATCGATCCGGTCACTGCCCGGCAGGTTGTTCACCGAAGTACCCAAGATAGCGTTGGCCAGATCGTTGGCAGACACGTTGGACTGCACGATCTGGTCACTGTCAAACAGCTTAAGGGTCTCGATAGAGACGTTCCTACCTATCCCGATGGCTTGCAAGGTCACATTGTTAGCAATTAGGAGCGGCAACACTGCCAGTGCATTTTGCAATGCCCAAGGCTCATAACCATCAGAGTCAAAGCTAGAGATCTCATAAGTACCGTCGCCTTGGGCACGGTGAGTACCAATGATATTTGAGCGCCAAGCTCCATTATCCCTTTGATACCATTGATTAATGTTCCCATTGCTATCAATCAGAACCCGATCTTGCCCACCAATGTTGGCATAGAAGGTTTGCCCTGAAACATAATTGTTAACGTTGACAAACGAATCCAACCGATCATTCGTCGTGGTGTTCACAACAGGATTGGTATTTTCATTGATGTAATAAGTGTTAGGTGCCCCATCAGTAATGAAATAAGCGAGGTTCTTGGCGTTGGTATTCGACTTGGCCACATCGCTATTGAACCAGTTCGAAGTGCTCTTCAGCGCATCCTCATAGTTGGTTGAACCGCTGCTGCCATCCATGCTGTTGATGATGGCCTGCAACTTGGTCAAGGCATTGGGATCCTTCAAATCCACACTGATGGACTTGTTGGCTTGGGAGTCAAAGTCCACCAGGAAGATATTGACCTTGCCCGCACCCTCAGTACCAGCACTGGTCTTGAGAGTTGCAAACACCTGGCTCAACTGGGTTTTCATGGTTGCCATGGCGCTGGAGCCGATACTGCCCGAACTGTCGACCATAAAGGCGATGTTGTAGTTCTGGCCCGGCAGCACCACGCTGCCGTCCAGGTCGCCGACCACGATATTGTGCTCGCTGCCATAGACACGGTTTTGATCGCCCGGCTCCCCTTCGGTGGAGAGGAAGTAGCTCATGCGGATCGAATCCTGATCCGATGCGCTGCTGGTCTGGTCGGTCACCACCTCCTTGGCGATGGCCTCTACCTTGAGGTCAAACTGGCCCGCATTGCTGCCCGGCACCCGCAGGGTCAGGCCGGTCAGCTTGACGTCCAGCGCGCTCTGGTTCCAGAGGCCGGTGAGCGTCAGCTTGCCATCCGCACCGACTGTGCCCAGCGCAGTGCCGCCCTGATACAGGGTCGCACCATTTGGCATGCCGCTCAGCACCAGGCTGTCGAGCTGTTCACTGCCATCACGATCGGTCAGGGAAGCACTGATCTCGAGGGGATAATCCACCACGCTGGGCTGTACCGCCGTCAGGGTGCCATCGGTCTGATTGAACTGGTAGATACCGTCATCAAACTGAACCAGCTCGATGTCATAGAGCGACTTGCTGATGGTGGCGCCGTTCTCCTTCACCAGGAAGTTGAAGCCGCCATCACTCCTGCGCTCGATGACATAGTTGGCGCGTGAGCCCATCAGCACGGCCAGGTCTGTACCTGCGCCGCCATACAGGGTGTCACCACCCAGCCCGGCCACCAGAATGTCGTTACCCACGCCGCCATCGAGCGTATCGCCCGAGACAGAGTTGCCACCGACCAGCACATCATTGCCCAGGCCGCCGACGAAGTAGTCACCACCGCCCTTCACGCTGACGATGTAGTCGTTGCCATTGCCGCCCACCACCTGATCCTGGCTGGTGGTGCTGTCAGTCAGGCTGTTGGTGATGCCGAAGCTGCCCTTGTTGAAGCTGCCGCTCTGGAACGCACCGGTCGAGATACCGGACGATGGGTATTGGGTATAGAGCGGCACGCCATTGCCGGTCAGGCTGATATCCACCACCGGCTTGTCAGCCACGGCAGCTATGTCGATCACCAGCTTGCCGGAGTTGCTCAGGTTGGCACCGTCGCTGATCTGGTAACCCAGGCTGGCGTAGTCTCCTTGCTGGTTGCCCGTCGCCGCACCGTTGCCATTGACGGCACTGGTGCTGGATTCATTGAGACCGGGAACGAAACGCAGATGGCCACTGTCGATATCGGCGTAGGAGATGAGATCCCCCGCCTTCACGGCAATCCACTGACCGGCCGCATTGAGATACTCCAGCTTGCCATTTTGCGGCAGGGTATTGATCTGCACGCTCAGATCAGACGCAGCCTGATCATCGCTGGCACCAAACTGGGACCATTTCAGTACCAGCGGCGTGTCTTCCGTCCCCACACCGTGTCCACCCGTGGTCACGGGCGCGCGGTCGTTGTCGATGATAGTACCGGTGCCGTTCTGGCCACCCACTGTCACCGTCAGGGTCTCGTTCGCCTCGACCAGTCGATCGTTCACGGTCGGTATGGTCACGGTAAAGCCGGATACCCCGGCCGGCACAGTGATCTTGCCGGTAGCGCTGTTGTAGATCACCCCATTGCTGAACTGGGCTGTGCCCCAATCAAGGCTGGAAGCCGGGTTGGTACCGCTGCCCCCGATGGCGAAGTCATACTGGGTCGCCTCCTGGGTCGTGTCGGACAGCACCACAGTATGCAGCAGATTGCCGCCTTCCACTGCACTCTCACTGGACACCGACTGTACTATCGGAGTGAACAGCGGCTTGGTCGCGAAAGAGCCCAGGCTGGCATCGCCATCCGCATCCACTACCTTGATCTGGAAGTCGATGTCGCCGTCCCCCAGTGGCTTGGACATGTTCTGATACTGGAAGAACTCCCACTTGCCGGTGGCCGGGGTAAATTCCAGACGGAACACCAGGGTGCCATCGCTGGCCTTACCTATCAGGGTATTGGCCGATTCCATGGTAGTGGTAATCAGCTTGCCGGTGGCCGTGGTCAGCCCGGTCTCGTTGGAGCCGAGCAGCTGCATATAACCCTTGCCATCTGCCCCCCACTGCGGAGTGACGGAGCCAGAACCGTAAGCGATGGCCGGCGCCGTGGTGGCACCGAGGAACTCTATGCTCTTCACGGTAAAGTCGCTGTTGTCGGCGTACAGACCGTTACCATTGTTGGTGGCCTTGATGACCATGGTATCGAAGCCACCCTGCTGCACCTGGAAATTGCCCGCATAGTCGCCACCCGCAGCATTGGAGCTGAAGGTCTGGGTACCGATCAACACGCCACCGCGATAAAACTCGACCACGCCGCTCTCCAGCTCGCCACCGAACATCTGGCTGAACTTGATGTTGGCGCCATAGGCCACCTTGCCCGCATCCAGCTTGATGGTCAGCTGCTCGGAAGCCGAGGTGCCATTTGCGAAGTGGCGGAAATCAACTTCGTTGGCGAGGTTGTGATTGGGCGAACCCACGCTGGAGACCCCCAGCCCGGAGCTGGAGCCATTGACATTGGCCATGACCAGCGCCGAGTTGGTTGACGAGGCAAAGCCCAGCGCCGTGATGCTGAAGCCTGACACGTTCAGGGTCGTCTGATTGCTGCCACTGTACTTGGTCAGATCAAACAGGCCGGTCAGGGTGTCAGGAATATTGGTCTTGATGACGGACACGGCCGCGGCATCGCCAGCGATCGGCGCATCATCCTCGACGGTGACATTCAGCTTGCCTGTGGTCGTGCCATTGCCATCGGAGACCTTGACGTCCAGCTGGAACGACAGGGAATCCTCCTGGCCCTTGACCGGGTGGTCAAGCGGCGCCTTGAGGGTCAGATCATAGGCCCAATCGCCCTTGCCGCTGGCGTTCGGGGCGGTCAGCTTGACCTCGACCACCGCCTTGTAGCCGTCGCTACCCAGGGTACCGGTATAGCCAACCAGTGTCTTGCTGCCGGCATCCCAGTTCCACTTCACCTCGGCACCACCGGAGGTCAGCCCCGCCGGTCCACCCAGTGAAACAGCCAGGCTGCTGCTGTCCACATCACCGATGGAGATAGTGCCGGACATGCTCTTGGCATCCGTGGTATCCGGGTTGCCACTGATATCGGCAATACCGTTGGGCAAGCCCTCTTCGGAAACAGTTGCGCCATTGGAGATAGACAGGGTTGGCAAATCATTGGTGCCGTTGATCACCACTGTCACTGTGTGGGTGGTGCCATCCACTGACTGCACGGTGAAACTCTCGACCTTGGTTTCGCCCAGGCCCAGGTACTGCACCTTGCTGTTGTCGACGTTGTAGCTCCAGGTGCCGTTCTCGGCGATGGACAGGTTGCCCAGCGCACCATTGCTGGCCACGCCCGCCCCAACCACAAACTTGGCCTGACCCTGATCCGCATCGCTCACGGTCAGCACACCAGTGTCGGTCAGCTTGCCGCTCACCACGTTCAGATCTTCGGTCACCGCACCCAGGTCATCCCCCGCCACCACGGCACCGTCATTGACGCCGGTGATGGTGATGATGACGGTATGGGTGGTGCCGTCCACCGACTGCACGGTGAAGCTCTCGACACGGGTTTCACCCAGGCCCAGGTACTGCACCTTGCTGTTGTCGACGTTGTAGCTCCAGGTGCCGTTCTCGGCGATGGACAGGTTGCCCAGCGCACCATTGCTGGCCACGCCCGCCCCAACCACAAACTTGGCCTGACCCTGATCCGCATCGCTCACGGTCAGCACGCCAGTGTCGGTCAGCTTGCCGCTCACCACGTTCAGATCTTCGGTCACCGCACCCAGGTCATCCCCCGCCACCACGGCACCGTCATTGACGCCGGTGATGGTGATGATGACGGTATGGGTGGTGCCGTCCACCGACTGCACGGTGAAGCTCTCGACACGGGTTTCACCCAGGCCCAGGTACTGCACCTTGCTGTTGTCGACGTTGTAGCTCCAGGTGCCGTTCTCGGCGATGGACAGGTTGCCCAGCGCGCCGGCACTGGCCACGCCCGCCCCGACCACAAACTTGGCCTGACCCTGATCCGCATCGCTCACGGTCAGCACGCCAGTGTCGGTCAGCTTGCCGCTCACCACGTTCAGATCTTCGGTCACCGCACCCAGGTCATCCCCCGCCACCACGGCACCGTCATTGACGCCGGTGATGGTGATGGTGACGGTATGGGTGGTGCCGTCCACCGACTGCACGGTGAAGCTCTCGACACGGGTTTCGCCCAGGCCCAGGTACTGCACCTTGCTGTTGTCGACGTTGTAGCTCCAGGTGCCGTTCTCGGCGATGGACAGGTTGCCCAGCGCACCATTGCTGGCCACGCCCGCCCCGACCACAAACTTGGCCTGCCCCTGATCCGCATCGCTCACGGTCAGCACGCCAGTGTCGGTCAGCTTGCCGCTCACCACATTCAGATCTTCGGTCACCGCACCCAGGTCATCGCCCGCCACCACGGCACCGTCGTTGACGCCGGTGATGGTGATGGTGACGGTATGGGTGGTGCCATCCACCGACTGCACGGTGAAGCTCTCGACCTTGGTTTCGCCCAGACCCAGGTACTGCACCTTGCTGTTGTCGACGTTGTAGCTCCAGGTGCCGTTTTCGGCGATGGACAGGTNCACCACGTTCAGATCTTCGGTCACCGCACCCAGGTCATCCCCCGCCACCACGGCACCGTCATTGACGCCGGTGATGGTGATGGTGACGGTATGGGTGGTGCCGTCCACCGACTGCACGGTGAAGCTCTCGACACGGGTTTCGCCCAGGCCCAGGTACTGCACCTTGCTGTTGTCGACGTTGTAGCTCCAGGTACCGTTCTCGGCGATGGACAGGTTGCCCAAGGCGCCGGCACTGGCCACGCCCGCCCCGACCACAAACTTGGCCTGCCCCTGATCTGCATCGCTCACGGTCAGCACGCCAGTGTCGGTCAGCTTGCCGCTCACCACGTTCAGATCTTCGGTCACCGCACCCAGGTCA
>NZ_JBLNHP010000014.1:0-46405 GCF_047780465.1 Aeromonas sp. A04 | reverse complement strand
GCGGTAGCGCCGATGGTAGTGTGGCATTCGCCATGCGAGAGTAGGACACTGCCAGGCACCCAACATTGAAAGCCCGCTCATCTGAGCGGGCTTTTTTATTGCCTTAAATCAGCCACTTATAAGTGATAAATGGCTGATCCCCTTCTTCATTGGCCCTGATTGGCACAGGGTAGCTCCATGTTGACCACCCCATCTTCCAGCTGGATGTCGATCTTGAAGCCAAGCCGCTTGGCCAGATTGATCATGCCGCGATTGCTGGGCATGGTCATGCCCGATAGCTGGCCAATGCCCCGCTCTCTGGCGTAGCGCACTATCTTCTCCATCATCAGCTTGCCGAGCCCGAGTCCTTTCAGATCGGAACGTACCAGAATGGCAAACTCCGCATCGGATTGATCCGGGTTGGAAATGGCTCGCACCACCCCCAGGATCTGCTGACTGAAGGCCCCGTCCTGCCCGACGGCCACGAAAGCCATCTCCCGGTCGTAGTCAATTTGGGTCATGCGGGCCAGCTCTTCATGACCCAGCTCCCCTACGTCAGCGAAGAAGCGTTTGTACCTGTCTTCATCCGATACCTTGAGTACAAACTGCTTGTGGGCGGGTTCATCCTCCGGCCGGATCGGCCGCAGCAGAACATGACTCTGATTCTTGAGCCAGGCCCCCTCTTCCAGTTCGGTGGGATAGGGGCGTATGGCCAGTGTATTGCGTCCCTGCACCACAGGCATCAGCGTCAGGCTGGCATCCAGGATGACCATCTCGGCCCCGCATGCCTGCAGTGGATGCAGGTCCAGCTCCTGGATCTCGGGGAAGGCCAGCAGCAGCTCCGACAGCTGGCACAGCACCTGACCGAGAGCATCGATATCGAGTTTTTCGGGGGTGGCCTGCTCGCGGATCTTGCGACTCTTGAGGGCTCCTATGATCTGGTAGCGTGCCAGTGCCTGGTTCAACGGCGGAAGTGCGGCCACCATCTCTTGCGGCTCGGCCCCCGATTCGCCGAGCAGGATGACGGGACCGAAGACAGGATCCTGTTGCAGGCGGATCCTCAGCTCCAGCCCGCCGCTGCGGCGGGCCATCCGTTGTACCAGCAACCCCTCGATCCGTGCTCCCGGGTCGTGTTGCCTCACCCTGTCGAGAATGGCATCCGCTGCCTGGGCGACTTCGGCCGAGGTGCGCAGGTTCAGCATGACGCCGTGCACCGCAGACTTGTGGGCAATATCCGGTGAGCGCAGTTTGACCGCGACCGGATAGCCGATCTGCTCTGCGGTCAGGGTGGCCTCGATGGCATCGGAGACGATCCAGGTCGGCAAAGTAGAGAGCCCGGCGGCTTGCAGTATGGGGTGCACCAGGTGGGTATCGAGTGTGAGCTGTTTGCGCTCCAGCGCTTGGCGGATCAGTTGTTGGCAGAGTTCGGCGTTGAGCTTGTCGCCCTGCAGGGAGGCAGGGGTTTCCATCAGCTGCTTCTGGTTGCGGCGGTATTCCACCATGTGCATGAAGGCGGCGACGGCGCTTTCCGGAGTACGATAGGTCGGAAATCCGGCCTCGCTGAACAGACGACGCCCCTCTTGCGCCGAGTATTCTCCGGCCCAGTTGGTCAGGATATTGAAGCGCTTGGCCCTGGGATGTTGTTTGACGTAGTCGATCAGGCTGCGGGCCAGCTCGGCTCCGCGCGCCGTGAGGGAGGGGGCGTGAATGAGCAGGATGGCGTCGGCTTCATCCCCTTGCAGCAAGGTCTCCAGCGCCTGCCGATAGGCGGCAATATCGGCATCACTACCGATGTCCCGCGGTGGCATGGCCAGTTTGCCACCCCGCTCCAGCAGCACGTCGACCGCCATGTTGGCCAGTCCACGGCCATTGGAGATGATGGCCAATCTTTCCCCCTTGAGGGTCAGGGAGTGGCTCAGGGTCTCGACCGCGGCAAACAGCTCGTGGGTATCTCGCACCCGCAGCATGCCTGCCCGCCGAATGGCTGCATCGTAGACGTTGTCGAGGCCATTGGCCGGATCGTGGCGGCCGCTTTTGAGCACCAGGATGGGCTTGTTGCGTGAGGCCGCCCGTGCTGCCGAGAGGAAGTGGCGGGCGTCGTGCAGCTTGTCCATGTAGAGCAGGATGGCGCGAGTGGTGCCATCGCGAGAGAGCTGATCCAGCAACTGGCCGAAGTCGATGTCACAGTGATCGCCGAGGGATATGAAGGCGGAGAAACCCAGCTCATGTTGCTTGGCCCAATCCAGGATGGTGGTGCTGACGGCGGCTGACTGGGAGAGAAACGCCACCTGGCCAGGTTTGGCTGCGATGGGGGAAAAGCTGGCGTTGATGCCCTGACCCGGCAACAGCATGCCCATGCTGTTGGGGCCGAGCAGGCGAATGTCGTATTGGCGGCTCAGCTGTTGGAGCTGCGCTCTCTCCTGCATGGAGAAGTCGGCAGCCAGTATGATGGCAGCTCCGGCGCCTTTCTTGCCCAACTCTTCGATGAGTGGCAATACACGTTCGCGTTTGGTGCATATGATGGCGAGATCGGGGGAGAGCGGCAGGCTGCTGATATCGGGATAGGCCAGTACGCCGGCGATGGCCTTGTTGTGCGGGCTGACCGGCAGTATGGGGCCCTTGAACTGGCCCGCGAGCAGGTGCCTGATCACCACATGACCCGCTTTCTGCGGGTTGGTCGAGGCACCGATGACGGCGATTGACTGGGGTTTGAAGAGCCGATCCAGGCCGCTTGGTTTCATGGGCACTCCCGTGGGTGGCGGATGGTGCCAGTTTAATACGCTTTGACTGCCTGTTCTGTGACCGGTTGCGGATCACTGTTTGGTGAGGGCGCTGACTCGCAGATAAAACTTCATCTTGCCCTGGATCTGGCGCACCGCCGCCAGATGGCGTTCCTGCAGATAGATATCCTGCTCCCGATCCAGCGGGGTCTGTGGTACGCCCAGACTCTGCAGGTACTCTTCAAACAGCTGTGAGCTGTTGATTTCGATCAGATGACGCATCATGGCGAGGCTCCTTCCATTCAGGCTGAACGTAGAGTCTAGTCTGTGACTGCCATCTCGTTATGACCATTGTCAGATTTGACACGAAGCGGCTCACACATCTGCGGGGCCGGGCTCAGTACCGGGCCCGCACGCATTATAGTGAGTGCATGAAACGCTGAGGGGCGAGGTACATGATCAGAGTCTGGCTGTGGTGCATCGCACTCTTTTCGGGGAGTGCTCTGGCTGCCGAGTCGCACATTCGGGCCTGGAACCTGCTGCTGGATCATCCCAATCCGGCCGTGGCAGGCTTGCTGCGGCTGTCGCTCGATCTGACCGTGCCTGAATATGGGCCTACCGCCTGAGTGCCGGCCCGCCGATGGAGCAGGGACGAGCCGTCAAGGAGTTGCAGGGTGGCGAGTTGGTGCAGATCGGGGTATTCGCGCCCGATGAGGAGCGGGAACGTACCCTGCTTCCTATCCATATTCCGCTGGCGAAGGGGTTGCTGGGCTGGCGGGTCTGCCTCATCCGGCAGGGGGATGAGGGGCGGTTTGCCAGGATCCACTCCTTGGCTGACTGGCATCACTCCGGGCTCACCATAGGCCAGCACAGATCCTGGCCCGATACCCGCCTGCTCAAGACGAACGGTCTCAGGGTCGTGGTCGGCAGCCTGTATGAGGCCTTGTTCAACATGCTGCGCAAGCAGCGTTTCGACTGCTTCCTGCGCTCCGTCATCGAAATAGAAGATGAGCTCAAGTCACATCCGGATTTGGCCATAGAGCCTCATCTGGTGTTTCGTTATCCGCTGGCGCTACTGTTTTTTGTCTCGCCAAAATATCCCGAGCTGGCACAACGCATCGAGCTGGGATTGCAGCGGGCGCGCCAATCGGGTGCCTTCGAGCGGGTCTTTGAGGAGGGGTTCGGCAGTACCATTCGTCGGTTGAAGCTGGATGAGCGGGTCATGCTGGAGTTGGATAACCCGGATCTGCCCGCCAGCAGCCGTGCCATGATGGCCGACCCGACCCTCATCTATGCACCGGTCGCGGTCAGCCCGTCAGCGCAGTGATCCCTGGCCGCGTGCCGTATCCCAGAAGGCGCGGATCAGCGGCTCTTCCAGCCGCTTCTTGAGTACGGCGATGCCGACATCGAATGGCTTGAGCGCCGGTCTGGGTTCGACGATGCGCACCTTCTCCCCCATGGGGCTGTGATCGATCACGGCGGCAGGCACCAGCCCGACGCCAAAACCGAGCGCCACCATGGCGACTATGCCCTCGTTGCCCGCCACCTCGGCATAGATGTTGGGGGCTATGCCCTTGTTGCGAAACCACTGGTCACAGCGCTTTCGCGCCAGCCCCTGCTCGGAGAGGATCAGCGGCAGCCGCTCCCAGTCGGGCTCTCCCTGCAAAAACCACTGGTTGGGTTGAGGCGGGTTGCGTGGGGCAATGAACACCAACGGCACCTGTTGCAGGCTGGCAAACTCCAGCTTGGACGAGAGCGCATCCGGCCGCGCGGCTATGGCGAGATCGGCCTCGTCCGCCAGGATCTTGTCTACCGCCAGCGCCGGGTCGCCGGTCTCCAGCTTGATCTCCAGCTGGGGATAGCGGCGACGAAAGCGCTCCAGCACCTCGGGCAGCAGAAAGTAGCTGGCGGTAACCGAGCAGAACACCCGCAGCCGCCCTTGCAGCGGTTCGTCGCTGCGTTTGAGCTCCTGCTTGAGCTGACGCCACTCCTGCAACAGGCCGCCGCCGAACTCCCGCAGCTTCTCGCCAGCGGGGGTTAATCGTACCGAGCGGTTGTCCCGATCGAACAGCACGCAGCCGGTCTCCTGCTCCAGTCGCTGGATGGCTCGGCTCAGGGTGGAGGGGCTGACCGCCATGGCATCGGCGCTTTTGCCGAAGTGGAGTGAGTCGGCGAGGTGGAGAAACAGCTCGAGATTGCGAAGGTCCATCTTTCAATTCCTGCCGCGGCGCGCTTGCCGATCTGGGATGACACTGGGTGAGATTGCCAAGAATCATCTTTCAATTCTTGCAACATACTGTTTCGAATATATCAGTTCAGGCAATAAGTGTCCCGCGCTATAGTGGTTCAGACAACGCCGTCATCCGGCATGGAATCAATCTAACGGAGCAATCACCATGGCTAACTATTTCAACACCTTGAACCTGCGTCAGCAGTTGGCCCAGCTGGGCAAGTGTCGTTTCATGCAGCGGGCGGAATTCGCCGACGGTTGCGACGTGCTGAAGGGCAAGAAGGTGGTGATTGTGGGCTGTGGTGCCCAGGGTCTGAACCAGGGTCTGAACATGCGCGACTCCGGGCTGGATATCTCCTATGCCCTGCGCAAAGCTGCCATCACCGAGAAGCGTGCCTCCTGGCAGAAGGCCACCGACAACGGCTTCGCGGTCGGCACCTATGAAGAGCTGATCCCGACCGCCGATCTGGTGCTGAACCTGACCCCGGACAAGCAGCACTCCGACGTGGTGAAAACCGTGATGCCGCTGATGAAGCAAGGCGCCGCCCTGGGCTACTCCCACGGCTTCAACGTGGTGGAAGAGGGTCAGCAGATCCGCGCCGACATCACGGTCGTCATGGTGGCGCCCAAGTGCCCGGGTACCGAGGTGCGTGAAGAGTACAAGCGCGGTTTCGGTGTGCCGACCCTGCTCGCCGTCCACCCGGAGAACGATCCCAAGGGTGAAGGCATGGCCATCGCCAAGGCGTGGGCTTCTGCCACCGGTGGCGACCGTGCCGGCGTACTGGAATCCTCCTTCGTTGCGGAAGTGAAATCTGACCTGATGGGCGAGCAGACCATCCTCTGCGGCATGCTGCAGGCCGGTTCCCTGCTCTGCTACGACAAGCTGGTTGCCGAAGGGACAGACCCGGCCTACGCCGGCAAGCTGATCCAGTTCGGCTGGGAGACCATCACCGAAGCCCTCAAGCAGGGTGGCATCAGCCTGATGATGGACAGGCTCTCCAACCCGGCCAAGCTGCGTGCCTTCGAGCTCTCCGAGCAACTGCGCACCCTGATGCGCCCGCTGTTCGAGAAGCACATGGATGACATCATCGCCGGTGAGTTCTCTCGCGGCATGATGGCCGACTGGGCCGAAGACGATGCCAAACTGTTCGGTTGGCGCGAAGAGACCGGCAAGTCCGCCTTCGAAAACGCCCCGGCGTTCGCCGGCAAGATTGCCGAGCAGGAGTATTTCGACAATGGCGTTGTGATGGTGGCCATGGTCAAGGCGGGTGTCGAGCTGGCGTTCGAGACCATGGTGGCTTCCGGCATCTACGAGGAGTCCGCCTACTACGAATCCCTGCACGAGCTGCCGCTGATCGCCAACACAGTCGCTCGCAAGCGTCTGTACGAGATGAACGTGGTCATCTCCGACACCGCCGAGTACGGCAACTACCTGTTCGCCAACGCCGCCGTGCCCTTGCTGCGTGAGCACTTCATGCCGACTCTGAAGGCCGGTGATCTGGGTGCCAGCAAGGCGGAAGGGCAGAGCGTTGATAACCTGGCGCTGCTGGCGGCCAATGAGGCGACTCGCAACCACCCCATCGAAGCGATCGGTCAGGTACTGCGCGGCTACATGAAGGACATGAAGCGTATCGCCGTTGGCGGTTAAGCCGGCAGCGAGCTGGATGATGAAGGGGCGGGGATGACGATCCCCGTCGCCGGTCGGACTGGACACCCGACCGGCCAGCCAGAAAAACCAGCCCGACCCGCCATAAAAAAGCCCCGCTCATCGAGCGGGGCTTTTGCATTCAGAAAGGCCGGATAAATCAGGCTTTCCACGCTTTCCAGGTGTTGATCAGGCCATTGGTGGAGCCGTCGTGGCTGGTGACGGCCGCATCGGTGTTGAGCTCCGGCAGTATCTTGTTGGCCAGCTGTTTGCCCAGTTCCACGCCCCACTGATCGAAGCTGAAGATGTTCAGGATGGCGCCCTGCACGAAGATCTTGTGCTCGTACATGGCGATCAGGGAACCCAGCGTCTTCGGGGTCAGGCTCTTGAACAGTATGCTGTTGGTCGGGCGGTTGCCTTCGAACACCTTGAACGGCACCAGATCCTTGACCTGCTCCAGGGTTTTGCCGGCAGCCAGGAACTCGGCTTCGACCTGTTCCTTGCTCTTGCCGAAGGCCAGTGCCTCGGTCTGGGCGAAGAAGTTGGCCAGCAGTTTCGGATGGTGATCGCCGATCGGGTTGTGGCTGATGGCCGGCGCCAGGAAGTCACAGGGGATCAGCTTGGTGCCCTGGTGGATCAGCTGGTAGAAGGCGTGCTGGCCGTTGGTGCCCGGCTCACCCCAGATGATGGGGCCAGTCTGGTAGTCAACCGGCTTGCCGTTGCGATCCACCTGCTTGCCGTTGGATTCCATGTTGCCCTGCTGGAAATAGGCAGGGAAGCGGTGCATGTACTGATCGTACGGCAGAATGGCTTCGGACTCGGCACCGTGGAAGTTGTTGTACCACAGGCCGATCAGCGCCAGCAGCACAGGTACGTTCTGCTCATAGGAGGCAGTGGCGAAGTGCATGTCCATCTCGAAGGCGCCTTGCAGCAGGGCTTCGAAGTGCTCGAAACCGACGGACAGGGCGATGGGCATGCCGATGGCAGACCAGGAGGAGTAGCGGCCGCCAACCCAGTCCCAGAACTCGAACATGTTGTTGGTGTCGATGCCGAACTCGGCCACGGCCTTGCCATTGGTGGAGAGCGCAGCGAAGTGCTTGGCAACATGGGCCTTGTCACCGGCGATCTTGATGAACCAGTCGCGGGCGGTCAGGGCGTTGGTCATGGTCTCCTGAGTGGTGAAGGTCTTGGAGGCCACCAGGAACAGGGTGGTTTCCGGATCGATCTTCTTCAGGGTTTCGGCGATGTGGGTGCCATCGACGTTGGAGACGAAGTGCATCTGCAGGTGGTTTTTGTAGGGGCGCAGCGCCTCTGTGATCATCACAGGGCCGAGATCCGAGCCACCGATACCTATGTTGACCACGTGCTGGATCGCCTTGCCGGTGTAGCCTTTCCACTCGCCGGAAATGATCTTCTCGCAGAAGCCCTTCATCTTGGCCAGCACGGCGTTCACTTCCGGCATCACGTCCTTGCCATCGCACTCGATGGGACGGTCGGAGCGGTTGCGCAGGGCCACGTGCAGTACGGAGCGACCCTCGGTCATGTTGATCTTGTCGCCGTTGAACATGGCATCGATCGCGCTGCGAAGATCGGTCTCTTTGGCCAGATCAACCAGCAACTTGAGGGTTTCCTCGGTGATCAGGTTCTTGGAGTAGTCGACCAGAATGTCGCCGCCAAAGGTGAGGGATAACTTGTCGAAGCGCTTCGGGTCCTGCGCGAACAGATCCTTGAGTCGAGTCTCTTTGTTAGCTGCAAAATGGGCTTCCAGCGCCTGCCAGGCCTGGGTCTGGGTTGGATTGATATTTTTCATAGGATTACCGATCTTCCAAGTTGTGTTTGAACCTTGCAGGCAAGGCTCCCGCCAAACCTTATTATTCGAGCACTCTATCGGGCCCATTATACCGGGCTCATTGCGTGGCCCGTGTAACAGAGCTTTACCAATTGTCTGCCATCGAAGGAGTTTACAACCAAAACGCTGCGATTATGAGTCACTCATGGTCAGGGGATCTTGAGTTTGCTCATACTTCACCCGGCTTGCGCGGGTTGAAAGGGCTTTCATCTATGGCTGGCCGCGGCTTGCTGCCTGGCAAGTTCGTGTTACAGCCAAAGGGGTATCTGACAGTCGCTTTTCGGCTCATTTTATGAGCAAACGCAAATTGTCGGGATGAGGTCTTGGCTAGCATATGAACCGAATGGACGAGATCTCCCAGGGATGGCCACTGTCTGGAATGAGGAGATCGATATGAAACACGTTTTATCCCTGTTTGCCCTGAGCCTGATCGCCACCGGCCTCATCGGCCTGTTGACCATGGTGCTGACCAGTGCGGCGCCAACCCTGGAGATACGGGTGCTGGCCGTGATCGGTGCCGTCCTGGGGGGCTATGTGCTGGTGCAGCCGTTGCTCAACCGGGTCGCGCGTCGGCTGGGGTAAGGGGCTCCGCCGCCTGTATGGATGGGCGTGCCGGTCCAGGATGACAGCTGAGCAAATTCCGGCCCCGGTGGCCGGATTTTTTATGCCTGTGGTGCGCACATGAGGCCCAGAAACGACCATGCCAGCACTAAGGCTGGCATGGTGGCACTCAGGTCCGGGTTCAGGCCTGGGGTTTTTGCATGTGCATGACCATCTGCGGGAAGGGGATCTCGACACCTTCGGCGTCGAACGTCAGCTTCACCTTCTCGTGAAAGTCGAACCAGACACCCCAGTAATCGGCGGTCTTGACCCAGGGGCGTACCACTATGTTGACCGAGGAGTCGGCCAGGGCGGCGACGGCGATAGTGGCGGCCGGATCCTTCAGGATGCGCGGCTCTTCATTCACCAGGCGCTCCAGGATCTGCTTGGCCTTGCGCAGGTCAGAGCCGTAGCCGATGCCGAAGGTCATGTCGACGCGACGGGTATCCATGCGCGAGTAGTTGACTATGGTGCCGTTGAGGATGGCGGAGTTGGGTACCACCACCATCTTGTTGTCACCCGAGGTGAGGGTGGTGGTAAACAGCTGAACGGACTGCACCACACCCGCAGTGCCCGCCACTTCGATGAACTCGCCCGCCTTGATGGGGCGGAAGATGATCAGCAGGAAGCCGGCGGCGAAGTTGGAGAGCGAGCCTTGCAGCGCCAGACCAATGGCCAGACCGGCGGCACCTATGATGGCGACGAAGGAGGCGGTCTGTACCCCGACCCGACCCAGGGCGGCGATCACCACGAACACCAAAATGGTGTACTTGAGGATGCTGCCGACGAAATGGGTGACTGTGATGTCCAGCTTGCGGGCCTGCATTACCTTGACCACTGCGCTGCTGAGGAGGTTGGCGGCGATGTAACCGATCAGCAGGGTGATCAGGGAGGCCGCGATGTTGACGGCATACTCGATCAGCAGGCCCTGGTTATTGACCAGCCAGGTCTGCGCTTCGGTAATGATTTCGGGTTCCATAGGATGTCCTGTCAGGCAGTAAAGGTTTATGACGCATGAATCTAACACTGGAATGCGACAATCCGGGTCGCATCTGGTGCTCATCCCCTCTTTTTTGCCACAAAAAACAAGGGAGGCCAAGGCCTCCCTGTTTGCACCAACCCGTCTGGACCAGCGTTGTTGCTGATGATTGCGGCTGAATAGCCGCTGGGCTGAGTGGTCAGCTTTGCAGCAACTGGCTGCGGATGAACAGCCATTGATCCTCGAAGCCGGCGGTGGGCTTGAGTTTGAACTCGGAGCGGACAAACTGGCTTATCCGTCCCTCGGTATAGGCCAGCAGCAGATTGGCCAGCATGGTTTCGTCGAGCTGGAAGCCCTGGCCTTCCCGCAGCCGCTTTTCCCGCAGTACCTGCTTGATCTGGGTCTCCAGCTTGTCGAACAGAATGCTGATGCGATCCCGCAGCCGATCGTGTTCGCCCAGCAGGGCGTCGCCGTTGAGGATGCGGGTGATGCCGGGGTTACGCTCGGCGAACACCAGCAGCAGCTGAAGGATGTGATGGCAGCGGGCCATGGTGTCCTTCTCTTCCGCCATGATCAGGTTGACCCGTGACAGCAGGGAATCCTCGATAAAGTCGATCAGCCCCTCGAACATCCGCGCCTTGCTGGGAAAATGTCGATAGAGGGCTGCCTCAGAGACACCCACCTCGGCCGCCAGACGTGCCGTGGTGATACGCTGGCCAGGACTGGTTTCCAGCATATGGGCGAGTGCTTGCAGGATCTGATCGCGCCGACTCTGTTTCTGATTACTGCTTGCCATGGATTCCCCTAAAAAAACAATGGCTTGATTCTATTATTAGGCACAGACCCAAGGGCCAGTGTGGTCTGTTATTGGCGACCAGAAGAACCAAAACCGCCTTCACCCCGTTCACTCTGATTGAACTCATCGACCAGTTGGAAGCTGGCCTGCACTACCGGCATGATCACCAGCTGGGCGATGCGTTCGCCGGGCTGCATGGTGAAGCTGTCGTTGCCACGGTTCCAGACCGAGACCATCAGCTGGCCCTGGTAATCGGAATCGATGAGGCCCACCAGGTTGCCCAGCACTATGCCGTGCTTATGGCCGAGGCCGGAGCGGGGCAGAATGGTGGCACACAGGCCGGGATCCTGGATGTGGATGGCCAGACCGGTCGGTACCAGGGTGGTATCGCCCGGTGCCAGCGTGATGGGCGCATCCAGCAGGGCGCGCAGATCCATGCCGGCAGAGCCCGGTGTGGCGTAGGCGGGCAGCGGGTAGTCGGTGCCGATGCGGGCATCCAGAATCTTCAGTTCAATTTGTGTTGTCATGGATAGTTCGTTTTTCAATGAGTGCTTGTGTGGACGCCCAGCATGGCCAGTGCAGTCTGTGTCGTCGTGAATCGTTCGCCTGCCGGGCGTACCGGCAGACGGGCCGGGTGTTAGCCCCGGTAGTGACGCGCAATCAGGGCGATGAGGTGACGGGCCAGCGTCAGCTTATCGGCCAGCGGCAGAGGGGCTTGACCCCCTTGCCAGAACACGGTCAGGGCGTTGTCGTCGGCGTTGAAGCCCTGGCCCGCGCGGGACACGTCGTTGGCGGCGATCATGTCCAGCCGCTTACGCTGCAGTTTGTCGAGGGCGTATTGTTCCACATCCACGGTTTCGGCGGCAAATCCGACGGTGAAGGGCTTGTCTGACAGCGCTCCCACGGCGGCTATGATGTCGGGATTCTTGACCAGCTTCACCACCATCTGGTCGTTGTCGCCGGTCTTCTTGATCTTCTGGTTGGCGACCTGCTCGGGTCTATAGTCGGCCACGGCGGCGCACCCAATGAAGAGATCGCAGTCGGCCACCCGGCTCATCACCGCCTGATGCATCTGCTCGGCGCTCTCCACATCGATTCGTACTACCCCGCCCGGTGTCGGCAGGGTGACCGGGCCGCTCACCAGCGTCACCTCGGCACCTGCCTCACGGGCGGCGCGGGCGATGGCGTAACCCATCTTGCCGGAGCTGTGGTTGCTGATGTAGCGCACCGGATCCAGCGGCTCGCGGGTCGGCCCTGCGGTGAGCAGCAGTCTGACGCCCGCCAGCAGCGGCTCGGCGGCCAGTTGCTGGCAGCAGCGTTCAACCAGTTCGAGGGGATCCAGCATCCGGCCCGGGCCCACGTCGCCGCAGGCCTGGCTGCCTGAATCCGGCCCCCACAGCAGGATGCCGCGACCGGCCAGGGTCTTGAGGTTGGCCTGGGTGGCGGCGTTGAGATACATCTGCTGGTTCATGGCCGGGGCCAGTGCCACCGGTGCCGGTGTCGCCAGACAGAGGGTGGTCAGCAGCTCGTCGGCCATGCCGGCAGCCATGCGGGCCATCAGATTGGCGCTGGCCGGGGCGATCAGCACCAGATCCGCCCACTTGGCCAGTTCGATGTGGCCCATGCCCGCCTCGGCGGCGGGATCCAGCAGGCTGTCTGCCACCGGATGGCCGGAGACGGCCTGCAGGGTCAGCGGGGTGATGAACTCCTTGGCGGAGCGGGTCATCACCACCCGTACCTCGGCTCCCTGATCTTTCAGGCGGCGTACCAGTTCGGCACTCTTGTAGGCGGCGATCCCGCCACTGACACCCAACAGGATGTGTTTATCGGCCAATCTCATCTGCTGCTTCTCTTCCGGCTCACTCTGACTGGTCGGCTAAGATACCACAGGCAAGGGATGACGACAGAGGCTGACATGGGGGACTTGTGGTCGGGCTCCCGCGATTTTTTGCTATGTTTTCTCTCAATAGGCATGAGGGAGAGACAAATGAGCATCAAGGAGTGGCCAGAGGATGAGCGTCCCCGAGAGAAGCTGTTGCGCCAGGGGCCCGGCGCCTTGTCCGATGCCGAGTTGCTGGCCATCTTCCTGCGCACCGGTGTCAACGGGCTGAGCGCGGTGGATCTCTCACGCCAGCTGTTGCAGCAGTTCGGATCCTTGCGAGCACTGCTCGGCGCCGAGCAGTCGGCCTTCTGTGATGCTCATGGGCTGGGGCCGGCCAAATACGCCCAGTTGCAGGCGGTGCTGGAGATGGGCAAGCGTCATCTGGCCGAGCAGTTGCAGCGGGGCGATGCCCTCACCTCGCCCCAGTTGACCCGGGATTATCTGCAGGCCCAGTTGCGGGATCGGCCGCGAGAAGTGTTCGCCTTGTTGCTCCTGGACAACCAGCACAGAGTGATTCAATTCGTTGAACTTTTTTACGGAACCCTCGACTCTGCGAGCGTCTGGCCCAGAGAAATCGTGCAGATCGCGCTCAAACATAATGCAGCCGCCGTGATTCTGGCGCATAATCACCCGTCCGGCGTGGCCGAGCCCAGTCGGGCCGACCGCCAGATCACGGATCGGATCTTGGCCGCCTTGGCCCTGATCGATATCAGAGTGCTGGATCACTTGGTGATCGGTGATGGCATCACGGTTTCTTTTGCAGAGCGTGGTTGGTTGTAACTGGCTCTGGCACTGTATTAGTTGATCTTTGATCACGGATGCTGTATAAAATGCCGCCTTCTGTTTGCCCCGCAATCGAAGGCCAGCGGGGCAGATATTTGCTCGAGCAATGAAGTAAGATTTGGAGAGACTGACATGTCTAGAGTATGCCAAGTAACCGGCAAGCGCCCGGCAGTTGGTAACAACCGTTCGCACGCTAACAACGCTACCAAGCGTCGTTTCCTGCCGAACCTGCACACTCACCGTTTTTGGGTTGAGGGTGAAAAACGCTTCGTAAGTCTGCGCGTATCCGCAAAAGGCATGCGTATCATCGACAAGCGTGGCGTTGAAGTGGTTCTGGCTGAACTGCGCGCCAGCGGTGTTAAGGTATAAGGAATTAGATCATGGCTAAAGGTATTCGCGAGAAAATTCGTCTGAACTCCAGCGCCGGTACTGGTCACTTCTATACCACTACCAAGAACAAGCGCACCATGCCCGAAAAAATGGAGATCAAAAAGTTTGATCCCGTTGTTCGTCAGCATGTGATCTACAAGGAAGGCAAAATCAAGTAATTACTTGATGCTGCATTCCCAAAAAACCCGGCCTCGTGCCGGGTTTTTTTATGGCCGAAATTCAGTACACTGCCGGTTCGAAGGGAGGCTTGCCATGTTCAGATTGAGCCGCAAAGGCTGGAATAACGTGATCATAGTGGCCGTGCTGGCGGTGATCACCCTGCTGCACCGGCTGGAGATAGCCCAGCAGGAGAACAGCGCCCAGCGCGCCCGTCCCCTGTTGCCGGACAGCGCCGTCGTGCTCACCTGGCAGGGACCGAGCTGGCAGATCGAGCGCATCGGTCAGGGCTGGCGCAGCGGGCCGGATCTGGGGCTCAGCAGTGCCCAGCTGGCCGCTCACATAGAAGGCTGGCAGGGCTGGTTGTTGCCACCGGGTAGCGCCGTGCGGGGCACCCCGGTCACCCTCAAGATCTGGGTCGCCGGTCAGAGCGATCCGATTGAAGTGGGGCTCTATCAGGACAGTGGCAAGTTTGCCGCCCTGCTGCCCCCTTCGACCTGGCTCAGCCTGAGTCAGGAGCAGTACCGCAGCCTGCTGCGTCCCACCCCCTAATCCATTTTCGAACGAGAGGACCCCATGCCTGAATTACCGGAAGTCGAAGTCAGCCGCCAGGGCATCTCTCCCTGGCTCACCGGCATCAAGGTCACTCGCGTCGTGGTGCGGGATGGCCGGCTGCGCTGGCCGGTGCCGGGCGAAATCCAGGAGCTGGTGGATCTCGTCATCCACAGGGTCAGCCGCCGCGCCAAGTACCTGCTGCTGGAGACCGACTTCGGCACCGCCATCCTGCATCTGGGCATGTCCGGCAGCCTGCGGGTGCTGAATATCGGCACCCCGGCCGAGAAACACGACCACGTGGATATAGAGCTCGCCAACGGCAAGCTGCTGCGGCTCAACGATCCGCGCCGCTTCGGTGCCCTGCTGTGGACCCGTGAGCCGGCCGAGGCGCACGCCCTGCTGGCCAAGCTGGGACCGGAGCCGCTCACCGATGTCTTCAGCGCCGATTACCTGCAGGGGCGCGCCAAGGGGCGCAGCACCCCCATCAAGACCTTCCTGATGGACAATCATGTGGTAGTCGGGGTGGGCAACATCTACGCCAACGAGGCGCTCTATGCTGCCGGCATTCATCCCAAGCGGGCGGCGGGCAACATCAGCGCCGAGCGACTGGCCACCCTGGTAGCCGAGATCAAGCGGGTACTGGCCGAGGCTATCAAGCAGGGTGGCACCACCCTCAAGGATTTCACCAGCGCTGATGGCAAACCTGGCTATTTCGTGCAGCAGTTGCAGGTCTACGGGCGGGGTGGCCAGCCCTGTTTTCATTGCCACACCCTGCTCAGTGAAATCCGGCTGGGGCAGAGAACCACGGTGTTTTGCTCCCACTGCCAGCGCTGATTGGCCGTTATTTTGGCCAAAAACGGCCAAGTTGTAAGAGAGTATTTCCAGTCTGTTGAATATTTGCGCGCCCGTCACTAGTATCTCGACCGTTCAGGCAGTTTGAGAAAATAAAATGACAGCTAAATCAATAGACTGGGATCATTTATCCCGGCAGGGGCACTATTGTGCCCAAAAAATGGCCCGTTTCCTCTATCCCGATGACAGCGCCCGCAAGACCTTCAATCGCGCCAAGTTCGTGCTGCGCAGCCTGCTCTATCGGCAGCAGCTGAGCCGGGTATTCGAGCTGTTTCAGGCCGAACCCCTCAAGGCCCTGCCTGCCCACTATCCCGAGCTGCTCGACAAGCCGATGCGGCCCTACCGCTTTGCCGGCTCCACCGCGACCGAGCGGGCCGAGATGCTGGAGAACCACTACCGGCTGATGCTGGCCCGCTACCCGGATCTGATCGACCCGCTCTATCTGGGCGATGGCATCGAGCTCGGCCGCTATCCCGAGAGCGGCTGCCGCATCATATTGCGTCACGACGGTACCTTCCGCCGCGAGGCCGAGCTGGCCCTCTCCATCGTCGATCCGCAGGGCAAGCGGCTTTACAGCTGTGCCTTCTCGCTGGCCGGTACACCCAAGCGGCTGGCCGTGGTGATCGGCTCGGTACAGGGCCCGGAGCCCTGCATCGAGCAGGCGCAGGACAAGGTGCGTGCGCTGACCAAGGAGGGCCACGGTCTGAGGCCCAAGTCGCTGGTGGTAATGCTGGTGATGCAGCTGGCCGAGGCGATGGAGGCCGAGCATATCTCGGCGGTGCGGATGAAGGCGCACATCTATCAGGCCAGGCGCTACAGCAAGAAGAAGAAAGCCTGTCTGCAGGCGGATTATGACGAGCTGTGGCAGGAGTTTGGCGCCATCGATCTGGACACCAACTTCGTACGGTTGCAGCCTGCCCAGCGCAAGCCGCTGGAGGAGATAGCTTCCAAGAAGCGGGCCATGTACCGGCGTCGCTACGAGTGGCTTGACCAGCTGACCCTGGCGAGTCAGCAGCAGCTGGGCCCGCGTCTGGCAGGCTGAGATGCACAGGCTGCAGTGGCAAACAGGCTACCCTCGGGTAGCCTGTTTTTGATCACTTGCCCTGCTTGGCGGCAATTGCCTTGGCGACGATCGGGTCTACAAACTGGCGGATATCGCCACCGTGCAGGGCGACCTCTTTCACCAGGGTTGAGGAGATGAAGGAGTTCTCCTCCGCCGGGGTGAGGAAGACGCTCTCCAGCTCCGGCATCAGGCGGCGGTTCATGTTGGCCAGCTGGAACTCGTACTCGAAGTCGGAGACGGCGCGCAGGCCGCGGATCAGCACGTTGGCCTGCTGCTCTTTGGCGAAATCCACCAGCAGGCCGGAGAAGCCCACCACCTTGACGTTGGGCAGGTGGGCGGTCACTTGCTGGGCAAGCAGGACGCGTTCTGCCAGATCGAACAGCGGGCGCTTGCTCGGGCTGTTGGCGACGCCGACCACCACTTCATCAAACAGTCTGGCGGCCCGGCCAATGAGGTCGGTGTGGCCATTGGTGATGGGGTCGAAGGTGCCGGGATAAATTACCTTGTTGGTCATGTTGTTGAGTCCTGCAACCTGGGAATTTGGTCGCATTATAGGGTCTGTTGGCGTTTTGTCGCGACCGGGATGGGGTGAGTGCCGGGGCGAGGCGCTAAGTTTGGTCGTTCAAATCGCTGTCGCCTGGCGTCTTCGCTTGAGAATAGCCCTGCATCAGGCAAGAATACCCGCACCGCGCATCAAGCCTCCTTGCATTGGTGACAGGGAGCAAAGGGATTTTTTATGAAACGTATTCTGGTAGTACGCAATGACAAGATTGGTGACTTCATGCTGGCCTGGCCGAGCTTTGCCATGCTCAAGCGCTCCATGGAGTGTCATGTGACTGCCCTGGTTCCTGCCTACACGGCGCCGTTGGCCCGCCTCTGTCCCTGGATCGACGAGATCATCCTGGATCCGGGTTCACGGGCCGACAAGGAACAGCAACGTGCCTTGCAGGCGCGCATCAAGGCGGCCGCCTTCGATGCCTCCATCTGCCTCTTCTCCAACTCTCGCAATGCCATGCTGGTGTGGAAGGCGCACATCCCTTACCGGCTGGCCCCTGCCACCAAGCTGGCCCAGGTGCTCTACAACCAGCGGCTGATCCAGCGTCGCTCCCGTTCCCAGAAGCCGGAGTACGAATACAACCTGGATCTGGTGCGCCGCTTCCTCGCCGACCAGCAGGTGAGCGTGGTCACGCCACAGGCGCCTTACCTCAGCTTCGATCCCCAGAGCCTGCAGCAGGTGCGCGAGCAGGTCGCCACCCGTTTGAAGCTGGATGCCAGCCGCCCCTGGCTGATGGTGCATGCCGGCAGCGGCGGTTCGGCCAACAACCTCTCCATCGAGCAGTACGCCCGCCTCATCATCAAGCTCAACCAGGCCTGCCCCGAGCTGCAGTGCATACTGACGGCGGGGCCGGGGGAGGAGAAGATCGCCGAACAGCTGGCGGCCGAGCTGCTGGCCCACGGGGGCAACGGCTGGATCTACCGCTCCGACGAGGGGCTGCCCAAGTTCTGTCAGGTGATGGCCAATGCCGCCCTGTTCGTGGCGGGCAGCACGGGGCCGCTGCACATAGCGGCGGCGCTGGACGTGCCCACCATAGGCTTCTTCCCGGCGCACCGCTCGGCCACCCCGCTGCGCTGGCGTCCGCTCAACAGCGAGGGGCGCCACCTGGCGTTCAGTCCGCCGGAAGACAGCGATCACCCGGAAGACATGAGCCAGCTCGATCCCAAGACAATGGCGGCGGCGATCGCCCGCTGGGCACCGCCTTTCTGGCGGACAGAGAGCTGATAGCTACAAACAGGGCCCTTTCGGGCCCTGTCTCGTATGGGGGACTGCTGGCGGCTTACTGGTCAGCCTGATCCGGCGCCTGCGGCTGCTGGCGGATCCAGAGGTCGGCGTACTTCACGAAGGTGGAGTGGGCCGACAGTATGGCCAGCAGGAGCCCCTGCTTGCCATCGAGGAAGCCCGCCTTGAGCAGGTACATCTTGAGGAAGCAGCCCAGCGCATGCACCAGCCCCTGGCTGAGGGAACCCTTCTTGCCACGGGCGGTGCGCTGATCGGCCCAGGCCCTGGCATAGCCGGCGGACTTCACCAGATAGTGCTCCAGATCCCGATAGGTGAAGTGGAGCAGGTCGCCATGGATATTGACGATCTTCATGTTGGCACGCACCTCTACCTTCTCGTGCACCAGCACCTCGTTGTAGCTGGTGAGCGCTTTGGGGTAGAGGCGCAGCACCCGATCCGGATACCAGCCGCTGTGACGGATGAAGCGGCCAAACACCCAGGAGAGGCGCGGGATCGAGTAGATGGTATCGCTGGCCGGGTTGGCCATGACGGTGGCGATGGCCGCTTTCAGCTCGGGAGTGAGCCGCTCGTCGGCATCCAGCCACAGCACCCACTCTGACTGGACATGGGACTGGGCGAGGCGGCGCTGGCGACCGAAGCCCGGCCATACCGGGTTGACGAAGAAGCGGGCACCGAATTCGGCGGCGATGGCAGGGGTTTCGTCCTGGCTGCCTGAGTCCATGATGACGATCTCGTCCACCAGGCCATCGAGGGAGGCGAGGCAGGCTCTCAGGTTTTCGGCTTCATTCTTGACGATCAGGACGGCCGCCAGGGTCGGTTTTTTCACGGATTAAGGGCTCTTGTTGGCGCCCGGCTGGCGGGCCATGCTCGAATTGGCGCCCATTCTAGCCTAAAACGGCAGGCGGGGCATGGTTCCGGCGCCTATGGCGCGTCAGTTGCAAATGGCTTCTTTTTTGGCATGAGAGCGGGTGGTACGGGGATCTTCTGTTATTTCTCGGGCCATTCTTGGGGCATAATCTCGGCCAGCAACGATTAACCGCAGGGCTTGGCCCCAAGAGACGCGTGAGATGAAGATATTGGTGATCGGCCCCTCCTGGGTCGGCGACATGGTGATGTCCCAGAGCCTCTACAAGGCGATCAAGGCCAATCACCCCGACAGCGAGTTGCATGTGATGGCGCCCGCCTGGTGTGGCGCCCTGCTGGAGCGGATGCCCGAGGTGGACAAAGCCATCCCCATGCCGCTCGGCCACGGCGACTTCAAGCTGAGTGCCCGTCGTCGGCTCGGCAAGCAGCTGGCGGCGGAGAAGTACGATCAGGCCATCATACAGCCCAACTCCATGAAGTCGGCGCTGATCCCCTGGTTTGCCAGGATCCCGGTGCGCACCGGCTGGAAGGGGGAGCACCGCTTCGGCCTGCTCAACGACATGCGCAGCAACAAGTCCGCTTTCCCGCTGATGGTGGAAGCCTACCTGGCGCTGGCCTATCCCAAGGCGCAGATGAAGAGCCGGGCCGACATTCCCGTCATTCCCCATCCGTCGCTCAATGTCGATCTCATCAATCAGGGCAAGGCGCTGGACCGGCTCGGTCTGGATCGCGCCCGCCCCGTGCTGGTGCTCTGCCCCGGGGCCGAGTTCGGCCCGGCCAAGCGCTGGCCGGAAGGGCACTATGCCGTGGTAGCGCAGAAGCACCTCGACGAGGGCTGGCAGGTGTGGATCTTCGGCTCCGGCAAGGATGTGCCCGTGGCCAACACCATTCGCGACCGGATCAATCCCCTGTCGCGCCCCAATTGCCACGTGCTGGCGGGCAAGACCAGCCTGTATGAGGCGATCGACCTGATGGCGCTGGCCGGGCGGGTCATCTCCAACGATTCCGGCCTGATGCACATAGCCGCCGCCCTCAACCGGCCGCTGATCGGGGTCTATGGCTCCACTTCGCCGCTCTACACGCCGCCGCTGGCGGACAGGGTCGAGATAGTGCACACCGACATAGAGTGCCGCCCCTGCTTCAAGCGCACCTGCAAGTTCGGTCACCTCAAGTGCCTGATCGAGCTGATGCCGGAGCAGGTGATAGAGGCGGGCAGGCGGCTGGAGTGCGGCGAGTCGCCGGCTCAGCCGATCGCGCTGCAAGTGGGCGAGCCACCGCGCTTCGTCTCCGACCCGGGCAAGCGATCGGAGCCAAAATAGCATGGGCTATCGGCTGCTCTACAACCTGCTGATCCACCTGGGCTTGCCGCTGGCGCTGCTGGCGCTCTACAAGCCGAAGAAGGGCAAGCCCGGCTTCGGTGCACGCTGGGCCGAGCATCTGGGACGGACGCCCGCCAGCGGGCAGGAGGCGCCGCTCTGGATCCATGCGGTGAGTGTCGGCGAGACGCTGGCCATTACGCCCCTTATCCGGGCTCTCAAGGCCGAGCGGCCGGACCTGCCGATCCTGCTGACCACCACCACCCGCACCGGCGCCGAACAGGCGGCCAGACTCGGCGATCTGGTGGTGCATCGCTACGCGCCGCTCGACTACCCCTGGGCGGTGGCCGCCTTCCTCAAGCGTATCAAGCCGCGCGCCCTCTGGGTGATGGAGACAGAGCTGTGGCCGAATTGGCTGGCGGCCTGCGAGACGCGCCACCTGCCGGTGACCATCATCAATGCTCGCCTCTCGGAGCGATCCTGCCAGCGCTATGCCCGCTTCCAGGGGGCGTTCGACGCCTTGAGCCGGCCACTGACCCATCTGCTCTGCCAGCATCAGGACGACGCCGACCGCTTCCATCGACTTGGCATAGGTCGCGAACGACTGGCGGTGACCGGTTCCATCAAGTTCGACATCCAGCTGGGGGACGAGGTGCAGGCCAGAGGCCGTGCCCTGCGCCAGCAGCTGGGACAGGACAGGCCTGTCTGGATCGCCGCCAGCACCCATCAGGGGGAGGACGAGCAGGTATTGGCGGCGTTTGACCGGGTGCTGCACAGCCACCCGCAGGCCCTGCTGATCCTGGTGCCGCGCCACCCCGAACGGTTCGAGCGGGTGGCCGAGCTGTGCGCGCCTTATGGCTGTGCGCGCCGTACCGGCGACGCCCCGATCCGCGAGACGGACAAGGTCTATCTCGGCGATACCATGGGCGAGCTACCGCTGATGCTGGCGGCGGCCGATCTGGCCTTCGTCGGCGGCAGTCTGGTGAGGGTGGGCGGCCACAACCTGCTGGAACCGGCGGCGCTGGGCAAACCCTGCCTTACCGGCCCTGCCTACTTCAACTTCAGCGACATCACCCGCCAGCTGGTGGCTCAGGGTGGTGCGGCCCTGGTGGCCGATGCCGCCGCGCTGGGGGAGCAGGTGAGCGAGCTGCTGGCCGATGAGAGCCGGCGCCGGGAGATGGGCGAGCAGGCCCGCGCCGTGGTGCTGCGCAATCAGGGGGCGCTGGCACGCACCCTGTCCCACTGCCTCGCCAGCCTGGAAAACGACTGAATCCGGGCGGATGGGCACGAAAAAACGGAGCGCATGGCGCTCCGTTTTTGTTTGTCGTGGGGCTCTTGGTCAGCGCACGATCAGGCCAAGCAGTATGCCCACCACGCCGAAGTCGGAGTCGCTGAAGGTGGTGTTGGCGAAACCGAGATCCCCCAGCACTGGCAGCAGGAACACCGGCAATATGGTGAGCAGCAGCAGGCCGTTGGCGAAGGAGCCCAGAATGGCGCCGCGACGGCCACCGGTGGCGTTGCCGAAGACCCCGGCCGCTGCACCGACGAAGAAGTGCGGCACCACGCCCGGGATGATGACGGTCAGCCCCAGCAGGTAGAGCAGCACCATGCCAGCCAGACCGGCGGTGAAGCTCGACAGGAAGCCGATCAGCACAGCATTGGGGGCGTAGGGGAAGACGATGGGGCAGTCGAGCGCCGGTTTGGCGTTCGGCACCAGCTTGTCGGAGATCCCCTTGAAGGCCGGTACGATTTCGGCGATGACCATGCGCACCCCTTGCAGGATGACGTAGACCCCAGCGGCGAAGGTGATGGACTGCATCAGGGAGAACATGAACCAGTGTTTGCCCTTGGCTACGCTGGAGACGAACTCGGGGCCGGCGAAGGCGGCGGTCACTAGGAAGATGATGCCCATGGTGAAGGAGATGGCCACCGGGGTATCGCGCAGGAACAGCAGGCTCTTGGGCACCTGCACATCTTCACAGCTGTGGGCCTTGTTGCCGAACTTGGCACCGATCCAGCCGGCCAGCACGTAGGAGCAGGTGGAGAAGTGACCGAGTGCCACCTCGTCTGAGCCGGTGATCTGCTTCATGTAGGGGTGGGCGAGGGCCGGGAACAGCACCATGGCCACGCCGACCACCAGGCTGCCGACCGCGATCAGCGGAACGCCGCTCATGCCGCCGGCAGAGAGAATCACCGCCACCATCATCGACATGAAGAGGGTGTGATGACCGGTCAGGAAGATGAATTTCCAGGGGGTGAGGCGCGCGATCAGTATGTTCACCAGCATGGCGAAGAACATGATCATCGCCATCTCCTTGCCAAACGAGGTCTGGGCGATGGAGACGATGGCCTCGTTGTTGGGGACGACGCCCTTGATGCCGAAGGCGTGCTGGAAGATGACGGCAAAATCGCCGAGGGAGTTGATCACCAGGGAGGCGCCGGCCCCCAGGATGACAAAGCCCATGATGGTCTTGACCGTGCCCTTGATGCACTCGGTCACGGGTTTCTTCTGGGCGATCAAACCGATAAGGGCGATCAGGCCGACCAGCACGGCCGGCTCCGACAGCACGTCAAACATCAGAAAATTGAAAAATTCCATGGTCAGCTCCAAGCAGATGGAAGAGGCGGCCCGCAGGCCGCATGGTGGATCCTTAGAGTGCGCCCAGTTCGCGCAGGGCGATGGACAGCTTCTCTTTCATGGCGGCCTTGTCGACCATGTTGTCCAGCGACACCAGGCGGCCGTTGACTCCCATGCTGACGAGCTGCTCGGCGATGTCGCGGGTGGCCACAAACATCTCGGCGGTTTCACTGCCGGCGGAGGCGAGATCCCTGTGATCCACCTCGGCGGTTACATTCAGCTCCTTGAGGATGCTCTTGATGCTCATCTCCATCATCAGGCTGGTGCCCAGGCCGTGTCCGCATACAACCAGAATTTTCATCGTCTCTTCCTCTGTCGGGCGCAGGGCGCCGCTCAGTAACGCGCCAGGATGCGCAAAATATCGTTTTTGGTGTCGGCCGCCATGATGGCCGCCACGTCCTCTTCGTTCATGAACAGCTCGGCCAGCTGGGCGATTGTCTCCACGTGGGAGTTGCTGTCGCTGGCGGCAAGGGTTACCAGCAGCCGGACCGGGTCATTGCCCTCGGAGCCGAAGTTGACCCCGGTTTTCAGCACTGTCAGCCCCAGCCCGAGGCGGTTGACCCCGTCTTCCGGGCGGGCGTGGGGCATGGCCAGGCCCGGGCCCAGCACGTAGTAGGGGCCGAGCTCCTCGTGTGAGCGAAACAGCGCCGCCACATAGGAGGGCTCTATGGTGCCGTTGGCCAGCAGGGGGGCGGTGGCGAGCTCGATGGCATGATGCCAGTCGCGGGCACCCGCTTCGATGGAAATGACCTCTTCGGTCAGCAATTGAGTCAGCATGGCAATGATCCGGCTGGATGAGATGGCGCCAATCTAGCGATCTTGTCCCGCGATAACTGTGAGCGCGATCTCGAAAGTTAGCGCTACCAGATAGCGCTAACATCGAACTGTGATAGCGCTATCATTTCTATCATGGGAGGGATTCATCTTGCCCCGTCACTCGCTCAAAGGGGGTAAAATCCGGCTTGAGCAAATAGTCAGTGCCGCACTTTTGCCTTAAAGTGAGCACCCGTATGTCGAGGAAGGGAAGGGATGTCAGAAGCGAAGAAGCGCCGTAGCACGGGTCGGGTGACCCTCAACGATGTGGCCCAGCTGGCCGGAGTGGGGGCCATGACGGTGTCCCGTGCTCTGCGCACCCCCGAGCTGGTGTCAGACAAGATGCGCGAACGCATCGACGCCGCCGTGGATGAACTCGGCTACATTCCTAACCGGGCCGCGGGTGCGCTCGCCTCCGCCACCTCCCAGACCATAGTGGTGATAGTGCCCAGCCTGACCGAGCGCGGTTGCGGCGACATGATCGCCGGGCTGCAGCAGACCCTGCTCGATGAGGGCTACCAGATAATGCTGGGGGATGCCCAGCATCTGAAGCTGCAGGAGGAGAGCCTGCTGACCAGCTTCTTGCAGCACAACCCGGCTGCCGTGGTGCTGTTTGGCGGCGATCCCGGCGAGACCATTCGCACCCGGCTGCAGGCGGCCCGCCTGCCGGTGGTGGAGGTGGGGGCCATGGCGCGCCAGCCCATCGACATGAATGTCGGCGTCTCCAACTTCGATGCCGGCTATCAGCTGACCCGCCATCTCATAGAGCGCGGCTATCGCAACATAGGCTTTCTCTGCGCCCGCCAGGAGCAGTGGATGCTGCAACAGCGCATGCAGGGCTGGCAGAAGGCGCTGCTGGACAACTACCTCTCCCCCGATGCCATCATCAACACCTCTGAGCTGCCGAGTTTCAGCACGGGCGCGGCCATGCTGGGGGAGTTTCTGTTGCGCTGGCCCGAGCTGGATGCGCTGGTGTGCGTCAACGACGAGCTGGCGGCCGGGGTGTTGTTCGAATGTCAGCGTCGCCACCTGAGCGTGCCTGGCAAGCTCGCCATCGCCGGATTCGACGATCTGGACGTGGCGCGCGCCTGCTATCCGGCGCTCACCTCGGTCCGGATCCCCTATCGCCAAATGGGGCAGGAGGCGGCCGAGCTTATCTTGCGCCAGCTGGCTGGCGACCCCGTCATGGGCACGGCCCTGACCCTGGATTTTCAACTGCAGAAGCGTCAAAGCAGCTGATCCCGTTTCACACTCATCAAAGAGGCAACCATGTTCAAGGCTCTGTTACTGGAAAACCAAGACGGCAAGACCACCGCGACCCTGACCCGGCTGGCCGAGAGCCAGTTGCCGGCAGGGGAGGTGCGAGTGGCGGTGAGCCACAGTTCCATCAACTACAAGGACGGGCTGGCCATCACCGGCAAGGGCAAGATAGTGCGTCAGTGGCCGCTGGTGCCCGGTATCGACTTCGCCGGCACAGTGCTGGAATCGACCGATAGCCGCTATCAGATCGGCGACAAGGTGGTGCTGACCGGCTGGGGTGTGGGGGAAGGCCACTGGGGCGGCATGGCCGAGCAGGCGCGGGTCAAGGCCGACTGGCTGGTGCCCTTGCCGGCCGGGCTGGATGAGCGTCAGGTCATGTGCATCGGCACCGCCGGCCTCACCGCCATGCTCTGCGTGCTGGCACTGGAAGAAGCGGGCGTGACCCCGCAGAGCGGCGAGATCCTGGTGACGGGCGCTGCAGGCGGGGTGGGCTCCACCGCCGTGGCCCTGCTGGCTGCGCTGGGTTATCAGGTCGCGGCCATGACCGGCCGTCCCGAGGAGCAGGGAGCCATGTTGACCGCCCTCGGGGCCAGTCGCATAGTACCGCGCAGCGAGCTGCTGGAGCCCGCCAAGCCACTGGAGAAGCAGCTGTGGGCCGGGGCGGTCGACACAGTCGGCAGTCAGGTGCTGGCCAAGTTGTTGGCCCAGATGAACTACGGCGGCGCCGTGGCGGCCTGCGGGCTGGCGGGCGGCTTCGATCTGCCGACCAGCGTCATGCCCTTCATACTGCGCAACGTGCGGTTGCAGGGGGTCGATTCGGTGATGTGCCCGCTGGCGCGCCGTCAACTGGCGTGGCAGCGGCTGGCGCGGGATCTGCCCGCCAGTTTCTTCGCACAGGCGGTGACCGAGATAGAGCTGGAGCAGGTGGTGGAAGCCGCCGAAGCCATCACGCAAGGCCGGATCGCGGGGCGCACCCTGGTCAAACTTTGATCCTGCCTTGACTGGCGAGCCCCATTTTTCTGGATAGACTTTGAGTGCGGGTGCACTATCCAAGGAGAATGAGCATGGGTGGACACAAGCCGGATTACGATCTCGATGATGAATGGGAACCGGAATCCTGGGAAGAAGAGCTGGATGAATGGGAAGACGAGAGCTGGCAGGACGATGACCCTCTCGACGACCAGTAGTCCACACATTGAGCACACAGGCGGGCCTTGGGGCCCGCCTGTTTTTTTGTGCGGCTCACAGGAATGGGGACGAGCGCTTGGTCGGCGGCATCAGGCTGGCTAGAATGAACTGCCCAAACGACACTCAAGGATGATTATGCGACTCTCTGTCATAGTGTTTGCCGCCCTGCTGGGGGGCTGCGCCTCCCACTCGGATGATCCGTGCGAGAAGGTGTGGAGCGAGGTGGGGGAGGCGGATGGCAAGCTGGGCTTCACCACTGAGCGGGTCGAGTTTCACCAGACCCAGTGCGGCAAGAAGGTGGATGCCGAGTTGTGGAAGCAGGGGCACCAGAAAGGGCTGGCCTGGTATTGCCGGCCGGAGCACCTCTATCTGGCGGGCCGATCTGGCGGCGAATATCGCGGCGTCTGTCCCAACGACACACAGGCGCGCAGACTGTTCGAACAGGGGCGCCAGGGCTGGACCGATCAATAGCCGGCCGCGCGGATAACCTGTCTTACTCTTCTTTCAACCGCAGCGGCTGACACAGATAGCTCTTGTCATTGGCGCTGCGGGCGCACTTGCCACAGACAAACTTGGGTTTGCGCACTATCTTGCGCAGGGTCTTGAGATCGGCCGGGATCTCGCTGCGACGCCATTCACACAGGGTCTTGTTGCCCATACCGACTACCTCGACAGCTCAGTGGGGCCTAGTGTAATCAATTTTCATTTCGAACACAGCAATACGGCCACCCCAGGGTGGCCGTATTGCTTGCCTGTGTCGGTTACTGGTAGAGGAACTTGGTGAAGATCAGCTCGCGCACCGCCTTCTTGCCGGTCTCTTTCACCAGCAGCTCGTTGGCTCGGGTCTGGCACTCCTTGCGCAGCTCCTCGCGGTTCACCAGCGACTTGATCTGCTCGCCCGTCTTGCTGCCCATCAGGCGTATGATGGCGTCGCGGATCAGCGGGTCGTGCTGCTCCAGCAGCTTGAGATCGGCCTCGTTCTCGGCCATCAGCTCCACAGTGACCCGGATATAGCCGAGGGTTTTGCCATCGCTCAGGTAGTTGGTGATGATGTCGGGATCCAGCAGGTGATAGAGGAAACCCGGCTTGGCGGCTTCGGCCCCTTCGGCGGGCGGCTCCTCCCCGGACGAGGCCTGCGCGTGCAGGGCGCCACAGCTCAGTAACAACACCAGCAGAATTTTGAAGATCTTCATATAGATGGCTCATCAGCGGCAGATACCCCATTTTTGATGTTGCCATCGGGGCCGTCAAGCACGGATGTTCTTACAATTCTCGATTGATTTACGGATAATAAACCGGATTTTAACCTGATAACGGAAATCTCCGGATGGTGAAGCTGTGAAGTCCGAGTTGACTGTTCCCCTCGTCCAGCTCGTCCCGTGGCGGGCTCCCGCAGAGTGCGAGCCGCCAGAGGCACTGCGGCCCTGGTTGCTGGAGGCCGACTCCATGACCCGGCGCCTGCGTCGCCACAATCGTCACTTCTCGCTGCAACTGCTCGGCAACCGCAGCGTCGCCCTTGGCGCCGATGAGCAGCGGCTGGTGGCCGCCGAGCAGCCCCAGGGCCTGTGCCGCGAGGTGATACTGCACGGTGATGGGGGGCCGGCTGTGCTGGGCTGGACCCTGTTTGCCGAAGCCGCCCTGCAAGATAGCGGGCTGCGCGAGCTGGGTGAACAGCCTTTGGGCGAGCGTATCTTCGGTGACGAGCCCGCCCGGCGCGATCACCTGCAACTGGCCTGTTTCGAGATTGCGAGCAATCCCTGGTGCCCGGCCGCCACCGTCTGGGGACGCCGTTCCCGTCTGTTTCTGGGGCAATGGCCACTGCTGGTCCATGAACTCTTCTTGCCCTCGCTGTCATCGAATAAGGAGCCGGAGTGAAGCTGTTAACCAAGGAGCGGGGACTGGCCTATGTGCAGTTGGCCCGCATCGACAAGCCCATTGGCACCCTGCTGCTGCTGTGGCCGACCCTGTGGGCACTCTGGCTGGCGGCCGATGGCCTGCCGGATCTCTGGACCCTGCTGGTGTTCGTGGTGGGGGTATTTCTGATGCGCTCCGCCGGTTGCGTCATCAACGACTACGCGGATCGCAACTTCGATGGCCATGTGAAGCGCACCGCCGGTCGACCCCTGCCCATGGGCAAGGTCAGGCCGCGGGAGGTGCTGACGCTGTTCGCCGTGCTGGCGCTCATCTCGTTCGGTCTGGTGCTGACCATGAACCCGCTCACCATAGGCCTGTCGTTTGCTGCCCTGCTGCTGGCGGTCTGCTACCCCTTCATGAAGCGCTACATTCCGATCCCGCAGCTGGTGCTCGGCATGGCCTTCTCCTGGTCCATTCCCATGGCCTATGCGGCCCAGGCCAACGCCTTGCCACTGGTGGCCTGGCTGGTGTTTCTCGCCAACCTGCTGTGGACCATCGCCTATGACACCCAGTACGCCATGGTGGACAGGGACGATGACCTCAGGCTCGGCCTCAAGTCCAGCGCCATCCTGTTCGGTCGCCACGACAAGCGGATCATCGGCGTGCTGCAACTGGCCACCCTGCTGATCCTGCTGGCGGTGGGCCAACTGAGCGGGCTGGGCTCCAGCTACTATTGGTCGCTGCTGGCGGCGGCGGCGCTGTTTGTCTATCAGCAGCGGCTGATCCGGGAGCGGCAGCGGGAGGCCTGCTTCCAGGCCTTCCTCAACAACAACTATGTGGGGGCCCTGGTGTTTGCCGGGGTCGCGCTCAACTACCTGTGAGCCAGCCGCGCTGACGCGGGCCGTCCGGGACGCCCACTATTCGAGAGGCGGGGGTCACCCTGCTGCCATGAAAAAGGCCGCATGCTGCGGCCTTTTTATTGCTCTGTGTCTGGCTCTTCTTGAGGTCAGAGCCGGTTGCCCGCCTGTATGGTGCGGCGGATCTTGTTGCTCAGCAGCGGCACTATGTTGTCGGCCAGCGCCTGGAAGCGGCCCAGATCCGGTTTGCACTCGGGGGAGAGGTAGCCCTCCTTGCGCAGGGTGTGGATCAGGGTGCTGAACAGCTTCTGGTCGAAGAACTCGGGGGCGTTGATGCCGTGCAGAGTGCCGAGGCGCTCCGCCATCATCAGGCCGTCCGCCTCCAGCTGCTCCGCCTCGACATGGGGCTGGGCCAGCACCCGGGTCAGCACTATGGCGTAGCGTTGCAGCGTCTCCTGAATGCTCTCGGCCAGCAGCAGCAGGCGCATCTGGTTGCCCGGATTGACCCAATGGCCGCCATCGCGCGCCTCGACCAGTTGCTGGCGTTGCAGCTCGGCCAGCAGGGCATCGACCAGCTCCGGCAGCTCATCCTCTTCGTAGCGCAGGAACAGTTCCGTCTTGAGCAGCGGGTAGATGTCGACGCAACGGGCGACTATCTCGCCGCGGGAGATCCCCTCGCAACGCTCGATCAGCGCCGCCACCAGGGAGGGCAGGGCGAACAGATGGAGTATGTTGTTGCGGTAGTAGGTCAGCAGGATCGCCTGATAGCGGTCCAGGCTGATGATCTGGCCCAGCTTGTCCTCGCTCACCTCGAACTTGTTGAGCTCCATCGCCTGATCCAGCAGTGTCTTGGCATCCTCATCCGGGATTGTGCTCTGCGGGCTGTAGGGCACCTGCTTGAGCAGATCCAGATAGGTGTTGAGCTGGGCCTGCAGCTCGTCCCGGGTCAGGGCGTGGCGCTCGGCGGCCAGCAGCGCCAGCGCGCTCAGGGTCAGACCGTTGACGGCGGCGGCCCCGTTGATGCGGGTCATCAGCAGCTCGGCCAGCTGGTTGACGGTGGGCGCCATCCACTCGGGGCGCTCCTCCTGGCCTATGTCGGCCTTCCAGGCCGGCACATGTTCATTGAGGTAGCTGTTGAGGGTCAGCGGCTCGCCGAAGTTGACGAAGCCCCGGCCATAGTTGCGCAGCTTGCGCAGTATGCCGAGCACCTGCAGGAAGCTCTCCTTCTCCTTGCGGCTGCCCTTGAGCTCGTTGTGGTAGGTGTTCACCTCCATCACGTGCTCGTAACCCAGATAGACGGGCACCAGGGTCACCGGTCTGTCCAGCCCGCGCATCATAGCCTGCAGTGTCATGGCCAGCATGCCGGTCTTGGGTGGCAGCAGGCGGCCGGTACGGGAGCGGCCCCCTTCGGTGAAGAACTCCACCGAGTAGCCCTTGGCAAACAGCAGGTTCAGGTATTCACGAAAGACGGTGCTGTAGAGCGGATTGCCCTTGAAGGTGCGGCGGATGAAGAAGGCGCCGCCGTGACGAAAGAGCGGGCCCGCTGGCCAGAAGTTGAGGTTGATGCCCGCCGCTATATGGGGCGGCACCATGCCCTGGTGGTAGATGACGTAGGAGAGCAGCAGGTAGTCCATGTGGCTGCGATGGCAGGGTACATAGACGATCTCGTGCCCTTCCTGGGCCAGCTGACGCACCTTCTCGGCGCCGTTGACCGAGAGGCCACGGTAGAGCTTGTTCCACAGCCAGCCGAGGAAGCTCTCGCCGAGCCGGATCAGCCGGTAGGAGAAGTCGGAGGCAATCTCGTCCATGTAGCCGTGGGCGCGTTTCTGCGCCTTCTCCAGGCTGATGCCGTCGCGCTGCGCCTCTTCCTCGATCGCCTGCTGGATCACGCTCGAATCCAGCAGCTGCCTGAACAGCAGGTTGCGGTTCGGCAGTTTGGGGCCGGTGGCAGCCAGCTGCTGGCGACTGAAGTGGGTGCGTGCCACCCGCGCCAGCTTGTGGGCGATCGCCTCGTCGGTGCCGTGCTTGTCGGCCATGTGACGCAGGGAGAGCGGCGGGGAGAAGCGCACCAGATTCTCGCGACCCTTAAGGATCACGATCAGCGCCTTCTTGAGGCGGTTCGGTGCCAGGCTGCTGATGATGTTCCAGCCGGAGGCTTCCTCGCCTTCCCGGCCGGGGGCGCGGCCCCAGAACAGGGTGACGGGCACCACCTGGATATCCAGCGCCGGATCCTGTTTGTGCAGATCCAGCAGCTGGTGGAACTCCTGCAGGAAGGGCAGCGGCTTGCTGCGCTTGCCAAACAGGGGAGGCGGACGGTCCAGACAGACGTAGCGCGGCAGCAACTGGCCGTTCAGCTCCAGCGGCGTGAAGGGGCCGGGCAGGCCGAGATCCTCGCAGCACTGTTGCAGCGTCATCAGGTCGGTGATCGAGCTGGTTTTCAGGGCATAGACTATGGGTCTGGCCGGATCCAGCTTGAGCTCGGTGATGGGATTTTCCGGCAGGCTCTTGTGATTGACCAAGCCACTGACCGGCCATTGCAAGATGGCTCTGGAAATCTTCTGTCCAAGGGACATGTGTGTCTGCTCTCCGAAAAAATGCGGCGTGAGCATAGCAAATCACCGGCGCCTTGTCGCCGAGAGGTACGATGAGTCGGCTGCGCAGGATCAAAACAACGGTAAATGAGCGCCAGGCCATGACAAATGTCAGCTGTGCCTTGCCTTGGCCACAGCACTGTATATACTGCCAGTGTGCTGTATAAAAAGACAGGTGACAATGTTATGAAACCTCTTACCCCCCGCCAGGCCGAAGTGCTGGAGCTGATCAAGGTGAACATGAGCGAGACCGGCATGCCGCCGACTCGCGCCGAGATTGCCCAGAAGCTTGGTTTCAAGTCGGCCAATGCGGCCGAGGAACATCTGAAGGCCCTGGCCAAGAAAGGGGTCATCGAGATCATGCCGGGGACTTCCCGCGGCATCCGTCTGCTGATCGAAGAGGAAGAGGTGCTGGAAGAGACAGGCCTGCCCCTGATCGGCAAGGTCGCGGCCGGTGAACCTATCCTGGCGCAGGAGCACATCGAGAGCCACTACCAGGTGGATCCTGCCCTCTTCCACCCCCGGGCGGATTTTTTGCTGCGGGTGCAGGGCATGAGCATGAAGAACATCGGCATTCTGGATGGCGACCTGCTGGCGGTCCACAAGACCCAGGAGGTGCGCAACGGCCAGGTGGTGGTGGCGCGCCTCGATGAGGATGTCACCGTCAAGCGCTTCCAGCGCAAGGGCAGCCAGGTGTGGCTGCTGCCGGAAAACGAGGATCTGGAGCCCATAGCGGTGGATCTCTCCAGCCAGCAGCTCACCATAGAAGGGCTGGCCGTCGGCGTGATCCGCAACGCCGACTGGATGTAATCACCCTCGCCACGACACGGCCTCCTGCGGGAGGCCGTGTCGTTTTTGTGTTCCTTTCCCCATGATTTCAATCAGATCCTGATACCCGCCATTTTGTCTGCGGCGAACGGCCGCAGGTGACTCATTTCAGATATATCATTTGGTAAGGCAGTGGACTCGTTGCACTGTCCCCCGAATGCTCGACAAGACGCTCTTTACCCACGTCGCAGGAACCCAGGGGCAGCAGGGATGCATGACAACAGCCTCATGTGAGCTGGACAGCAATGGCATTTGGCCGGCTCACCACAGAGAGAGGCGATATCGCGGGATAAGAAGGGAGGGTGGCCAGCATGGCGCCGACGGCAACGACCGTCCGGGTAATGAGGGCACACTCGCGCAGTCGACACGCGGCAGTCACAGGATCTGGCCACCTAGCGGTAGCAGACGATGCCGGTCGGCGTGACCTCTTGGTCAAGGAGGACAGGTATGGCTTCAAGCTCGCCATGGGATCCGGGTCTGGCATCGCCCGTTTCTTCCATCACACGGTTCATCAAGGGCAACCGGATGACCCGTTTCTATGCGCTCTGGGTGCATCACAAGGGCGCCTGCTGGACCATCTGGCTGGGCTGTCCCAAGGACAAGATAGTCCGCCTGGTCCGTCTGTTTCACAGCCATCACGACAGGGGACAGGCGGAGGCTCCCTGGACGGCCCCCGTCATACCGCTCCGCGCCCTGGCCCGTCGCCCCCATGAGCGGCGCAGGCTGCAACCCTGATAGCCCCGCGTGCTGCTGACAGCCCCACCCTGACGGTGGGGCTGCTGTTTTCTGGCCTTGTTCGCCCGGCGCCTGCCCATAGCGTCACCCCCTGACCGAAGTTGGATGCCGAATCGGCATCCGGTAGATGGGATGGTCCGGTCCGGGATTGGCTGGGTTACAATGGGTCATCCATTCGGGCCCGGTCTGCGGGCATGTCGAAGTGAAAGGGTCTGTTGTTATGGTTAAACCGCGTTACCCCTTGCTGTTTCTGCTGCTGGTCGGGGGCATGATGGCCGCATTCTACTGGAACCAGCCCTCCCTGCCCGAGCAGGCCGACTACTACCCGGCGGGGCGGGACATCAACCCGTTTGCCTTCACCGACGAGGACGGTCAGCCCTTCGTCCCGGCCAGTCTGGTGGGGCACTGGACCTTCCTGTTTGTCGGTTATACCTTCTGCCCGGATATCTGCCCGACCACGCTGGCGGATCTGCGCTCCGTCTACCCGGCGCTGAAGAAGATCGCACCCGAGAGCCAGGTGGTGTTCATCTCGGCGGATCCGCAGCGGGATGACGTGGCCCGCCTCAAGACCTATACCGCCTTCTTTCACCCCGAGTTCAAGGCGGCAACCGGCTCCCATGACAAGCTGTTCCCGTTTGTACGCAATCTGGGCCTCATCTACTCCATCGCCGATCAGGGGGAGAAGGAGTACCTGATAGACCACTCCGCCTCCATAGTGCTGATCAACCCGGAAGGCAAGCTGGAGGCCGTATTCCGTCCCCAGATGAGCGAGGGGCAGGTGCCGCACGTGGTCATGGCGACCCTGGTCTCCGATTTCGCCAGAATCGTGCGACTGGAAGGCGAGTGATGCCGGACGAGCGTCGGTTGCCATGATGATCCCGCCCTGGTTGAAAGACGGCCGGCGCCATGGCGCCGTATTTGCCCTGGCCTTGCCCATGGTGCTCTCCAATATCACCACCCCCTTGCTGGGGCTGGTGGACACCTGGGTGATCGGTCATCTCGGTCAGGCCTGGTTCCTCGGCGGCGTCTCGGTCGGGGCTACCCTCATCAATCTCATCTTCTGGCTGCTGGGTTTCCTGCGCATGTCCACCACAGGGTTGACCGCCCAGGCCCATGGCGCCGGCAGCCCGTACAGCCAGCTCGACACCTTGGCGCGGGCGCTCGGCCTCGCCGTCGGACTGGGGCTGGCCCTGCTACTGCTGTTGCTGCCCTTCCTGCCTTCGCTCATTGCACTCGGTGGCGGTTCTGCCGAGGTGCAGGGCTATGCCGGCGAATATGTGTCGGTACGGATCTGGAGCGCGCCGGCGGCACTCTGCAATCTGGTGATCATGGGCTGGCTGCTGGGCATGCAGGATGCCCGCAGCCCCATGCTGCTGCTGATCTTCACCAACCTGGTCAACATGGCGCTGGATACCTGGTTCGTGCTGGGGCTGGGCTGGCAGGTGAAAGGAGTGGCCGCCGCCTCGCTGCTGGCAGATTACAGCGCCCTAGGGGTCGGGCTCTGGCTGGTGAGCCGTCATCTGCGCCGCCTCTCGCCCGCGGTGTGGCAGGGGGCCTGGCAGCGCTGGCGCCAGTGGCCGGCCTTGCTGAGACTGCTCACTCTGAACCGGGACATCTTCGTCCGCTCCCTCTGTCTGCAGCTCTGTTTCGCCTTCATGACCTTGCAGGGGGCGCGGCTGGGTGACGTGGCGGTGGCCGCCAATGCGGTGCTGCTCAACTTCCTGATGCTCATCTCCTACGGGCTGGACGGCTTTGCCTATGCGGTGGAGGCCATGGTGGGCCGCGCCATAGGCCGGCGGGATCGGCAGGGGCTGCGCGAGGCCATAGTGCTGAACCTGGGGTGGGCGTTATTCATAGCAATGGGTTTCAGTCTGCTGTTTGCGGCGGGTGGCAGCCGGCTCATCGCCCATATCACCGACATTCCGGCGGTGATCGCCGAGGCGAATCGCCAGCTGCCCTGGCTGATCGTCATGCCCTTGCTGGCGGTCTGGTGTTTCCTGCTGGATGGGGTCTTCATAGGCGCGACCCGGGCCCGCGAGATGCGCAACAGCATGCTGGTGGCGGTACTGTGCGGCTTCTTCCCCATCTGGTGGCTCTGTCAGGGCTGGGGCGTGGCCGCCTTGTGGGCCGCCATGGGGGCGCTGATGGCGGGGCGCGGTCTGACGCTGGGGTGGCTGTGCTGGCAACTGGAGCGCGATGGTCGCCTGTTGCACTCACCCCACGGCATGGAACAGGCCGAGGGTGAGCCGTCATAGCCTGGCTGGCATGATCCTGTTGTGAGGGCTGGCCCATCACAGGGACGGCATCACCCGGTGGCGGCCAAGAGCCTAGAGGGATCCCTCATAGCCCAGCTGGCGCCAGCTCTCATACACGAATACCGCCACCGCATTGGCGAGGTTCATGCTGCGGCTCTGGGGCAGCATGGGGATGCGCAGCCGCTGCTCGAACGGCAGACTCTCGATGAGATCCGCAGGCAGGCCACGGCTCTCCGGGCCGAACAGCATGGCGTCGCCGGGGGCAAACTGCACGGCCGAATGGGCGGTTCTTCCCTTGGTGGTGCAGGCGAATACCCGCCTGGGCGCCACCTCGGCCAGAAAGGCGTCATAGTCAGGCCAGCGCTTCACCTCGGCAAACTCGTGATAATCGAGCCCGGCCCGCTTCACCCGCTTGTCATCCCACTCGAAACCCAGCGGCTCTATCAGGTGCAGCCGGTAGCCGGTGTTGGCGCAGAGACGGATGATGTTGCCGGTATTGGGCGGGATTTCCGGTTGGTAGAGCACTATGTCGAGCATGGCGGGATCCTGATGGGGGCCGAGATTGGGGCGAAAGGGGCGCCAGCATACCCAGCGCCCGGGTGGATGAAAAGAGGCGACTCAGCCGATGGGCAGGCGGATGGTGATGGTCAGCCCGGCTGGCTGGTTGCTGCTGGCGCGTATGGTGCCGCCGTGGCGCTGGATCGCCTCCGAGGCGATGGCCAGCCCCAGCCCGGTGCCGCCTGTCTTGGCGTTGCGGGCATCATCCACCCGAAAGAAGGGCAGGAACAGCTGGGCCTGCTGCTCCACAGGCACGCCGGGGCCATCGTCGCGTATGGTCATCACCCACTCCCGTCCCTCCCGATACCAGTCCACCTTGATGAACTCGCGGGCGTACTTGAGCGCGTTGCGCAGCGGATTCTCCAGCGCCCGCGCCAGCAGCTCGGGCCACATCCGGATCGACTCGGTCGGCAGGGGGGGCAGTCGCAGCTGCTTGCCGCTCTGGTTCGCCTCGAACATGGCGTCGTCCAGCATGGGCTCCAGCAGCTCCGCCAGCGGCATCACCACGGGCGCCTCCACGTGTTGCTGCACCCGCGACAGGTCGAGCAGATCGCCGATCAGCTTGTCGAGCCGGCCTATCTCTGACTCTATCCGTGCCAGCTCGCTGCTGTCCCCCTGCTTGCGCCGGATCAGCGCCTGCGCCAGCTGGATGCGGGTAAGCGGGCTGCGCAGCTCGTGGGAGATGTCGGACAACAGCTGCTTCTGCTTCTGGATCATGTTCTTGAGGGTATCGACCATGTGGCTGACGTGATCCGCCAGCTGGCCGATCTCGTCGCGCCGCCCCAGGTTGGGGATCTGCATCTCCAGGTTGCCCTCCGCCAGCTGGGAGACAGACCGCTGCAACTGCAGTATGGGGCGGGTCAGACGCCAGGCCAGCAGCAGGCAGAGCGGGGTGCTGACCAGCATGGCGATGCCCAGGATCTGGATCGGGTGATCCAGGATCTGGATGAACAGGAACAGATAGGAGTTTTCGACATTCAGGCCGAAGTAGACGTGATAGATCTGGCCGCGATGCTCCATCTGGAAGGGGCCGGCGATGGCCCGCTTGTGCTCGCTGCCCAGCATGGGCTTGGCCGGGTTGTCCGAATCGAGCATGAAGCGGACCACGAACTTGCTCAGGCGAGTGGTGGACTGCATCTGGCCTTTCTCATCGCGCAGATAGATGTTGTCCACCGGCAGCAGACCCGCCGCGTCTATGGCCTGCACCAGATCGAAGTCATGATCGGGATCCGCCCCCTTCTGCAACGCCTTCAGGTTGTTGTTCATCCGGGTCATCTCGTGCGCCGGCAAGGGGATGATGTTGCGGGGATCCAGGGTCGGCAGTATCACCACGGCCGCCAGCACCACCAGCAGCATGAGCCAGAACCAGAGGAAGATCTGGGTGGAGAGGCCATTGAAGGTGCGGGCCGTGCTCATGCCTGTTCCAGCCACAGGTAGCCGCGGCCGCGCACCGTCTTGAAGCGGGGCTGGCCATCGGTGCGCTCCGGCAGCTTCTTGCGCAGGTTGCTCAGGTGCATGTCGATGGCGCGATCGAAGGGCTCCAGCTTCTTGCCGAGCACCTGCTCGGAGAGATGGCTCTTGCTGATGATCTGGCCCGGGTTGCGCAGCAGGCACTCCAGCAGCCCGAACTCGGTGGCGGTGAGCTCCAGCAGCTGATCGCCGCTGCTGGCCTGTTGCAGGCCGGGTTGCAGCACCAGATCCATGAAGCGAAGCTCTTCGGAGGTACCGCCGCGCTGGGGCTGGGCACTCTGGGTCCGGCGCAGTATGGCGCGCACCCGGGCCAGCAGCTCCCTGTCATCAAATGGTTTGGCGAGATAGTCGTCGGCCCCGGCTTCCAGCCCGTTGACCCTGTCCTGGCTGTCGCCACGGGCAGTCAGCATCAGCACCGGGGTGTCGTGGGTCTTGCGCAGCCTGGTCAGCATGGCGAAGCCGTTGAGCCTGGGCATCATCACGTCCAGCAGCACCAGGTTGAAGTCTTGCTCGGCCAGTCGCAGCAACCCCTCTTCGCCATCCTCGGCGACTGTGACCTGGAAGCCTTCCAGAGTCAGAATTTCGGTGAGCAGCTGGGTCAGCTCGAGATCGTCGTCGACCAGGAGTATTTTGTGCATCTGAAGTCATTCCGCTGATTTTTCGCGCCAAGCCGGCGCAGGGGTCAGGGTATAATAGATTTTTAACCGCAAGAGGAAAGCCGGTTTTGAGCCATCAACAATATTCCCGCTGGGTGACGCTGGCCAGCATGGCCGCCGTCACCACGGCTACCCTGCTTATCACCGGCAAGCTGATCGCCTGGCTCATGACGGATTCATCGAGTCTGCTGGCATCGCTCACCGACTCCTTCATGGATGTCAGCGCCTCCATCATCAACCTGCTGGCCATTCGCTATGCGCTGGCGCCGGCCGATGACGAGCACCGCTTCGGCCACGGCAAGGCGGAGTCGCTGGCGGGCCTCATCCAGTCCGCGTTTATTTCGGGCTCGGCCCTGCTGCTGGTGATGCACGGCATCTCCTCCCTGCTCAACCAGGCGCCCATACTGCGGCTCGAAGCGGGTCTCTGGGTCAGCGGCGGCTCCATAGTGCTGACCCTGCTGCTGGTCAGTTTCCAGGGCTTTGTCATCCGCAAGACCAACAGCGTGGCCATCAAGGCCGACATGCTGCACTACCGTTCCGACCTGCTGCTCAACGGCGGCGTCCTGCTGGCGCTGGTGCTGGCGGGGCGGGGCTGGTTCTGGGCCGATGGCCTGTTTGCCATCCTGATCGGCCTGTTCCTGCTGTGGGGCGCCATCCATATCGGCTATGAGTCGGTGCAGGCGCTGCTCGATCGTCAGTTGCCAGCCGAAGAACAAGCGAGAATAATGGCTCTCTGCTGTGACGTCGAAGGTGTCCACGGGGTGCATGATCTGCGTACCCGTCAATCCGGTCCGACCCGCTTCGTGCAGTTGCATCTGGAGCTGGACGATCAGCTTCCTCTGGTCAAGGCCCATCAGATCGCCGATGAAGCCGAACTGGCGGTGCGTCAGGAATTCGAGCGCATGGATGTCATCATTCATATGGACCCCATCTCTGTGGTGCACAAGGAACAGCAAGGCACTCCATCAGAACAACAGTAGGCTGCAACATGGATGATCTGGTTGCCAAAACCTGGCAAAAAATTGAGCGAGAAGCGGCATGCATGGTGACCGAAGAGCCCATGCTGGCCAGCTTCTTTCATTCCACCATTCTCAATCACAAGAACCTGCGCTCGGCCCTCAGCTTCCAGCTGGCCAACAAGCTCGACAGCGCCACCATGCCTGCCATCGCCCTGCGCGAGGTAATCGAGCTGGCCCTGCGCAGCGAGCCCGAGTTGCTGGCGGCAGTGGCGGCCGATATCTGCGCCGTGCAGGAGCGTGACCCTGCGGTCGATCTCTTCTCCACCCCGCTGCTCTACCTCAAGGGCTTTCATGCCCTGCAAGGCTATCGGGTTGCCAACTGGCTGTGGCGCCAGGGGCGTCGCTCGCTGGCGCTCTACCTGCAAAACCAGATCTCGGTGGTGTTCGGGGTCGATGTGCACCCGGCGGCGCGGATCGGCAAGGGCATCATGTTTGACCATGCCACCGGCATAGTGGTCGGCGAGACGGCGGTGATCGAGGACGATGTCTCCATCTTGCAGAGCGTGACCCTGGGCGGTACCGGCAAGGAGAGCGGCGATCGTCACCCCAAGATCCGCGAAGGGGTGATGATAGGGGCGGGCGCCAAGGTGCTCGGCAATATCGAAGTGGGGATGGGCGCCAAGATAGGTGCCGGCAGCGTGGTGATCAACCCGGTGCCGCCGCACACCACAGTGGCTGGCGTACCGGCCAAGATAGTGGGCCGCCCGGAGTGCGACAAGCCTTCGCTGGATATGGATCAGTGCCTCTGATCCCCTGACCGAGACGATTCGATGGCCAAGCGCTGGTCAGGTTATCTGATCCTGGGGATGTGGCTGCTCAACCTGCTGCACCTCTATCTGGGATTCTCCCCCTGGCCTGCGGCCATCGCCGCCTGGGCCGCTTCCTTGCTCACCTGGCCCTGGCTGGTGGGGGCGGCCAAACGGCAGGCCCTGGCCCTGTACGGGGCTGCCCTCTTGCTGCTGATCTTCTCCTGGTGGCGGGGAGCCAGCCTCAACCCGGGCGACTGGCTGCTGCCCAACATCAACATGCTCACCATGTTTGCCGCCGTGAGCACCCTCAACCTGGCGACGTCGGGCCTGCTGACGGGCACTGCCTCCTGGTCCGGTCGCAAGGGGCTGTGGAGCACCATGGCCAGCCTCAACCTGCTGGGTGCCGTCATCAACCTCTCCGTGCTGTTCATCATCGGCGATCGGCTGGAGCGGGGCGGCACCCTGGAGCGGCGTCAGGTGATGGTGTTGAGCCGGATCTTCTGTGCCGCCGCCTTCTGGTCCCCCTTCTTCGTCGCCATGGCGGTGGCGCTCACCTATGCCCCAGGTCTGCAACTGTCGAGCATACTGCCGTTTGGCGTGGTCGCCGCGCTGCTGGCGATGGGACTGACCGCCTGGCAGGTGGAGCGACTCGGGGTCGAGGACTTTGCCGGCTACCCGCTGCGGTTGCAGACCCTGGGGCTGCCGGTGACCTTGGCGCTGCTGGTGCTGCTGATCAAGCAGATCTGGCCAGCGCTCGGTATTCTGGCGGTGATCGCCCTGGTGGCACCGCTGCTGGCGCTGCTGTTCATGCCCAGAGCCGGGCGAGGCGCCGCCCTCAAGCGGCAGGTGGTGGAGCGTTTCCCCGCCATCGGCGGTCAGCTGGTGCTGTTTCTGGGGGCCGGTTTGCTGGCCGCCGGCATCAACAGTGCGCTGTCGGTGCTCGAACTCGGGGGCGAGCACGGGCTGCCGCTGTTCAACCATTTCGGCTGGCTGGAGTCATCCCTGACCCTGCTGCTGATCCTGCTGGTGGCCATCGTCGGCGTGCATCCGCTCATCAGCATCTCCGGGCTGGCGCCGCTGCTCTGGCCGCTGGCGCCGGATCCCAGCCTGCTCGGCATGTGTTTTCTGCTGGGGTGGGGGCTGGCGACCGGCACCAGTCCGCTCTCCGGCTCCAACCTGGCGCTGGCGTCTCGCTACAACCTGAGTGCCGGCTTGATCCTGCGCTGGAACCTGCTCTATGGCCTGTTGATGTACGGGGTCGCCTGCCTGTTGCTGGGGGCTTATATCACGCTGCACAGCTGACGGGGTAATCTGGCTGCGCGGTATGGATTCGAGATTGGATGCCTGTTGCCGGGGGCTTGAATCATGCTGTGCGGCTGACGGGATAATCTGGAAACCGGGTTCGACGACATGCCCGTGGTCCCTGCCTCGACGAAGGGTTGTCTGTCGGTTGTCAGGGTCTTGTCGCGGTCCGGGCGCAGGATGCGAGAAAAACAGACGCATATTTAGGCAATACATCTATGGAAGGCGCATTTTACAGCGCACTGGCTTGTTTGTGCCGATGCCCTCAGGGTATGCTGGCTTCACGCGCTTGAATCGCCCTCTGTGGGGCATCGCAATTGAACATACAGGTATGCATATGTCACTAGAAGTCCTTGAGCAACTCGAATCCAAAGTACAATCCGCCGTCGACAACATCTCTCTGCTGAAGATGGAGCTGGACGAGCTGAAAGAGCAAAACGGCAAGCTGCAAGACGAAAACCATCAGCTGCGCAACGAACACGTTGCCTGGCAGGAACGTCTGCGCGCCCTGCTGGGCAAGATGGATCAGATGGGCGAAACCATCTAGTCCGCTGCCGGTTGGCAACATTGAAAACGGGCCGCTCCATGAGCGGCCCGTTTGTTTGTGGCGGGTCGGGGATCAGAGGGTCAGCAGCTGTTTGACCGTCTTCTCGATGCCGTCTGCCGCTTCGACTATGTTGTTGGCCAGCATGTAGGCGGGGGTGGAGATCACCTTGCGCTCCTGATCCACCACGAACTCGTTGACCGGGCAGTTGAGGTGGCTGCCGCCCATGGCCTCTATGGCGTTGGCTGTGCCTTCGTCATGGCCTATGGTGGCCAGGGTGCCGGCGCCGTAGATGAGCGGGATCATGGTCGGCGCGATGCAGATGTAGGCTGCCGGCTTGCGGGCATTGGCAAAGCTTTGACACGCTTTCAGCACATCCGGCTGGATCTGGCACCCGGCGCCCTTGGTGGCGAAGTCGCACAGGTTCTTGGCCGCCCCAAAGCCACCTGGCACCAGCAGGGCGTCATAATCGGCCGCATCCAGTTCGGCCACATCCCGGATCTGGCCGCGGCAGATGCGCGCCGCCTCGACCAGCACGTTGCGGCTCTCCCCCTCGCTGACGTCACCCGTCAGGTGGTTGACCACATGGAGCTGCGCCACGTTCGGGGCGAAGCATTGGGTGGTGGCGCCATGGCGGGCCAGCGCCAGCAGGCTGATGACGGCTTCATGTATTTCGGCGCCGTCGAAGACGCCACAGCCACTCAAAATCACGGCCACTTTTTTCATGGCAAACTCCTCGTTGTTGAAAATGTGAGCCAGGATAGATTGTTGTACTTTTGTATGGTTATCGCTCGCCATCCGCTGGTCAAGTCATCTCGCTGTGCTAGGATTGTTTCGTTTTGGATCCTGCCGTACCTACTCCCTTAAATCTTTTTCCACATTGATCGAGATCATTCTAACAGTCTCACGATCGGTTTTTACGATCTCAACATATTGTTTTATATGGATTTTATATTTTTTGTGCACAGTTTTATCACTGTGGCTCATACTGCGTCCCATTTTTGAACACAGACTTATCCACAGCTTGAGTCCCCTTGGCTGCCCGCTTAGGGTGCTGCTGCCCCCCTTGGTGTGAGGGGGGCCCTGTGGCATCCTAGCGGCTGTTTATCTCTGGCAGGACGATTTCATGGCCCCTAGCAACCCCCTTATTCTGGTCGACGGCTCTTCTTATCTTTACCGCGCCTTCTTCGCCTCCCAGCAGGCCGATCTGCGCACTTCGACCGGTTTGCCGAGCGGCGCCGTCCGTGTCATGGCCAACATGATGCGCAGCCTGCGCAAGCAATACCCTGACTGCCATGTGGCCGTGGTGTTTGACGCCAAGGGCAAGACCTTCCGCGACGACATCTATCCCGAGTACAAGGCGACCCGTGCCAGCATGCCGGACGATCTGCGCAGCCAGGTCGCCCCCATCCACCAGATGATCAAGGCGATGGGCTTCCCCTTCTTGATGGTCGAAGGCGTCGAGGCCGACGACGTGATCGGCACGCTCGCCCGCCAAGCGACCGAGAAGCAGCTGCCTGTGCTGATCAGCACGGGTGACAAGGACATGGCGCAGCTGGTCTCAGACCACGTCACCCTGATCGATACCATGAAAGACGTGAAGACAGACAGGGAAGGGGTGATCGAGAAGTTTGGCGTGCCGCCGGAGCTCATCATCGACTATCTGGCCCTGATGGGTGACAAGGTCGACAACATCCCCGGCATGACAGGCGTCGGCGAGAAGACGGCGCTGGCCCTGTTGCAGGGGATCGGCAGCATAGACGAGATCGCCGCCAATCTGGACAAGGTGGCGGCCCTCGGCTTCCGCGGTTCCAAGGCGTTCGCCGACAAGTTCCGCGAGCAGGAGGAGCAGGTGCGCCTCTCTTATCTCCTGGCGACCATCAAAACCGATGTCGAGCTGGAACATAGTCTGGAACAGCTGTTGCTCAAACCGGTCGACAAGGAGTCTCTGCTGGCCGTCTATCGCGAATATGAGCTGCGCAACCTGATCAAGGAGCTGGAGTCCGGTGGCGAAGAGGGTGCCGGTTCGGAAGAGGGGAGCGATGACACAGCTGCCCCCGTTGCCGCCATCGAAACCGACTACCGCTGCATTCTGGACGAGGCCGAGTTTGACGACTGGCTGGCGCAGTTGCAGGCGGCGCCGCTGTTCGCCTTTGATACCGAAACTACTAGCCTCGACTATATGGAGGCACGCATCGTCGGGGTCTCCTTCGCCGTCGAAGCGGGCAAGGCCGCCTATGTGCCCTTTGGCCACGACTATCTGGGGGCACCGGTGCAGTTGACCGAAGCCGTGGTGCTGGGCAAGCTCAAGCCGTTGCTGGAAGATCCGACCCGTCTCAAGGTGGGGCAGAATCTCAAGTACGATCGCAACGTGCTGCTCAACCACGACATCGACCTGCAGGGTATCGCCTACGACACCATGCTCGAATCCTATGTGCTCAACTCCACCGCCAGCCGTCACGACATGGATTCGCTGGCCAAGCGTTACCTCGGGGTCGAGACCACCTCCTTTGAAGATATCGCGGGCAAAGGGGTGAAACAGCTCACCTTCAACCAGATCGAGCTGGAGCAGGCCGCCCCCTATGCGGCGGAAGATGCCGACATCACCCTGCGTTTGCACCAGACCCTGTGGGGCCAGCTGGAGGCCGTGCCTGGCCTGTGCCAGGTATTCAGCGACATCGAGCTGCCGTTGCTGCCGGTACTTGCGCGGATGGAGCTGCTCGGGACCACCATAGATCCCAAGCTGCTGCATCAGCAGAGCCAGGAGATAGAGCTGCGTCTGGCCGAACTGGAGCGTCAGGCCCACGAGCTGGCCGGGCAGGAGTTCAACCTCTCCTCACCCAAGCAGCTGGGGGAGATCCTCTTCACCAAGCTGGGGCTGCCGATCATCAAGAAGACCCCCAAGGGAGCGCCGTCCACCGCGGAAGAGGTGCTGGCCGAACTGGCCGAGACCTACGAGCTGCCGCGCCTGCTGATGGAACACCGCACGCTGGCCAAGCTCAAGTCTACCTATACCGACAAGCTGCCGCTGATGATCAAGCCCCAGACCGGGCGGGTACACACCTCCTATCATCAGGCGGTGGCGGCCACCGGCCGTTTGTCTTCGTCAGATCCCAACTTGCAGAACATCCCGGTGCGCAACGAGCAGGGTCGCCGGATCCGCCAGGCCTTCATTCCTAGCGCCGGTTACAAGCTGGTGGCGGCTGACTACTCCCAGATCGAGCTGCGCATCATGGCGCACCTCTCCGGTGACAAGGGGTTGCTGACCGCGTTTGCCGAGGGCAAGGACATCCACAAGGCAACCGCTGCCGAGGTGTTCGGGGTGGCGCTCGATGCGGTTACCACCGACATGCGCCGCAGCGCCAAGGCGATCAACTTTGGCCTCATCTATGGCATGAGCGCCTTCGGTCTGGCCAAACAGCTGGGGATAGGTCGTGCCGAGGCGCAGAAGTACATGGATCTCTACTTCGAACGCTACCCGGGCGTGCTGGAATACATGGAGCGCACCCGTCAGCAGGCGGAAGCGCAGGGCTATGTCGAGACCCTGTTCGGCCGTCGCCTCTATCTGCCGGATATCAAGTCCCGCAACGCCGGTCTGCGCAAGGCCGCCGAGCGGGCCGCGATCAACGCCCCCATGCAGGGGACGGCTGCCGACATCATCAAGCGTGCCATGATCAACGTGGATGGCTGGATCCGCGGCATCGAGGATGAGTCGATCCGCATGCTGATGCAGGTACACGATGAACTGGTGTTCGAGATCCGCGAAGAGAAGCTGGAGGAGTACGTCGCCATCATCAAGGAGAAGATGTCGGCGGCGGCCGAGCTGCATGTGCCCCTGCTGGTCGAGGCGGGAACCGGCGATAACTGGGATCAGGCCCACTAACGCTCTGCACTCTGTTGCTGTATGGATAGCTATATAAGAAGAGAAGCCCGGCATCACGCCGGGCTTCCTGTTTACAGAGTGTGTATCAGGCCTCTTGCAGATACTCGTCCTTGAGCAGGACATAGTTGTCGGCCGAGGTCTTGAGAAACGCGATCTCGGCAGGCTTGAGCGCCCGGGCCTGTTTGACCGGGTTGCCCATATAGAGGAAGCCGGCTTCGAGTCGCTTGCCCGGCGGCACCAGACTGCCGGCACCTATCATCACGTCGTCTTCTACTACCACTCCATCCAGAATGATGGCCCCCATGCCGACCAGCACCCGATTGCCTAGGGTGCAGCCGTGCAGCATGGCCTTGTGGCCGACGGTGACATCTTCCCCGATCAACAGCGGATAGCCGCCAGGATTGCCGGCACTCTTGCGAGTGAGGTGCAGCACAGTGCCGTCCTGAATATTGCTGCGAGCCCCGATGCGTATGTGGTTCACATCACCCCGGGCCGCCACCATGGGCCAGATGCTGGCATCGTCGGCCAGCTCTATATCTCCCACCAGGGTAGCGCAGGGGTCTACATATACCCGTTTGCCCAGTTGCGGGTGTTTTCCCTTGTAAGGTCTCAGTCGCAAGTCCATCTTGGCCTCCTTGTTTTCGGCCATTCTAGCAATCCAGGGCCAGTTTCTGTGGATAAGTTTGTACAAAAGCTGTGGTTGGTTATGAATAACTAAATAAGTGCCGATTTTTGCAGTTTTATTGCA
>NZ_JBLNHP010000013.1:0-72770 GCF_047780465.1 Aeromonas sp. A04 | reverse complement strand
TGTGCTGATATGGCTCAGTTGGTAGAGCGCATCCTTGGTAAGGATGAGGTCCCCAGTTCGACTCTGGGTATCAGCACCAGTAAATATTAAAGCCTCCCAATCGGGAGGCTTTTTTGTATTCGTCTTTCTTAGTTTACCGAAATCTGTCTGGCATCGAGATAGAAGCGGGCCTGCCCCGAGGCTTCTATCTGGATAGCTGCGACCAGTCGTTCGTTGAGCTTGTATTCCCACTGCTTGTCGATCGAGGTCAACGGCGGCTTGTTGATACCCAGCGTCTGCAGATATTCGTGAAACAGACCAGCGCTGCCGATCTCGGTCAATCCTGCTTTCATCCCAATTAACTCCCTTTATTGTTGCTGTTTATCAATAGTAGCAGTCTCATATGTATTCAATATGAACGCTTTTCTATTAAATTGATCCAAGCTAAGTTGTGGATTGGAAAAGGTAGTTGGTGTCAGAAAAAGGAAGAAAAACATGCTGATAAAGAATGTGCGTCTGGCTGGCAGAGAAGGATTGTGGCAGATCCTGTGCCAGGATGGCCTGATCCGGACCATAGCCCCCATGAGCCAGCCTCTCCTGTCTACCCGGGAGCTGGATGGGGAGGAGGGTCTGGCCATGGCCCCCTTTATCGAGCCTCATATTCACCTCGATACTACCCAGACAGCCGGGGAGCCGAGCTGGAACCTGTCCGGTACCCTGTTCGAGGGGATCGAGCGCTGGGCCGAGCGCAAGGCGCTGCTGACCCATGAAGATGTGAAACAGCGCGCCATCCAGACGCTGAAGTGGCAGATCGCCAACGGCATACAGTTTGTCCGCACCCATGTCGATGTCTCCGATCCGAATCTGGTTGCCCTGAAAGCCATGCTGGAGGTGAAGGAGGAGATGAAGGAGTGGGTCGAGCTGCAGATCGTCGCCTTCCCGCAGGAGGGGATCCTCTCCTACCCCAACGGCAAGGCGTTGCTGGAAGAGGCGCTCAGGCTGGGAGCCGACGTGATCGGCGCCATACCCCATTTCGAGTTTACCCGGGAATACGGGGTCGAAAGTCTGCATTACATCTTCGATCTTGCCGAGAAGTATCAGGTTCTGGTCGATGTGCACTGCGACGAGATCGATGACGAGCAGTCCCGCTTTATCGAGACACTGGCGACCCTAGCCTACGAGCGCGGCATGGGCCATAGGGTGACCGCCAGCCACACCACCGCCATGCACTCTTACAACGGAGCCTATGCTTCCCGCTTGTTCCGGCTGCTCAAGATGGCGGACCTCAACTTCGTGGCCAATCCGCTGGTGAACATCCACCTGCAGGGACGGTTCGATACCTATCCCAAGCGTCGTGGCATTACCCGGGTGAAGGAGATGCTGGAGGCCAACATCAATGTCTGCTTCGGCCACGATGATGTGTTCGATCCCTGGTATCCCATGGGCACCGCCAACATGCTGCAGGTGCTGCACATGGGGCTGCATGTGTGTCAGATCATGGGTTATGAGCAGATCAATGACGGTTTGAAGCTCATCAGCAGCCACAGCGCCCGCACCCTGAACGTGCAGGATCGCTATGGCATCGAGGTGGGCAAGCCGGCCAATCTGCTGATCCTGCCCGCCGAGAATGGCTTTGATGCGGTGCGCCGTCAGGTGCCGGTGCGCTATTCAATCCGTCACGGCAAGGTAATTGCCCAGACCCGCCCGGCACAAACTGAAATCGTGCTGGGTCAGCCCGAGCCGATCGACTTCCGCCGCTGAGTTTTCAATCAGGCTGGATGACGATTAGTTCCGCCTCTGGGCACAAGGGCCGCCATTGCGACATAATGGCGGCCTGACCCTGAGGGAGTGACACCATGCAAACCTGGTTCTATGTTGCTGCAGGGGGCGCCATCGGCGCCTGCCTTCGTTTTGGGATTGCTGAACTGATGGCCTTGCTGCTGGGGCGCCATTTTCCTTACGGGACTCTGGTGGTCAATGTGGTGGGCTCTTTCATCATGGGTATCGCCTTTGCGCTCATCAGTCAGGGTCATGTGGTGGAACACCCGATGAAACCGCTGCTGATGGTGGGGATCCTTGGGGCTCTAACCACCTTCTCCTCCTTCGCGCTGGATACTGTGGTGCTGGCCCAGCAGGGCGCCTACCTGAAGGCGGTGCTCAATATAGGCCTCAACCTTTTCCTCTGTCTGGCCATGGTGTTGCTGGGCATGCAGTTGGTTGCCAGCCGGGTTTAAGGTGTCCGCACGCCATTGGCTCTGGTAAACTGGCGACCATTCTTTGCTCTATGGGTGTTTAAGGGATGTCAGAACAGACTACGACAACGCATTTTGGCTTTAAAACCGTGGCCGCGACCGAGAAGGAAACCCTGGTCGCCGGCGTCTTTCATTCGGTGGCAGCCAAGTATGATCTGATGAACGATCTGATGTCGTTCGGCATCCACCGCCTGTGGAAGCGCTTCACCATCGATTGCTCCGGTGTGCGCAAGGGCCAGAAGGTGCTGGATCTGGCCGGTGGCACCGGTGATCTGACCGCCAAGTTCTCCCGTATCGTCGGCGAAACCGGTCAGGTGGTACTGGCGGATATCAATGACTCCATGCTCAAGGTGGGCCGCGACAAGCTGCGCAACCTGGGAGTGGCGAACAACGTCTCCTACGTACAGGCCAACGCCGAGGCGTTGCCCTTCCCGGACAACCACTTCGATGTCATTACCATCGGCTTTGGCCTGCGCAACGTCACCGACAAGGACAAGGCGCTGGCCTCCATGTTCCGGGTGCTGAAGCCGGGCGGCCGTCTGCTGGTGCTGGAGTTCTCCAAGCCCGCCAGCGAGGTGATCGCCAAGCTGTACGATCTCTACTCCTTCAAACTGCTGCCGAAAATGGGTGAAATCGTCGCGAACGACGGTGAAAGCTACAAATATCTGGCGGAATCCATCCGCATGCACCCGGATCAGCAGACCCTGAAGGGAATGATGGAGAATGTCGGTTTTGAGCAGGTCGAGTTCTACAACCTGACCCAGGGTGTGGTTGCCCTGCACCGTGGTTACAAGTTTTAAGGTCGCCTATGCCGATGGATGCCATGGTCACCGCCGTGATCGAAACCAGCCTCAACCAGTTGCTGACGCTCGACAAGCAGAGTCAGGAACGGTTGCGCAAGCTGACGGGCAAGGTGCTCAAGCTGGAGCTGCGTGAGCTCAAGCCGCTCTGGTTTGTCTTCTCCGATCGCCGGCTGGATGTGCTGGCCCGCCACGAAGGCGAGGCCGATGCCGTGCTCAGTCTGTCGCTGACGGCGCTGGGCCTGCTGAAAGACCCTTCCGCCCTGACTCGCTACATCCGTGAGGAGAAGCTGGATCTGAGCGGCGATCCCCAGCTGGTGCAGGCGTTCAGCGTCTTGCTGGGCGAGCTGGACATCGACTGGGAAGAGGAGCTGTCGCGCTATACCGGCGACGTGCTGGCCCACACCCTGTTCAGTGGTGCCCGTCAGGCGCGCCGCGTGCTGGGGCGCGAGCTGTGCCGCTCCCGCAGCCAGCTGGCGGAATACCTGACCGAAGAGATCCGCCTCGCGCCCGGTCCGCTGGAAGTGGCGAGCTTCAACGACGATGTCGAGCTGCTGGCACAACGGATGAAAGCGGTCGAGCTGCGGCTGGCCCGCTTCGAACAGCAGGTAGCCTGATGACCCCGAAGGAGTTCAAGCGCCTCTATCGCATCATCAGCATCCTGCTGGAGCAGGGCATAGATGAACTCGTGCCTGCCCGCTATCAGCCCTGGCCGGGTCGTCTGGCCCGCCGCAGCCTGTTCTGGCTCAAGAACAAGCAGCAGGGGCTGAGTCGCGGCGCCCGCATTCGCCTCGCCTTCGAGGCGCTCGGTCCCATCTTCATCAAGTTCGGCCAGATGCTGTCGACCCGGCGCGATCTGCTGCCGCCGGATATCGCCGAAGAGCTGGCCCTGTTGCAGGACAGGGTGCCACCTTTCTGCGGTCAGGCGGCGCGCCTCAAGATCGAAGAGAGCCTGGGCTGCGCCATCGAGACTCTATTTGACGACTTCGACGAGACGCCGCTGGCGTCGGCCTCCATCGCCCAGGTACACACGGGTCGATTGAAGGAAAATGGCCGCGAGATCGTCATCAAGGTGATCCGCCCAGACATAGAGCCGGTCATAGAGGCCGATCTGCGCCTGATGCAGACCCTGGCCCGCCTGGTGGCCCGCTTCGTGCCCCAGAGCGCGCGCTTGCGCCCCATCGAGGTGGTGGAAGAGTATCGCAAGACCATACTCGACGAGCTGAACCTGATGCGCGAAGCCGCCAACGCCATCCAGTTGCGCCGCAACTTCACCGGCTCAGATGCCCTCTACGTGCCCGAGGTGTTCACCGAACACTGCCGTGAGCATGTGCTGGTGATGGAGCGCATCTACGGCATACCGGTTTCCGACATTCCGGCGCTGGAAGCCAACGGCACCAACATGAAGCTGCTGGCCGAGCGCGGGGTGGAGGTCTTCTTCACCCAGGTGTTCCGCGACAGCTTCTTCCACGCCGACATGCATCCCGGCAACATCTTCGTCTCCTATGAACATCCCGACAATCCGCTCTGGATCGGCATCGACTGCGGCATAGTCGGTACCCTCAACCGGGAAGACAAACGCTACCTGGCCGAGAACTTCCTCGCCTTCTTCAACCGCGACTATCGCCGGGTGGCCGAGCTGCACGTGGAGTCCGGCTGGGTACCGCCAGACACCAAGGTGGACGAGTTCGAATTCGCCATCCGCACCGTGCTGGAACCCATCTTCGAGAAGCCGCTGTCCGAGATCTCGTTCGGCCACGTGCTGCTCAATCTGTTCAACACCGCCCGTCGCTTCAACATGGCGGTGCAGCCGCAATTGGTGCTGTTGCAGAAGACATTGCTCTATGTGGAGGGGTTGGGTCGTCAGCTCTATCCCCAGCTGGACCTGTGGCAGACCGCCAAGCCCTATCTGGAAAACTGGATGCACGAGCAGGTCGGGCCGAAAGCCGTGTGGAATGCCATCAAGGAGAAGGCGCCATTCTGGGCGGAGAAACTGCCTGAATTGCCTGAGCTGGTCTATGAGACCCTGCGCCAGACCCGCCACCAGCAGCGCCACTTCGATCAGATGTTTGCCGATTTTCGCCGTCACAGCCGTCGACAGGGACAGGCTCGCTACCTCTTAGGGGTTGGAGCCAGCCTGCTATTGGCGGGTGTATTCTTGCTGACCCAAAAACAATACATTGAGTGGGGACAAATCAGCCTGGCCGGCACCGGTTTATGCTGGCTGTTGGGCTGGTTCAAGGCCCGCTCTCGCCAATAACGCACTCGTGCAGTTTGGCGTCAGTTTTGAAGAAATTACGGGCTGGTATCAGCATCGTGATCGTTAATAACACACTCGCATACCTTAGCGTCAATGTTGGACTTGGAGACATATCATGGGTGGTATCAGTATTTGGCAGTTGTTGATCATCGCAGTCATAGTCGTGCTGCTGTTCGGTACCAAGAAGCTGCGCGGGATCGGCGGCGATCTGGGTGCGGCCGTCAAGGGTTTCAAGAAGGCGTTGTCTGATGAGCCGACCGATGGCAAACCCGAGCAGAAAGATGCCGAGTTTCCTCCCAAGCAGCTGAACGAAGCGGCCAATAGTGCCGAGACCGCCAAGCAGAAAGATAAAGATCAGGCCTAAGCCATGTTCGATATCGGTTTCTGGGAGCTGGTTGTCATCGGTGTCGTCGCCCTGGTGGTGCTCGGTCCCGAACGGCTGCCCGTGGCGATCCGTACCGCCAGCCACTGGATCAGGCTGATCCGCAGCACTGCCAACTCGGTCAAGTCCGAGCTGGAGCAGGAGCTCAAGTTGCAGGATCTGCACAACGACCTGAAGAAGGCCGAACAGTTGCAGATGAACAACCTGAGCCCCGAGTTGCAGGAGTCTATCGAGCAGCTGAAAGCGGCCGCACAATCGGTGACCCGCCCTTACGAACAGCAAAACACCATCCGCCCCGCCCCGGCCGTTGCCGAGGTGCAGGAAGATACATCCGAGCAACCAGCCGTGACGGCGGCTCATGACGAGGAAACCGCCATGATCCCTGTCCAGGGTGCAGAGCTGCGTGTCGAGCAAGGGGAGGTGAAGCCATGAGTCAGGCCGAACAACCCCTGATCACCCATCTGGTCGAGCTGAGAACCCGCTTGCTGCGGTCCATCTCGGCCGTCCTGCTGGTGTTCATCGCGCTGATCTATTTTTCCAACAACATCTACGACTTCGTGGCCCAGCCGCTGCTCAGTCAGTTGCCGGCAGGCACCAGCATGATAGCGACGGATGTGGCGACCCCCTTCCTGACGCCGATCAAGCTGACCCTGGTGGTCTCCTTCTTCGTGGCGATCCCCTATCTGCTGTATCAGGCCTGGGCCTTCATCGCCCCCGGTCTGTACAAGCATGAGCGGCGTCTCATCATGCCGTTGGTCGTCTCCACTGCCGTGTTGTTCTACAGCGGCATGGCGTTTGCCTACTATGTGGTGTTCCCGCTGGTGTTCGGTTTCTTCACCAGTACCGCGCCCGCCGGGGTGACGGTGGCGACCGACATCGCCAGCTATCTGGACTTCGTGCTCACCCTGTTCTTCGCGTTCGGGGTGGCGTTCGAGATCCCGGTGGCCACCATACTGCTGTGTTGGACCGGGGTGACCACCCCCAAGAGCCTGAGGGAGAAACGCCCTTACGTCATCGTCGGGGTGTTCGTGGTCGGCATGTTGCTGACTCCGCCCGATGTCTTCTCCCAGACCCTGCTCGCCATCCCCATGTGGGCCTTGTGGGAGATAGGTCTGTTCTTCGCCCGTTTCTACGTGAAGGAAGAGGAGCAACAGGAACAAACGGAAGAGGGGAGCTGAGGCTCCCTTCCTCTTTTCATACCCTCGTTCGAGGCGTATGGTGATGCCCCATTGAGTAGATGGTTTTCAAATACCTGATATGTATTCCTTTTGTTCGGAACGTCTCATCCCATGATCGACATTGGTCTCAACCTCACCAGCAGCCAGTTTGCCGGTGAACAGCCAGCACTGGTGGCCCGCGCCCGCGCCGCCGGGGTCGAGGCGCTGATCCTGACCGGTACCAATCTGGTCGGCAGCCGCGAAAGCGCTGACTTGGCTGCGCTGTGGCCGGGTTACTGCTTCTCCACCGCGGGTGTGCATCCCCACGATGCCAAGAGCGTCGATGAGCAGACCCTGCCCGCATTGCGTGCGCTGGCGGCCTTGCCGCAGGTGGTGGCCATCGGCGAGTGCGGTCTCGACTACAACCGGGACTTCTCTCCCCGTCCGGTACAGGATGCGGTATTCGACGCCCAGCTGGCCCTGGCGGCCGAGCTCGGGATGCCGGTGTTTCTGCACTGCCGAGATGCCCACGCCAGGTTCATCGAGATCCTGCGTCCCTGGCTGCCCAAGCTGCCGGGGGCCGTGCTGCACTGCTTCACCGGCTCCGACGAGGAGCTGGACGAGTGTCTGGCGCTCGGGCTGCATATAGGGGTGACCGGCTGGCTCTGTGACGAGCGCCGCGGTCAGCTGCTGCGCGAGCAGGTGGCCCGCATTCCGGCCGGTCGGCTGATGATAGAAACCGATGCCCCCTATCTGGTGCCGCGGGATCTGAAACCCAGACCCAAGCGTAACGAACCCGCTTTTTTGCCGCACATCGCCCAGGTGGTGGCGGCTTGCCGTGGTGAAGCGCCCGAGGCCTTGCTGGCCCACACCCGGGCCACCTCCGCCGCGTTCTTCCAACTTCCTCTTTTGGAGTGATTCATGGCTACAACACTTCCTGGCGCCTTTCCGGGTCGCCGCCTGCGCCGGGTGCGCAAACATGATTTCAGCCGCCGTCTGGTGCGCGAGAACGTACTGACCGCCAACGATCTCATCTATCCCGTGTTCGTGCTGGAGGGGGAGAACCGCCGTGAGGCCGTCACCTCCATGCCGGGGGTGGATCGTCTCTCCATCGATCTGTTGCTGGCGGAAGCCGAAGAGCTGGTCGCCCTCGGCGTGCCCGCCATCGCCCTGTTCCCTGTGACTCCGCTGCAGAGCAAGAGCCTGCTGGCGGAAGAGGCTTACAGCCCTGACGGTCTGGCCCAGCGGGCGACCCGCGCCCTCAAGGCCCGCTTCCCCGAGCTGGGTGTCATCACGGACGTGGCGCTCGACCCGTTTACCACCCACGGTCAGGACGGCATCATAGATGACGAAGGCTATGTGCTGAACGACATCACCACGGAAATACTGGTGAAGCAGGCGCTCTCCCACGCTGCTGCCGGGGTCGATATAGTGGCGCCGTCCGACATGATGGACGGTCGCATCGGCGCCATCCGTGCCGCGCTGGAAGAGAACGGCTTCATCAACACCCAGATCATGGCCTACTCCGCCAAGTACGCCTCCTGCTACTACGGCCCGTTCCGCGATGCGGTCGGCTCTGCCGGCAACCTCGGCAAGAGCAACAAGGCCACCTACCAGATGGATCCGGCCAACAGCAACGAAGCCTTGCACGAGGTGGCACTGGATATCCAGGAAGGGGCCGACAGCGTCATGGTCAAGCCGGGCATGCCCTATCTGGACGTGATCCGCCAGGTGAAGGATCAGTTCGGCGTGCCGACCTTTGCCTATCAGGTGAGCGGCGAGTACGCCATGCACATGGCGGCGATCCAGAACGGCTGGCTGAAGGAGAAGGAGAGCATCATGGAGTCCCTGCTCTGCTTCAAGCGGGCCGGTGCCGACGGCATCCTCACCTACTTCGCCAAGCGGGTGGCGCAGTGGCTGCAGGAAGACGCCAGACGCTGATGCCCGCCTTGCGCTTTCGCTTACAATGCCGACCCCCGGGTCGGCATTGTCGTCTCTGGCCGCCTTGTCGCTGATTTAATGAGCAAGTTTTCGCGAAAAGTGGGTAACTGGCCCGCCTCTCGGCGGCAAAGGCTTGATTAATGAGGTTTCTGCCTACATCTTAGATGGTCCAAGCAGGCTTCTGGACGGCAGGGGCTGTAGAGAATTTAGAGGTACCGCAGGATGAACAACCCTTTGCTGACAATGGACTCGCTGCCCCCTTTCAGCCAGATCCAGCCCGACCAGGTGCAAGCTGCCGTGACGCAGGCCATCGCCGATTGCAAACAGAAGATCAGCGATGTGCTGGCCCAGCGTGACCCCCATACCTGGGATAGCCTTATCGCGCCGCTGGAAGAGGTGAATGACCGCCTGGCGCGAGTCTGGTCACCGGTCAGCCATCTCAACTCCGTGCTCAACAGCGAAGCGCTGCGCGCGGCCCACGATGCCTGCCTGCCGCTGTTGTCCGAGTTCCAGACCTATGTCGGTCAGCATGAGGGCCTCTATCAGGCCTATCGCGAGCTGGCCGAGAGCGACGACTTCCCGCTGCTGAGCGGTGCCCAGCGCAAGGAGATCCAGAATACCCTGCGCGATTTTCGCCTGTCCGGTATCGGTCTGCCCGCCGAGGCGCAGCAGCGCTACGGTGAAATCCAGGCCCGTCTCTCCGAGCTGGCCTCCCGCTTCAGCAACAACGTGCTGGATGCGACCCAGGGCTGGACCAGACTGGTGACCGACGAGGCCGACCTGACCGGCCTGCCACAGAGTGCGCAGGCCGCCGCCCGCCAGCTGGCGGAGCAGAAGGGTCAGCAGGGCTGGCTGTTCACTCTGGATATTCCCTCCTACCTGCCGGTGATGATGTATGCCGACAACCGCGAGCTGCGCGCCGAACTCTATGAGGCCTTCACCACCCGCGCCTCGGATCAGGGCCCGAACGCCGGCAAGTGGGACAACTCCGCCATCATGACCGAGCTGCTCTCCCTGCGCCGCGAACTGGCCCGGCTGCTGGGTTTTAGCAACTACGCCGAGTTGTCGCTCGCCACCAAGATGGCGGACAAGACGGAGCAGGTAGTGGGCTTCCTCTCGGATCTCGCGGCCAAATCCCTGCCACAGGGCAAGGCCGAGCTGGAGGAGATCCGCACCTTCGCCGCCGAGCAGCATGGCCAGAGCGAACTGGCGGCCTGGGATCTGCCCTATTACGCCGAGAAGCTCAAGCAGCACAAGTTCTCCATCTCCGACGAGCAACTGCGCCCCTACTTCCCCGCCAACAAGGTGGTGAAGGGCCTGTTCGAGGTGGTGAGACGGGTGTTTGGCATCAAGGTGCGCGAGCGCCTCGGCATCGACACCTGGCACCCCGACGTGCGCTTCTACGACATCTTCGATGCCGAGGACGAGCTGCGCGGCAGTTTCTACCTCGACCTCTATGCCCGCGAGCACAAGCAGGGCGGGGCCTGGATGGATGTCTGCCTGGGTCGTCGCTACCGTCAGGATGGCTCGCTGCAAAAGCCGGTGGCCTATCTGACCTGCAACTTCAACGGCCCTGTGGATGGCAAACCGGCTCTGTTCACCCACAACGAGGTGGTGACCCTGTTCCACGAGTTCGGCCACGGCATTCACCATATGCTGACCCGAATCGACGTGGCTGGTGTCGCCGGTATCAACGGCGTGGCCTGGGATGCGGTGGAGCTGCCGAGCCAGTTCCTGGAGAACTGGTGCTGGGAGTCCGAGGCGTTGGCCTTCATCTCCGGTCATCATGAAACCGGCGAGCCGCTGCCCGCGGATCTGCTGGAGAAGATGCTGACCGCCCGCAACTTCCAGGCGGCCATGCAGATGCTGCGTCAGCTGGAGTTCGCCCTGTTCGACTTCCGTCTGCACCAGGAGTTTGACCCGGCCAAGCCGGATCAGATCCCGGCCCTGCTGAGTGAAGTGCGCAGCCAGGTGGCCGTGATGACGCCGCCGGCGTTCAACCGCTTCCAGCACAGTTTCTCCCACATCTTCGCGGGCGGCTATGCGGCGGGCTACTACAGCTACAAGTGGGCCGAGGTGCTCTCCGCCGACGCCTTCTCCCGCTTCGAGGAGGAGGGGATCTTCAACCCGGCCACCGGCCAATCCTTCCTGAAGAATATTCTGGAGAAGGGTGGCTCCAAGGAGCCGATGGAGCTGTTCCGTGCCTTCCGTGGCCGCGAGCCCAAAGTGGACGCGCTGCTACGCCATAGCGGGATTGCCGCCTGAGGCCCGGCGCCCTTTGCCGCCGTGAGCTTCAAGCAGGTACACTTTTGCGGCATAGTGGGATCCTTGCGTGATTTTTGAGATAAAAAGGGACCTTTTGGTCCCTTTTCTCAAGGCTTTTTAATATCTTGCGGAGTGCATGTTTGCACTGTCCCCGCCTCTTCAGTAGAGTCGGGTTCTACCTTCCAAGGAGAGAAAGAACCTTGCCATGAGGCGAGCACTCGAGTCTGTCTATCAAATCATCTCAAGTCTGTCTCATTCGAGTGGTCAGGGATATTTCGATACCTTTGTGAGTGAAATCGCAGCAGCGGTCAGGGCCGACTTCGTCCTGATTTCAGGTAGGGATCAAGCGGGGCTGTTTTTCAAGGTGCACGCCGCCCATCCCGCATCTCTCGACACCACCAACTTCAGCTTTCCGGTCAGCGCCACCCCGGGGGAAGTCACCCTGCAAGAGGGGGAGGCCTGGTTCAGCGATCGGGTCCAGCAGCTGTTTCCCCATGCCGCCGTGCTACAGGCCTGGCATATTCAGGCCTATGCCGGTGTGGCCCTCAAGAATGCCCAGGGCGAGACCATAGGCATCTGCAGCGTGCTGTTCAAACAGCCGCTCGCCAACATGGACAAGGTGATGGGCTTGCTGCGGCTGCTGGCACCGCTGGCGGGCCGCGAGCTGGCGCTGATGTGCCAGCAGTTGCCGGTGCAGAGCCAGCCCGAGTATCACCACTTCCTGCACACCATGATGTCCCACGCCCCAGTGGGGATCGGCAAGCTGGATCTGGATGGCAGGATCCTCTGGACCAACCCGGCCATCGAGAAGATGCTGGGTTACAGCCAGAATGAGCTGCTGCACCGTACCGCCGCCGAGATCAACCATCCGGAAGACTGGCTGCGCAGTGCCTCCTGTTACGCTGAGCTCAAGCGCGGTGAGCGTACCGCCTTCACCCAGGAGAAGCGCTACCTGCATCGGGATGGTCAGGTGTTGTGGGGCCGGGTCACGGTTACTCTGGTGCGGGATGATCAGCTGCAGCCCGACTACCTGATGGTGGTGCTGGAGAATATCGACCCCCTCAAGCGCCATGCCGAGCAGCTCAAGCTCTCCCACCGGGTCTATGACAACCTCTCCGAAGCCATTCTGGTGTGCGATGCGGACAGCCGCATCATCTCGGTCAACCCGGCGTTCGAGCAGATCACTGGCTACAGCGAGACCGAGGTGTGCGGTCAGCGCCCCAGTATGCTCAAGTCCGGGCTGCACGATCAGGCCTTCTACGCCGACATGTATCACGCGCTGGAGCGGGTGGGGGTGTGGCGTGGCGAGGTGTGGAACAAGCGCAAGAACGGCAAGCTCTACCCCCAGCAGCTGATGATCAGCACCCTGCGGGAAGGGGGCAGGATCAGCCAGTACATCGCCATCTTCAGCGATCTCTCCCAGACCAAGCTGGCGGAGCAGAAGATCGCCGCCCAGGCCAACTACGACAACCTCACAGGCCTGCCCAACCGCTGGCTGTTCGGTCGCTGTCTGAGCCGCTTCTGCGAGCGGGGCGAGCGCTTCGCGCTCATGGTGCTGGATCTCAACAACTTCAAGGCGGTCAACAACAGCATGGATCACCACGCCGGTGACGCTCTGCTGCGGGAGGTGTCGGATCGGCTGGTGAGCCGGGTGCGCACCGAGGATCTGGTGGCCCGCATCGGCGGCGACGAGTTCGCCTTCCTGGTGCCCGGCATAGTCAACCGCCGCCAGGCCGAGGTGTTCGCCAAGCAGGTGATAGGCGGCTTCGCCCGTCCCTTCATGCTGGCCAATCAGCACCTCTATGTGACGGCCACCATAGGCATCACCCTCTGCCCAGGGGATGGCGTCGAGAGCGACGAGCTGCTGCGCAACGCCGAACAGGCGCTGTTTGCCGCCAAGCGACAGGGGCGCCTGCTCGGTACCTACTGCGCCTCCATGCGCGAAGAGGTGCGCCAGCGTCATCAGATGCAGCAGGATCTGGCGGAGGCCATCAAGCTGGAGCAGCTGACCATGGCCTATCAGCCCATCTGGGACAACCGCAGCGGCCGGGTCGCCAAGCTGGAGGCGCTGGTGCGCTGGTATCACCCGCATTGGGGTCAGGTCTCGCCGGCGGACTTCATTCCGCTGGCGGAGGAGGCGGGGCTCATCCAGGGGCTGGGGGCGCTGGTGCTGTGGCAGTCCTGCCGGGATCTGGCGCGGTTGCAGCAATCCGGCTTCCCGGATCTGCAGATGTCCATCAACCGCTCCACCCTGGAGTTCCAGACCATAGATCCGGAGGCGAGCGAGTGGCTCAAGGTGATCCACCACTTCGGGCTCGACCCCTGTGACATCGTCATCGAGATCACCGAATCCCTGCTGATGGAGACCAGCGATCAGCACAGGGTGCGGATCGATGCCCTGCGCGAGGCGGGCTGCAAGCTGGCCATCGACGACTTCGGCACCGGCTATTCGGCCCTCAACTACCTGCGCAACTTCCCGGTGGATCTGGTCAAGATTGACCGTGCCTTCGTGCGCCACATCCCGTTCAACGAACAGGACAGGCTGCTGCTCGACGGCATCATCAACATAGTGCACAACCTCGGCATGCAGGTGGTGATCGAGGGGGTGGAGACGCGCGAGCAGCTCAACTTCCTCTGCCAGAAGGGGTGTGCCTTCACCCAGGGCTTCCTGCTCAGCCGCCCGCTGGCCTATGACGACCTGATCGAATACCTGCAACTCAACGACAAGAGCATGTTCCTGCAGATCAGCTAGCGGGTGATCACTCCGCCGGTTTCAGCTTGTCCTGCCTGCTTTTCAGCGTCCGATAGTCTTCGCCGAGATAACGCAGGTAGATGCGATCCAGTACCCCTTCCTCCAGCATCTGCTGCAGTGCCTTGCTGTATGCGGGCAGCAGCGCGGCCCTTTGCTCGCCAAAGCAGAGGTAGAGCGGGGTCGAGTCGATGAAGGGGGAGAGCGCGCGGATCGGCACGTCCTGCTCCTTCGACAGAATGGGGGCTGAGAAGTAATCCAGGATGATCATGTCGACCCGGCTCTTTTCGAGCAGCAACAGCAGCTGTTTGTCCGAGTGCGCCTTGATCGGCACCCAGCCGTCATAGCGCTTGATCTTGTCCGTGTAGTCATAGCCCCTCACCATGCCGACCTTCATCCCCCTGGCCATCTCCCATGAGAAGTTGTGCAGGGGGCTGTCGGTGCGCACATAGGCGGCCAGGGGATAAAAAGCGGTCGCGAGATCGGGGTGATGACAACCGGGCAGCGGGGCATTGTCGAGAATGCCGTCGGCGAGCCGGGTGCTGACATACTGCTCGCAGCGCCCCCATGGCAGCTCGATCAGGCTGAGCTTCATCCCCAGACGCCGGGCGACCTCCTGATGGATCTCGATGGAAATCCCCTCGGTCAGGCGCCCCTGCTCCGCATAGGAAAAGGGGGGCCAGTCCACCCCGCATACCTTCAGGTCTGTGCCGCTCTGGGCGGCGAGTAGCAAGGCGATGAGCAGGTGCATGGGGTTTCCTCCCTACAGCGATGGAAAGGGGCTGTGGTACACTCCCTTCACTGAACTTAGAACGCCTCCAAAGACCATGCAAATCCTCCTCGAAGACCCCGCCAAGGCCGCGCTGGCGCAAGCGCTGGCCAGCCAGCTTGACCAGACCGACTACCCCCAGTTCGCCCTGGTGTTTACGCCCGAGCGGCTGGAGCTGCGCAAGCTGGACGAGCCCAAACTGGGGGCCGTCTACGTGGACTTCGTGGAAGGAGCTGTGGCCCATCGCCGCAAGTTTGGCGGCGGACGGGGTCAGTCCATCGCCAAGGCGGTCGGGCTCAAGGCCGGGGCGACCCCGACCGTGGTGGATGCCACCGCAGGGCTGGGGCGCGACGCCTTCGTGCTGGCCTCCCTCGGCTGCAAGGTGACCCTGATAGAGCGCAGCCCCGTGGTGGCGGCCCTGCTGCAGGATGGGCTGATGCGGGCGGCGCAGGATCCCGAGATAGGCCCCTGGGTCAGCGAGCGGATGCGGCTGCTGCAGGGGCCGGCGGTGGACAACCTGCTGGCGTTGACCGAGCGGCCCGAGGTGGTCTATCTCGACCCCATGTTCCCCCACAAGCAGAAGTCGGCGCTGGTGAAGAAGGAGATGCGGGTGTTCCAGTCGCTGGTGGGGCCGGATCTCGATGCGGATGCCCTGTTGCCGGCGGCCCTCAAGATGGCGGACAAGCGGGTGGTGGTGAAGCGGCCCGACTACGCGGGCTGGCTCAATGAGCACAAACCCAGCATGGCCATCGAAACCAAGAGCAACCGCTTCGATGTCTACGTGATGGCGGCGCTGGCAGCGAGTTGACTGCCGGCCTGAGTCGCGGGATGAAAAAAGGAGGGCTAACAAGGTGTTGGCCCTCCTTTTTTAGGTTTGGCGTTCAGGTGGCGGAGGTGAAGCGGATCAGCTTCTCTTCCCCCTGCCAGACCAGGCTCAGGCTAGCCAGCTCGGCCAGGCTGAGCCGCTCGCCACTCTCCAGCAGCAGATACTCGACGCCCTCGCTGGCTGTTATGGTGCGGATCTTGTCCACCCATTGCCGTCCCGCCCTGGTGGTGAGCGTGACGGATAACTGCCAGCTGGCGGCGATCTCCAGCCAGTCGTAGAGGTCACAGCTGATGGGCTGGTAATCTGCCATGCTGTCTTGCCTCTCGCTACTGGAAGTTGATGCTGGTGGCGGGGGCCACTACCGCCTGACCCTTCAGCACCTGCTCCAGTTGCAGCGGATCGCCTGCCAGCTCGGGATCATCCTCGTTGCCATTGCAGACCAGGGCCAGATCGTAATTGCCGAGGTCAACAAAGCCCAGCTCGTAGCCAAAGCCACCCGCGGTCAAGGGCTGCACGGGGGCGCTGGCGTAGAAGCCGTTGTCGCTGTCGGCCATGTCGGGGTAGTTGTCATCGTTTCTCGGCTGATAGAGATAGACGAAGGCCTTGTCGGTCAGCTGACCGCCGCAGGCACCGCTCGCCACAGTGCCCTTGACGGTGGCGACCTGGGTATTGTTCACCAGCCGCACCCCTCTGGGCTTGAGCTTGTAATACTGCTCGTGGCCCGGCAGCACCATGGCGTGGCGCAGGTCGAACTCTGTGGTGAAGGCGCTGAGACCGTTGGCGGCTATGGTGAAGGCGTCCAGCTTGAGCTCGCTGCTGGGCACCTCCAGCGGCTTGATCACCCCATCATCCTGTTTGACGTAGGAGTAGGGGGTGCCACCCAGAAACTGGTTGCTGACCTCCCGTCCATCCAGCACTCGCAGCCGCATCTGGCTGTAGTCACCGGGTACCACGCTCTGGCTGGCCAGCAGGGGACGGCTGGCGGAGCCCTGGTATTGCAGCAGATCTATGTAGGTGAATAGGGGATGTCCCGCGCTGTCGAGGGGAATTGTCTCCCCCGTCGGCGTGCAACCGTCGTCCTGGGCCGAGGTCAGGAAGCTGGCGGTTGTCCAGCCCAGCTCGGTGCCTGTCACTGGGTGAATACTGATGCTGGAGACGGCGATGCAGACCTTGCTGACCGCATCCACGGGGGCATCGGAGAAGGCCAGCGACAGCTGGGCATTCTGCTGGCTGTTGTTGTCACCGCCGCCGCCACCGCAGGCAGTCAGCAGGGCGGTCAGGCCTATCAGAGTCAAAGGTTTCATGGCGTCCATTCCTGTTTGAGAGACGATCCTACTCTAGCCGAGATGGAGAAACTGGGTGGAATGCAAGACGATCAGGAGGGGCGTGATCGGGCTGAAAAGCCAATGAAATCAAAGATAAGTCTTGAATGAAGCCATGTGTGGCTGCGAAAGGGATTGTCGGAACAGGTGAGGCGGGGTGAAAAGGGGAGCTGATTGGGCGTGGGCCCAATCAGGCTTCCAGCAAGCGGGTGGGCCAGCCCAGCTTCTGCTGGCGTTCCACTTCGAGTCGCAATTCGCTGGCGCGCAGGTAGTGCTCATCCAGCCAGCCCTTGGGCAGGGTCAGGGTCAGCGCCTCTTCATCGGCCTGCAGGGTGAAGCTGGGGACTGTGCCCTGGGTACGGCGCATGCAGAGGATCAGCGAGATGCGCAGAATGCGGGCCAGCCGGATCGCCTGCCGACCGGTGACTGCGCCCTGCTTCTCCAGGGTTTCCAGCTTTAATTCGTCCCGCTGGTTGAACAGCAGGGCCGACAACAGCTTCTTTTGCGCAGGGGTGAAGCCAGGCATGTCGATGTTGTCGATGATGTAGGCGGCGTGTTGCGGCGCCTTCTTGTACTCGATGCACAGGCCAATCTCGTGCAGCAGAGCCGCATAACGCAGGATGGGGCGACCGTAACGTTTCGAGAGGCGCCAGCTCGGCTGCAGCTGGGTGAAGGCCTCGATGGCGGTGTCGCGCACCCGCTCGGCGTGTTCCTTGTCCAGCTGATAACGGCTGATCAGGCTGTCGGCGGTGCGATCCCGGGCATCACAGTCGTGATTGTTGCCGAGCAGACCGTAGATCAGCCCTTCCCGCAAGGCGCCGCCCGCCAGGGTCATGCTCTCGATGCCGAGAGTCTCGAAGATGGCGATTAGGATGGCGAGGCCGGAGGGGAACACGGTCAGCCGCTCGGCCGCCAGCCCTTCCAGCTGCAGCCGGTCCAGCCTGCCACAGGCGATGGCCTGACCCATCAGCTCCTGCAGTTTCGGCAGTGTGACCCGCTCGCTCTTCCCTTGCGCCAGCATGATCTCCTGCAGCGCCTGCACCGTGCCGGAAGCGCCGACACAGGTGCGCCAGCCCAGGGTGCGGTAATCTTCCGCCACCTTCTCCAGCACTGCCTTGGCGGCCGCGATGGCCTGCCCGAAGCGGGCTTCACTCAGCTCGCCATCACCGAAGTGGTTGTTGAGCCAGGTGACGCAGCCCATGTGCAGGCTGTTGAGCAGTTTCGCTTCGCTGTGCTCGCCGATCACCAGCTCTGTGCTGGCGCCGCCTATGTCGATCACCAGCCGGTTGCCTTCCCCGGCAGAGGTCCAGGAGACCCCCTCGTAGATGGTCTTGGCCTCTTCCTCGCCAGAGATGATCTCTATGCTGTGGTTGAGCACCCGTTCCGCTTCGCTGAGGAACTCGTCGACGTTGGTGGCAAGGCGCAAGGTGGCTGTGCCCACCACCCGGATGTTGTCGGCCGGAATGTCCTGCAACTGCTCGGAGAACAGGCGCAGACAGTCCCAGCCCCGCTCCATGGCGGCACGGCTGAGACGAAATTCCGGATCGAGCCCGGCGGCGAGGCGAACCTTGCGCTTGACCTTGGTGACGGTGCGCAGCGCACCGGCGACCTCGCGCACCACCAGCATATGAAAGCTGTTGGAGCCGAGGTCGATGGCGGCATAGAGCGGCGAGTTGTACAACTGGGCCTGTCCTTCAGCTCTTGCGCGGCGGACGACGACGGTTGTTGCTGTTGCCACCGCCCTGGCGATCCCGCATGTTGCGGTTCACCGGCTGACGGTTGCGAACGACCCGTTTCGGTGCGGTCACGTCATCCAGCAGCGCCTCGCGGTCATACTTGCTGACCGGGATCGGGTGGTGGATGTACTCCTCGATGGCCGGCAGGTTGAAGGCATAGTCTTCACAGGCCAGGCTGATGGAGTGACCGCTCTTGCCGGCACGACCGGTACGACCGATACGGTGTACATAGTCCTCGGCGTCGTCGGGCAGGTCGTAGTTGAAGACGTGGGTCACGTCCGGGATGTGCAGACCACGGGCGGCCACGTCGGTGGCGACCAGGATGTCCAGCGTTCCCTTGGTGAAGTCTTCCAGGATCTTCATCCGCTTCTTCTGCGGCACGTCACCGGTCAGCAGACCGACGCGGTGGCCGTCATTCTCCAGCCACGCATGCACGTCTTCACAGACATGCTTGGTGTTGGCGAAGACGATGGCCTTTTCCGGCCACTCTTCTTCCATCAGGGAGAGCAACAGCAGCATCTTGTCTTCGTTGGAGGGGTAGAACAGCTCCTCCTTGATGCGCACGCCCGTCATCTGCTCAGGCTCCACCTGCACGTGTTCCGGGTGGTTCATGTGCTCGTAGGCCAGCTCCTGCACCCGCAGGGAGAGGGTGGCGGAGAACAGCATGCTCAGCCGCTCGGTCGGCGCCGGCATGCGGCGGAACAGGAAGCGGATGTCCTTGATGAAGCCCAGATCGAACATGCGATCCGCTTCATCCAGCACCACGACCTGAATGTTGCTCAGATCGATGACCTTGGATTTGAAGTAGTCGATGATGCGGCCCGTGGTGCCGATCAGGATGTCGACGCCCTGCTCCAGCACGGCCAGCTGCTTGTCGTAACCTTCGCCGCCGTAGGCGAGGCCAAGCTTGAGGCCGGTAGAGGCGGCTATGCTGTCGGCATCGTTGTAGATCTGTACTGCCAGTTCCCGGGTGGGCGCCATTATGATGGCTCTGGGTTGGTTAACCAGACGGGGATTGGTCAGCGGGTGGGTCAGCAAATAGTTGAATGTCGCGGCCAGGAAGGCAATGGTCTTGCCGGTTCCTGTCTGGGCCTGACCTGCGAGGTCATGGCCTTCTACCAGCAGTGGCAGAGACAGTGCCTGGATGGGCGTGCAATAGTGAAATCCCTTTGATTCCAGACCAGCCAGAACTTCGGGTTCGAGGCCCATTTGGGCGAATTTTTCGGTCGTTAAGTGTGTTTTGCTCATGGCGGTAGGTTATCAGGTTAGGCTTGCAATAATAAACAGGATCATTTCAAATAGGGCAACTATTGCCTTTGTTGATACGTCAATAAAGCCTTAATTACTGACTGGAGTTGGAGATGAGTGACAAGATTGTTCAGCTGAGCGATGCCAGCTTCGAGGCAGATGTAATCAAAGCCGATGGCGCCGTTCTGGTCGACTTCTGGGCCGAATGGTGTGGTCCGTGCAAGATGATTGCCCCGATCCTGAACGAAGTCGCCCAAGAGTATGCCGGTCGTGTGACAGTGGCGAAATTGAACATCGACCATAACGCCGACACTCCGCCCAAGTATGGCATTCGCGGTATTCCGACCCTCTTGCTGTTCAAGAATGGCGAAGTGGCAGCGACCAAGGTCGGTGCCCTGTCCAAGACTCAGCTGAAAGAGTTTCTGGACGGTAACCTGTAATAATCAAAAAGGAGCGCATTGCAATAATGCGCTCCTTGTGTTTTATCACCTAGACGCTCATCCCGATTGGTGCTAGTTTATCGTTCGTTTGCTAACCTTTTTGCCTGACTCTTTGCTTAACAACAGCCCGGCAAATCAAATCCGATCAGCATCAATCCAGCAGACTGTCTCCTCATTTCAATCCTTGCTTACAGACTTTCACCACTATGAATCTGACTGAATTAAAGAACACTCCTGTGTCCGAGCTGGTCAAGCTTGGCGAATCCATGGGGTTAGAAAATCTGGCTCGGGCGCACAAGAAAGATATTATTTTCGCGATCCTCAAGGCGCATGCCAAGGGTGGTGAGGATATCTTTGGCGACGGTGTGCTGGAAATCCTGACCGATGGTTTTGGCTTCCTGCGCAGTGCAGACGGCTCCTATCTGGCAGGCCCGGACGATATCTATGTCTCCCCGAGCCAGATCCGCCGCTTCAACTTGCGTACCGGCGATACCATCTCCGGCAAGATCCGGCCACCGAAAGAGGGCGAACGTTATTTCGCGCTGCTCAAGGTCAACGAGGTCAACTACGACCGTCCGGAAAACGCCCGCAACAAGATCCTGTTCGAAAACCTGACCCCCCTGCATGCCAACGAGCGTCTGCGCATGGAACGGGGCAATGGTTCGACCGAAGATATCACGGCCCGTGTGCTGGACCTGGCTTCCCCCATAGGTAAAGGCCAGCGCGGCCTGATCGTGGCACCGCCCAAGGCCGGTAAGACAATGCTGCTGCAGAATATCGCCCAGAGCATCGCCTACAACCACCCGGACTGTGAACTGATCGTCCTGCTGATCGACGAGCGTCCGGAAGAAGTGACCGAGATGCAGCGCATGGTGAAGGGTGAAGTCATTGCTTCCACCTTCGACGAGCCGGCATCCCGTCACGTCCAGGTCGCCGAGATGGTGATCGAGAAGGCCAAGCGCCTGGTCGAGCACAAGAAGGATGTGGTCATCCTGCTGGACTCCATCACCCGTCTGGCCCGTGCCTACAACACCGTCATCCCCTCATCCGGCAAGGTACTGACCGGTGGTGTGGACGCCAACGCCCTGCACAGACCCAAGCGTTTCTTCGGCGCCGCGCGTAATGTTGAGGAAGGCGGCAGCCTGACCATCATAGCGACCGCGCTGGTTGATACCGGTTCCAAGATGGACGAGGTTATCTACGAAGAGTTCAAGGGTACCGGCAACATGGAACTGCACCTCTCGCGCAAGATTGCCGAGAAGCGCGTCTACCCGGCCATCGACATCACCCGCTCCGGCACCCGGAAGGAAGAGTTGCTGACTACCGGTGACGAGCTGCAGAAGATGTGGATCCTGCGCAAGATCATTCACCCCATGGGGGAGATCGACAGCATAGAGTTCCTGATCGACAAGTTGGCTGCCACCAAGACCAACGACGAATTCTTTGACTCCATGCGGCGTCAACAGAAGTAATCCGGTCGGAGAATGACGAAACCGCGGCTCAGGTCGCGGTTTTTGTTTATCTATTTTCCGGTCGCTTGAGTAGTATGAAACCTCGATGTCACAAGGACAGGGACGTCATGAAGCTGGTACTCCTGATATGGCTCGGTTGGCTGATGGGCATGCCGGTGCATGCTGCCCCCTCGGTGGCCAAGTCCGAGCTGGTCGCCGATGAAGGGCTGCAGGGCCATCTCGACTATCTGGGCAGCCGTCTGCAGCAGGGGCAGTTTGCCGCCATGGACTCGCTGCTGGACTCGCTGGCCGTGGGCCAGCGGGAATACCTGCTGTGCCGGTTGCTGGCCACCCTGGATGCCAGCCCCAGAGCGAGTTCCCCCGAACTGCTGGCCTGGGTGCGCGCCCAGTCGGTCAAGGCGCCCCGCTGGCTGGTGGAGAAGGAGGTGGACGGTTTTCTGATCCAGCAGCCCGCCTATGATTTTGCCGCCGCGGCGCGGTTGGTACTGAGCCGCTGGCAGCAACAGGCCTGGCAGGACAACTACCGCCAGTTGCTGGAACAGAACAGCTTCGAATTCAAACAGATCTACAACAGCCGCAACCCGGACCTGGCCCAGCAGCAGCAGGTGTTGCTGGCGGTACTCGAGCGGCAGCCGCTCTTTGTCTTGCAGCGCGAGGCGCGCAAGCTGGCCACCATGAGCATCTTCCTGCCCGACAACCAGCTGCTGCGACAGCTGCTCGAGCGCACCGGCGACAGCGCCCTCTATCAGAAGTTGTGGCACCAGCCGGTGGATCACGACAGCGTTGCCGCCCTTCGGAGCGTGGCCCGTTTTCACCAGGGTCAGGCGGCGAGCGACCTGCTGATCGCCGCCAGCCGCAACGGCCGCCTGAAACTGCCCGCTCTGCAACAACTTAGCCAGCTCTCGCCCCTGCCCGACACGGCGCAGCAGTTCCTGCTGGCCGAGCTCGGCAATCGTCAGTACAGCGGTCAGGTGGCAAGTCTGCTGTTGCAGATGGATGAACCCAGGCTGCTGGCCCAGCTCGCCGATCGGCTCACCCGGCAGGAAAAGCGTCATGCAAGTCCTGTGATGCTGCCCGATACGGGTACACCCGTCGCCCCGCCAGGGTTATAATGCGGCATCGCCTGAACACAGGGTACCTGCATGAAATACAAGGATTTGCGTGATTTCATCGCGCAGCTGGAACAAAACGGACAACTCAAGCGCATCACCCGCGAGATAGATCCCTATCTGGAAATGACGGAGATCAGCGATCGCACCCTGCGTGCGGGTGGCCCGGCCCTGCTGTTCGAAAATCCCAAAGGTTACCGCATGCCGGTGCTGACCAACCTGTTCGGTACCCCGGATCGGGTCGCCATGGGCATGGGTCAGCCCAACGTCGGCGCCCTGCGCCAGGTCGGGGTCTGGCTCTCCTATCTGAAGGAGCCCGAGCCGCCGCGCGGCCTAAAGGAGCTGATGGAGAAGCTGCCCATCTTCAAGCAGGTGCTCAACATGCCGACCAAGCGGCTCTCCTCCGCCCCTTGTCAGCAGGTGGTGCTGGAAGGGGAGGCGGTCGATCTGGACCAGATCCCGATCCAGCACTGCTGGCCTGGCGATGTGGCGCCTCTGGTCACCTGGGGCCTCACCATCACCCGCGGTCCCTACAAGAAGCGCCAGAACCTCGGTATCTACCGTCAGCAGAAGATCGGCAAGAACAAGCTGATCATGCGCTGGCTGGATCACCGCGGCGGTGCCATCGATTTTCGCGAGTGGCAGGAAGCTCATCCGGGCGAGCGCTTCCCCGTGGTGGTGGCGCTGGGTGCCGATCCTGCGACCATACTCGGCGCTGTGACGCCTGTGCCTGACTCTCTCTCCGAATATGCGTTTGCCGGTCTGCTGCGCGGCAGCCGCACCGAGGTGGTGAAGGCGCTGAGCTGTGAGCTTGAGGTGCCCGCCAGCGCCGAAATCGTGCTGGAAGGCTATCTGGAGCCGGGGGAGATGGCTCCCGAAGGGCCTTATGGGGATCACACCGGCTACTACAACGAGGTGGACGAGTTCCCTGTCTTCACCATCACCCACATGACCATGCGTCGCGATGCCATCTATCACAGCACTTACACGGGCCGACCGCCCGATGAGCCGGCGGTGCTCGGGGTGGCGCTGAACGAGGTGTTCGTGCCGCTGCTGCAGAAGCAGTTCCCCGAAATTGTGGACTTCTACCTGCCGCCGGAAGGCTGCTCCTACCGGATGGCGGTGGTGACCATCAAGAAGCGTTACCCAGGCCATGCCAAGCGGGTGATGCTGGGAGTCTGGTCCTTCCTGCGCCAGTTCATGTACACCAAGTTCGTGATCGTCTGCGACGACGACATCAACGCCCGCGACTGGAAGGATGTGATCTGGGCCATCACCACCCGGATGGACCCGGCCCGGGATACCACCCTGATCGAGCACACCCCGATCGACTATCTGGACTTCGCCTCGCCCGTCTCCGGCCTTGGCTCCAAGATGGGGCTGGATGCCACCAACAAGTGGCCGGGGGAGACCAACCGCGAGTGGGGGCAACCCATAGTCCAGGACGAGGCGGTGAAGCAGAAGGTGGATGCCATCTGGGACGAGCTGGCTATTCTCGGCTAGGCCCGGCTGCCTGGGATTTATATCACTCGGGCCGGGTCGAACATGCCCGGCCAGCCAGAGGATCCGCGGTGCCACCGCCGTTCTGGTGCAAAAGGTTGATGATCTCCGGGCGGAATTGGGTATGCTCGGGGAACCTGACCAGCTGCACTGGTCGTCAGTCCACAGTGAATCAATGAGCGAAAGCGGGCCGAGCGAGCCCGTCACAAGGATAAGAATGCAACGTATCAAGTGCCGCGTAGAGGAACTGCGCGAATATGTCGACACCATCTGGCACGTGGCCCTGACGCCGCAGCAAGCGGTCAGCTTCAAGCCGGGCCAGTATCTGCTGGTGGTGATGAGCGATTCGGACAAGCGCCCCTTCTCCATCGCCAACTCACCGACCCGCCCCGGCGTGCTGGAGCTGCAGATCGGTGCCACCCCCGAGAACGCTTATGCAGGTCAGGTGCTGGCCCGCATGCGCGAGCAGGGCGAGATAGAGATTGAACTGGCGGCAGGCAAGGCCTTCCTGCGGGAAGAGTCGCCCCGTCCGTTGATCCTGATGGCGGGGGGAACCGGCTTCTCCTATGCCCGCTCCATTCTGGAGTTCCTGATCGATACCGGCAGCAAGCGCCCTGTGTTCTTCTACTGGGGCGTGCGCCAGGCGCACTGGCTCTATGAACAGGAGCAGATGCAGCAGTGGGCGCGCGACTATGCACCGCTGACCTTCATCCCCGTGGTGCAGGAGCCTGAAAGCGACTGGACCGGCAAGACGGGGCTGGTGCACAAGGCCATCATGGATGACTTCGTCAGTCTGCATGACTACGACATCTATGTGGCCGGCCGTTTCGAGATGGCCGGCGCGGCGCGGGAGGAGTTCAAGATCCTCGGCGCAGAGCCTGAGCGTATCTTCGGCGACGCCTACGAGTTTATCTGAGCGCTAGCCGGGGGTCTCTTCGGCGAGCCAGAAACAACAAACCCCAGCCTGGCTGGGGTTTGTTTTATGCGCCGTGCGAGCCGGCGATGTCAGCGTTTGTTACTCGCCTTTGGCGCCGAGCTGCTGTTCCAGCTGCGTCAGCTTGGCCTCGAGGGCGGTCAGCTTCTCGCGGGTGCGCAGCAGCACCTTGGTCTGCACGTCAAACTCCTCGCGACTGACCAGATCCAGCTTGTTGAGCTGGGACTGCAACACCTGACGGATCTTCTTCTCCACCTCTTCACCCATGCTGCGAATGCCGGGCGGCAGGGAGTTGTGCACCTGTTTGGCGATCTCTTCCAGTTTCTTCGGGTCGATCATGTGGTTCTCCTTAAGCAATGGCGACATTCTACCGACAATTCAGCCGCTTTGCCGAGATCGGGGTGGCTTTTTGCCATCAGGAGCAGGGGAGTCGCTGGTCGGGTCTGGTATCCGGAATGAAGCTGTTAACCTATCGAGTCCCGTTTCTATTCCAATTCCTTGATGTTGTACACAAAAAAAGCAGATCAGATGACCGACCAGACGCTTAACAATTGTTGCGTTGCTGTTAAGATGGTTCGGTCGGGTTTTCACCCTCCCCCGTCAGCACATCATGGATAACAACTAAAAAGAGATAAGGATATGAAAAAGAAGCTAATTTATGCCGCAGTTGTCAGTGCCCTGTTGGCTGGCTGTGGTGGCAGTGACGATAACAAAGGCGACACCTCAAGCTATCTCGACTATCTGTTGACCGGTTCCAACGCCGTGCGCCCCAGCGCCCTGGCGGCCCGGGCCAGCGATGGTACCCTGAAATTCTCCACCGAGACCGCGGATCTCTCCAACCCCGTCTCCGCCATGTCGACCCTGGATGGCTGGTCCACGACCCAGGCTATCCAGATAGTGCCAGTGACTTCATCCGGCATCCAGGTGCAGGCCCCGGCCGCGGCCGAGTTTGGCGCCTCGGTGGCACCGCTCTACCTGCTGGAGCTGAGCTTTGACAGTGCCGCCCTGCGCCCGAATGGCGTGAAGAAGGTGCTGACCTACGGCGTGGACTTCGTGGTCGCCGCCTCGGCCGGCAAGCTGAACCTGGTTCCGCTCAAGCCGTTGAACCCTTCCTCCTACTACATGATAGTGGCCACAGACTCGCTGAAAGACAGCCGTGGCGATGCCCTCAAGGCAGGCAGTGACTACGGCAACTACAAGAACAACGTCGGCAGCAATGCCCAGGAGCAGACCATCAACGGTCTGATCGCGTTGCAGGAAGGGCTGTTCAAGTCCGCGACCGGCATAGCGACGGATCATGTGATCTTCTCCGACTGGTTCGGCACCCAATCCGGCGCCGATGTGCTGGTGGCGGTGAAGGGGGCTGCGGCGTCCGTGCTCAAGGCCGACCCCGTTACCCTGGATGCCGCCAAGCTTTGGAAGCAGGATGCCCTGGGCAACACCAGCCTGCCCGGCACCTATACCCTGGCCGTGACTGGCAACAATGCCTTCCTGACCCAGCTGGATGCCGAGCAGTTCCTGCCGCAGGAGCAGAAAGACGCGATCGCCACCGCCTTTGGCCCTGGCACTCCGCTCAATCCCATTGCCCAGGGCACCAAGGTCTACACAGGTACCGTCAAGCTGCCTTACTTCCTCTCCTCGCCGGCCACCGCCGGTTCCTGGAGCAAGGCCAAGACCCAGTCCTGGCACGGTGCCATCCCCAGCCTGTACGCCATCGCCAATGCACTGAAAGCGTCTGACAGCGAAGTGATCGGTGGGCTGGTGGGGGCGGGTGTGGATCCGGCCCTGCTGGCGACGCTGATTGCCGATCCGACCCGCCAGAGCGAGCTGCTGGCCGAAGCGAGCAAGCTGATCGGGGTGACCCTCACCTCCGGCGGCAAGCCGCTGGACACCGAGCAGAACATAGGCCGCTTCAACCCGCTGCCGATGCTGGAAGAGGTGCAATCCGTGCCGATGCGAGTCTTCGCCAAGGATGCCCTCAACACCATCACGGATGTCATCATCTATCAGCACGGCGTGACCTCGGTGAAAGAGAACGCCTACGCGCTGGCACTGGGCCAGATCTATGCCGGCATGCAGGCGGGCAAGAAGGTGGCGCTGGTGGTGATTGATCATCCGCTGCACGGTGAGCGTGGCTTCGCCCTGAGTGGCAGCATGGATACTGTGACCACCCCCGACAACCCAACGCCGTACCTGAACCTGAGCTACCTGACAGTGGCGCGGGACAACCTGAAACAGAGCGTGGCGGACCTGCTGGGTCTGCGTCTGGCAGTTGGCCTGGCCAACGCCAATAGCGCCATCGGGACGCCCGGCAACCTCAAGGTGCACTTCCTGGGTCACTCCCTGGGGGCCATTTCGGGTACCAACCTGCTGGCGGTCGCCAACCAGACCCTGGGCAACGCGCAGGCGGATGCCCTGTTCAAGTTCGACACAGGTGGTCTGGCCATGCCGGGTGGCGGCATAGCGCCGCTGCTGCTGAACTCGCCGACCTTCGGCCCGACCATCAAGATGGGCGTGCTGACCAGCGGCAGTGCCGAGTTGAAGGCCGGCTTCACCGCCTATGCTCCCAACTGCCAGACGGCGGTACCGACCTGCTTCGTCAACGAGTTCCTGCCGAGCCTGGACGCGGCCACTCAGGCGACCGCAGCCAGCACGCTGCAGAGCTACAGCTTCGCGGCCCAGTCGGTGCTGGATTCGGCTGACCCGATCAACCTCGGCCGTGGCATCAAGGCGGACTTCCCGCTGTTTGCCACCGAGATCGTGGGTGACGGTGCCCTGAGCCTGTCGGATCAGGTGATCCCGAACAGCATAGCGTCCGCCCCGCTGGGTGGCACCGAGCCGCTGTTCAAGGTGCTGGCGCTGCAACCCCTGACCGCCACAGGCGCGGCCAGCCACAACGCGGCCCGCTTCGTGGCCGGTGGTCACAGCTCGCTGCTGGCACCGGACGAGAACTTCGATCCGAGCGGCGATGTCACCACAGAGATGCAGTCCCAGTTCGGCAGCTTCTTCATGAGTGGCGGTACCGCGGTCCAGGTGACCAATGGTGGCCTGCTCAAGCAGTAAGCCAACCGGCCAATAAAAACGCCGCCCCTTGGGGCGGCGTTTTCGTTTCGGTGATTGGGCAGGGCCAACCGTCAAGCTGGCTGGTGGTTTCTGTCCAGCCAACCTTGCAGCAGGCCGACCAGCAGACCCACCAGGTGGGCCATGTTGACTGTGATGCGGCTGCCGAGTGGGTCGAAGAAAACCCGATGACCGCAAGGGTTCAAGCCGGTTGGTGGTTGCGATCCAGCCAACCTTGCAGCAGGCCGACCAGCAAACCCACCAGATGGGCCATGTTGGCCGTGCTGGTGCCGAGCAGGTCGAAGAAACCGAGCACCAGCCAGAACAGCATGAAGCCCATCAGCGCCGGTGGCAGTGTGAGGCCACAGGCAGGTTGCAGCTTGCCGCGCAGCCAGCAGTAGCCGAGCAGGGCATAGACAACGCCGGAGAGGCCGCCAAACAGCGGGCCGCTCGCGAAGAACTCGGCGATGTTGGGCAGGGCCGCGCCCACCAGCAGCAGGATCAGCAGCTTGCCGCCGCCGAGGCGCTGCTCTATCTGGCCCCCCAGATACCACCACCACAGCAGGTTGAACACCAGGTGCAGCACCGAGAAGTGGATAAAGGCCGGGGTGAAGTAACGCCACGCCTGCCAGTCGGTGAACTGGGCCAGGGTCGGGTGGAACGCCAGCTCGTCAAAGATCGGCAGGCCTATGGCATTGAGCGCATAGATGGCCAGACAGGCGATGATCACCACCAGGGTCAGCGGCCCCGCCTGATGGAGGAAGTCGGTGACGGGATCCGTCATCCCCTTGCTGTAGTCGATACGGGCATCCGCCCGACCCGACTGCCAGGAGGCCTCCATGTAGCGCGGGTGGGCCGGCTCTGCCAGGAAGCGTTTCACCTCCAGCTGGGCCTGGGCGAGGCGCTGCTCGTCCGCCAGCCAGACCGAAACGCCGAGCTCGGACTGGGTCAGCTCGCACGAGATGCCGAGGGTGGCGAGGTAGTCCACCAGCGCCTGGGCCATGCGGGCGTTGTCGAGCACCAGCAGCTGGATCATGCCGGTTGAGGAGGGCTTGCCCGCCCCTGTCATGCGTCGCCTGCCTGGACGGGGAACTCTTTGCGCCACGCCTCGAAGCCGCCATCCAGGCTGTAGACCTGGTCATAGCCCTGTTGCAGCAGGTATTGGGCCGCGCCCTGGCTGCTGTTGCCGTGATAGCAGATCACTATCACAGGGGTATCGAAATCCACCTCGTCCATGAAGCGAACCAGAGAACCATTGGTGAGGTGGAAGGCGCCGACCGCGTGGGCGGCCTCGAAGGATTGCGGATCGCGAATATCCACGAGGCGGGCTTCACCGGCAGCGATCTTCTGGTGGGCATCATGGGCACTGATATGGGCAAACTGGTCCATTAACATGTCCTGTGAATAGGTGATTGTGGGTCAGTTTACCGCAAGCCTGCGTCCGTGCTAAGCCCGCAATGTGTCGACTCGTCCCGCCGGAGGAGATCGCAATTTTCTTCAATATCGGCGCCAGGCTCATGGGTAGGGTGAGGGCTCAACACCTTCAACGAGTGTCATCCATGGAAATGAGTCTGCTGTTGTCCATGGCCGGGTTTGCCCTGGCCATGTCCATCTCTCCCGGCCCGGTCAATCTGGTCGCCCTCGGTGCGGGGGCGCAATATGGTTTTCGCGCCAGCCTGCGCCATGTAGTGGGGGCCACCCTGGGCTTCATCCTGCTATTGCTGCTGATGGGGCTGGGCCTGGGGGCCGCCTTGTCGCACTGGCCAGTGGCGCTCAGCGGCATCCGCTGGGGAGGCATCCTCTTCCTCTGCTATCTGGCCTGGCTGCTGATGACGGACAAGGGAGAACTGAAGCGTGAGGGCGCCACCCCACCCGCCTTTTTATACGGTGCCCTGATGCAGTGGCTCAATCCCAAGGCCTGGTTGGCGGCCAGCATGGGCATGGGGGCCTATGGGGCCGTGGGCAATGTGGGTCAGACGATATGGTTCACCAGCCTCTATCTGGTGATCTGTCTTGCTTCCATCGCCTGCTGGGCCTATGTCGGCAGCTGTCTGCAGGAGGCCCTGCTCGCGCCTCGCCGTCTGCGCTGGTTCAACCGCGGGATGGCGATGCTGCTGTTGCTCAGCGTTGGCTATCTTGTGCTGGAGCGCTGAGGGAGGCACTGGTATTGGCCCGGGGTCGCGGCGACCAGCCGCTTGAACTGGCGCTGGAAGTGGGCCTGATCGGCGAAACCCGTCGCCAGCGCCACCTCGACCAGGGGACGCCCCTGAACGAGCAGGGCACGGGCATGGCGAATGCGCTGGTTGAGCAGGTAGGCGTGAGGGGTCATGCCGTAATGGCGGCTGAAGGCGCGCACGAAGTGAGACGGGGTCAGCCCGGCGACTGTGCTCAGGTACTGCAAGGTGAGGGGGCTGGCGTACTCGTCCTGCATCAGCTCGGCGGCGCGCCTCAGATGCAGGGGCGGGCGCGCGTCCCATCTGGCGGGGGTGAGCCTGGCCAGCAGCTGGTGGCTGAACAGATGGCAGGCCACCTCCTTGGCGAGGCGATCCTGGCGGTCATCTTGCAGGGTGCGATAGAGGTGTTGCAAGCGGGCATACAGCAGGGGATCCCGGCTGGCCGTCATGTCGAAGGGGCGAAAATGGGCCCCCAGTCCGGCCTCCTCCTGCTGGCTGCGCAGCCAGTCGGTATCGAGGTAGAACATCAGATAGGACCAGGGCTGGTCTGCGATGGGGTTGCAGGCGTGCACCTCTTCCGGGTTCATCAGCACCAGGGAGCCGGAACCGACCTCCTGTCTGCTGCGCTGGTTGAGGTAGTGGCTGTGGCCGCCGGTGATGGCGCCGATGGAGAAGTGGGCGTGGCTGTGCTTGTCGTAACAGACGCGGCGGCCATCCTGCACCGCCCGCGCCTCTATGAAGGGCAGGGCAGGGTCGCGCCAGAACAGGTGGCGATCCCGCTCAGCACCGGCCCTGCTCATGGGTTAACCACCCAGGTAGGCCTGCCGTACTGCGGGGTTGGCCAGCAGGGCGGCCCCCGTGTCTTGCAGCACCACGTGGCCGTTCTCCAGCACATAGCCCCGATCGGCCAGCTTGAGCGCCTGGTTGGCGTTCTGCTCCACCAGGAAGATGGTCATCCCCTTCTGGCGCAGCTGCTCTATGGTGTCGAAGATCTGCTGGATGACGATGGGGGCCAGCCCCAGCGAGGGTTCATCCAGCAGCAGCAGGCGCGGCTTGCTCATCAGGGCGCGGCCTATGGCCAGCATCTGCTGTTCGCCGCCGGACATGGTGCCGGCGCGCTGTTGCAGCCGCTCGTGCAGGCGCGGGAACAGGGTGAACACCTGATCCAGCAGGCCGTGCTGCTCCTCCTTGTCGACGAAGAAGGCGCCCATCAGCAGGTTCTCCTCCACCGTCAGGCGGGCGAAGATGCGGCGCCCCTCCGGCACCACGGCGATATCCTTGCGCATGATGCGGGCCGTGGTGAGGGAGCTTATCTGCTCCCCCTCGAACCAGATGCTGCCGCTGCTGGGCTTGGGCTCGCCGCACAATGTCATCAGCAAGGTGGTCTTGCCGGCGCCGTTGGCACCTATCAGGGTGACGATTTCCCCCTCTTTCACCTCGACGCTGACGTCGTGCAGCGCCTGAATTTTGCCGTAGTGGGTCGATACGTTGCGAAGTTCTAACATCTATTTTTCCTTACGACTCGCCCAGATAGGCCTTGATCACGGCCGGATTGTTGCGGATCTCATCCGGCTTGCCGTGGGCCAGCGGGGTGCCCTGATTGACCACGAAGATGCGGTTGGAGATGCCCATCACCAGCTTCATGTCGTGTTCGATAAGCAGGACGGAGACACCAAACTCGTCCCGCAGGCTGATGATCAGTTCGTTCAGCTCATCTGTCTCGTGCGGGTTGAGGCCGGCGGCCGGCTCGTCCAGCATCAGCAGATCGGGTCGGGTCGCCATGCAGCGGGCGATCTCGAGCCGGCGTTGCTGACCATAGGCCAGGTTGCCGGCGGCGCGATTGGAGAGATCCTTGAGGCCCACCTTCTCCAGCCAGAAGGCGGCGTGTTCCAGCCCCTCCTGCTCGGCACGGCGAAAGGCCGGGGTCTTGAACAGGCCGGCGATGAAACTGGTGTTGAGGTGGCGATGCTGGGCCACCAGCAGGTTCTCCACCGCCGTCATGTCCTTGAACAGCCGTACGTGCTGGAAGGTGCGCACTATCCCCTTGCGGGCGATGAGATGACCGGGCAGCCCCTGGATCTCCTCACCCTTGTAGCGAATGATGCCGCCACTCGGGCGATAGAAGCCGGTCAGGCAGTTGAAGACGGTCGTCTTGCCCGCACCGTTGGGACCTATGATGGAGATCACCTCCCCCTTGTCCACGTCCAGTTTGACGCCGTTGACCGCCAACAAACCGCCGAAGCGCATCGACAGATCAGAGACTTCCATTAACTTCTGGTTGGCACTCATTTTTTCAGCCCCCGATTCAAGGTGGAGCAAGTCACCGCCAGCAATCCAGCCAAATAGCGCATCGACAAATCAGAGACTTCTAACAACGTCTGATTGCTCATTTTTGTAGCTCCAGGTGAGGTCTGGTCATTGGCAGCAGTCCCTGTGGCCGCCAGATCATCATGAACACCATCAGCAGACCGAACATCAGCATGCGGTACTCGTTGAATTCACGGGCCAGCTCGGGCAGTACCGTCATCACTATGGCTGCCAGCACCACCCCGATCTGGGAGCCCATGCCCCCCAGCACCACGATCGCAAGGACTATGGCCGACTCGATGAAGACGAAGGACTCCGGGCTGATGAAGCCCTGGCGCGAGGCGAAGAAGCTGCCGGCGAAGCCAGCGAAGCAGGCGCCTATGGTGAAGGCGGTCAGCTTGATGATGGTGGGGTTGAGCCCCAGCGACTTGCAGGCAATCTCGTCCTCCCGCAGCGCTTCCCAGGCGCGGCCCAGCGGCATGCGCAGCAGGCGGTTGATGACGAACAGGGTGGCCACCACCAGCACCAGCGCCATCAGGTAGAGGAAGATCACCTTGTGGTTGGCGTTGTAGGCGATGCCGAAGAAGTCGTGGAAGGTGCCGAAGCCCCCGTCCTTGACGGTACGGTTGAACTCGAGTCCGCCCAGCGTCGGTTTGGGAATGCCGGAGATGCCGTTCGGGCCGCCGGTGAGGCTGGTCATGTTGTTGAGCAGGATGCGGATGATCTCGCCAAAGCCCAGGGTGACTATGGCCAGATAGTCCCCCCGCAGCCGCAGCACAGGGAAGCCGAGCAGGAAGCCGAAGGTGGCCGCCGTCAGGCCGGCGATGGGCAGACACTCCCAGAAGCTCAGGCCGAAGTAGGTGTTGAGCAGGGCATAGCTGTAGGCGCCGACCGCGTAGAAGCCGACGTAGCCCAGATCCAGCAGACCGGCCAGACCCACCACCACGTTCAGGCCCAGCCCCAGCATGATGTAGATCAGGGTGAGGGTGGCGAGATCGATGGCGCCTCGCGAGGCCATGAAGGGCCAGCTCACCGCAAACAGCAGCACCAGCACGGCGGTGAGGTTATAGAGCTTGGGTGCCTCTTCCGGGCTGGGCAGCACCAGCTTGGTGAAGCCGATGGAGAAGCCGCTGATGGAGCCTTTGAACAGCCGGCTGATCTGGCCGCGCAACATCTGGAACCAGAACACCAGGGCGGCACCGCCCACCAGCCAGGCCAGCGACACGTCGAGGCGGCTGACTACCAGCAAGCGGGTGCCGTCGGTCTCGAGTTTGAAGCCGAGCAGCCAGAAGGAGAGCACCAGCAATACCAGGCTGGCGATACAGGCGTGAATGAATTGGCGTTTCATCAGACTTTCTCCACTTCCGGTCGGCCGAGAATGCCGGTGGGCATGAACAGCAAGACGCCGATCAGCAGGGCGAAGGCCATCACATCCTTGTACTCGGTGCTGAGATAGCCGGCGGTGAGTGCTTCCACCACCCCCAGCAGCAGGCCGCCCAGCACGGCGCCGGGAATGCTGCCGATGCCGCCCAATACAGCCGCAGTGAAGGCTTTCAGCCCGGCCATGAAGCCGAGATAGGGGTTGATGACGCCGTAATACATGCCGAGCAGCACGCCCGCGACGGCGGCCAGGGTGGCCCCCAGCACGAAGGTGATGGAGATGACCACATGGGTGTCTATCCCCAGCAGGTTGGCCATCTTGATGTCTTCCGAACAGGCGCGGCAGGCACGGCCCATGCGGGAGCGGCCGATGAACTGGGTCAGCGCCAGCATGGTGATGAAGGTCACCACGAAGATGATGAGCTGCATGTAGGAGAGGCTGGCCTGGAAGCCGTCTTCGGCGCCCAGGGTCCAGCCCCCGGAGATCAGGGTGGGCATGGCGATGTCGCGCGAGCCCTGTGCCATTCGCATCATGTTCTGCAGGAAGATCGACATGCCGATGGCGGAGATGAGGGGGATGAGGCGGTTGCCGCCCCGCAGCGGGCGATAGGCGACCCGCTCTATGGTCCAGCCATAGGTTCCCGTGATGATGATGCTGACCAGGAAGGCGCCTCCCAGCAGCAGGAAGGTGCTGTCGATGCCCATCATGGCGAGCCCGGCCATCACCATAAAGGCGACATAGGAGCCGATCATGTAAACCTCGCCGTGGGCGAAGTTGATCATGCCGATGATGCCATAGACCATGGTGTAGCCGATGGCGATCAACGCATAGGTGCTGCCTATGGTTAACCCGTTCAGCAGCTGCTGAACCAGGTAAAGGAGGTGTTCGGACATACTGCGATCCCTGTACTTGCCCGCAAAGAAAAGGAGGGGTGACTCATGTCACCCCGACCGGCAGATTATTTGACTTGAGTGGAGGTACCGTCGGCGTGCCACTGGAACACACCGAATTCAAAGCCTTTCAGGTCACCACTCGGCGCCCAGCTCAGGGTGCCCATGACGGTATCGATCGGCGTGGCCTTGATGGCGGCGGCGACTGCAGCCGGGTCATCCTCACCCGCCTTGGCGATACCGGCAGCCAGGGTCTGTACCGCCGCATAGGTGGTCCAGACGAAGGGGCCTGAGGAGTCCTGACCCTTGGCCTTGAACGCCGCCACCAGCGGGGCGTTGGTCGGCACCAGATCGTACTTGTTCGGCAGGGTGACCAGCAGACCTTCGGAAGCCGGGCCACCGATGGCGGAGATGTCCTTGTTGCCTACCCCTTCCGGACCCATGAACTTGGCCTTCAGACCCTTCTCGCCAGCCTGACGCAGGATCAGACCCAGCTCCGGGTGGTAGCCGCCGTAGTAGACGAAATCGACGTTCTCTTTCTGCAGCTTGGCGATCAGGGCGGAGAAGTCCTTGTCACCGGCTGTGATGCCTTCGAACGCCACTACTTTCACACCGGCCTTGTCCAGGGATGCCTTCACGCTGGTGGCGATGCCTTCACCGTACTGCTTCTTGTCGTGGATGACGGCCACGCGCTTGGGCTTGACCTGCTCGATGATGTACTTGGCGGCGGTCGGACCCTGGTCGCTGTCCAGACCTATGGTACGCAGCACCAGCTGATAGCCGCGCTCGGTGATCTTGGGGTTGGTGGAGGCCGGGGTGATCATCAGCACGCCTTCATCTTCATAGATGTCGGAGGCGGGCAGGGTGTTGTCGGAGCAGAGGTGGCCGACCACGAACTTGACGCCGTCGTTGATCACCTTGTTGGCGACCGCCACGGCCTGCTTGGGATCGCAGGCATCGTCATAGATGACGGCTTCGATCTGCTTGCCTGCGATACCGCCAGCCTTGTTGATCTGCTCGACCGCCATCTTGCCGCCGGTGAACTGCATGTCACCGTACTGGGCGACCGGGCCTGTGACCGGGCCGGCGATGCCGATCTTGATGGTGTCAGCCGCGTTGGCGATGGATATCGATCCAAACAGAGCCAAAGAAACCGCTGCGCTTACTGTGATTTTGCTCAACTTATGCATTGATTCGTCCCTTAATCAGTGGATTGTTTCATTTTCCGTGTGCCATTCCGGGCCGGGATCCCGCCAGTCCGGTAATAGGTATGGTTCTATCATTCCTCGCTGGGCAATAACAAGCTGTTAAAGATACTAACCAGAGTGGGTGGGATAGTGCTTTTTTGAAACAAATAGCTAATTTCATCTACCCTTGTAGATATTAATACTGATTTGTTCAGTTAACATCTTCACAACAAGGTGTGCTGGTGACAAATGGCAGATGAAAAAACTGACGATATTTTACCCTGACACTGCTCCCATTTTGACCAAAATCCGTTTGCGCAAATAGAAATGAGCGCCTAGATTAGCCAGCATTGACAATTCATTGGCAGTGCCTGTTAAAACCAAGCCTTTATTCGGGAAATCTGCTAATGTTCCGCTTTTGATCTTCAGGAGACAGAGATGGCCACTATCAAGGATGTCGCTTCCCGTGCAGGCGTATCCATCTCCACCGTCTCACATGTACTCAATCACACCCGTCGGGTCAGCGAAGATGCAACCCAAAAAGTGCTTGAGGCGGTGGCAGAACTCAACTACGCGCCCAACTCGGTAGCGCGCAGCCTCAAGATAAACTCAACCAAAACCATAGGCATGCTGGTGACCACCAGTGCCAACCCCTTCTTCGCGGAAGTGGTGCAGGGGGTGGAGGCGTACTGTTTCGAACAGGGTTACAGTCTGATCCTGTGCAACACCGAAAACCAGCCGCCCCGTCAGCAGCATTACCTGAGAATGCTGATGGAGAAGCGGGTCGACGGCCTGCTGGTGCTGGGAACCGATATCGACACCCCGTTGCGCGACATGTTGCGCATCCACAAGAACGTGCCACAGGTGGTGCTGGATTGGGGCACCGAGTGCGATTTCGCCAACGTGATCAACGACAACGCCCGCATAGGCGCGCGGCTGGCGGTACGTCATCTGCTGGAGCAGGGCCATAAAGAGATCGTCTGCATCACCGGCCAGCTCTCCAAGCCGACCACCCAGCAGCGGCTGGACGGGGTACGCGATGCCCTGGGCGAGCATGGCCTGACCCTGAAGGACGAGCAGATCTTCGAAGGGGATTACGAGAGCCAGAGCGGTTTCGATGCCATGCAGCGCATCCTGGCCCTCACACCTCGCCCGACGGCTGTGTTTGCCTTCGACGATCCCATGGCCATCGGCGCCATCTGCGCCGCCTGGGAAGCCGGGGTCAAGGTACCGGACGATATCTCCATGATCGGCTATGACGACGTGGAGATGGCGCGCTTCTCCAGCCCGCCGCTCACCACCATTCGCCACCCCAAGGCCGAGCTCGGCCTGCTGGCGGTGAAGCATCTGGTGAGCCGGATCCGCAACAAGGCGCTGGAAGTCGAGTCCATGACGGTAGAGCCCGAGCTTATCGTCCGCCGCTCGGTCAAATCCCTGCGCTGACCGCCCCGCTGTATTGCACGGCGATAGTCGGCACCACGAAAAACCCCCTCGTCACGAGGGGGTTTTTGTTTGTGGGCGATTTATTGCAGCGGCGGCCAGTAATCCTTGTTGGCGGCCACCAGGTCATCCAGGATGGCCTTCGCCACCGAGGCGCTGGGCACAGTCTTGGACAGGGTGATCGCCTGCCACAGCTTCTGGTAGGAGCGTTCGACCCAGGCTTCCACCACCAGCTTCTCGACCGCCACCTGCTGGCCCATCAGGCCCTGCTGGAACAGGGGAATATTGCCGACCTGCAAGGGCTCTGGCCCGCTGCTGCCCACCAGACAGGGGATCTCGACCATGGCCTCGGGGTCGAAGTTGTTGATGGCGCCCCGGTTCGGGACTATCAGCAGCATCCGCTCCTGGGTGTTGAAGGCGATGGCGGTGGCCAGGTCCACTATATAGGAGGCGTGCTCGTCGATCTCCAGCTCGCCTGCCTCCGAATGACCCGCCTTGACGATGGCGCGGCAGGCGCTGAATACCTGCTTCTCGCGGTGCTCCATCACCTCGTTGGCGCGGGTATGCTCAGGGTTGGCATGGGCCACCACATAGTCAGGGTAGAGGTAGTACTTGAGATAGGTGTTGGGCAGGGTATCCGGATCGAGCGCCCACACATCCCTGGCCTTGGCGAAGGTATCGTTCCAGCTTGCTTCGGCATGGCTGGCGCTGTTGGGCACATAGCCGTGGCGGGCGACGTGCTCCTTGATCTTCGGCATCAGATCGTTGCCTGCCAGATCCTCGATGCGGGTCCACCAGCCGAAGTGGTTGAGACCGTAGTAGCGTACCCGCATCTCTTTGCGTGACTTGAGGCCGGCGATCTGGGCCATGCGCCCCTCGATCCCGATCGGCATGTCGCAGATGTTGAGGATTTTGGCGTTGGGACGCAGGCGACGAGTCGCCTCCGCCACTATGGCGGCCGGGTTGGAGTAGTTCAGCATCCAGGCGTTGGGGGAGTACTGCTCCATGTAGTCGACCAGCTCCAGTACGCCGCCGATGGAGCGCATGCCGTAGGCGATGCCGCCCGGGCCACAGGTCTCCTGACCGACCACGCCGTGACGCAGGGGGATCTTCTCGTCCTGCTCGCGCATGGGGTATTTGCCGACCCGGATGTGGGCCATGACAAAATCCACCTCGCTGAAGGCCGCCTTGGGATCGGTACCGTAGCTGAAGGCAATCTCGGGTGCCTTCTCTTTCAGCAGTATCCTGCATGCCTCGGCGATGACTTCCTGGCGGGCGCCATCGTTGTCGTAGAACTTGATCTCCTTGAGCGGGAAACGATGCTGGTTCTCCAGCAGCATGAGGACGATACCCGGTGTGAAAGTGCTGCCGCCGCCGGCGATGACTACAGAGAATTTTTTCATGATCATGACTCCGTTACGAAAGAAGAGGATTGAGTGGGGTTGTTCATTATCGATTCCATATTTTCACGTACCTGAGGCACATGCAGACCTATGATTATTTGAATGCTGTCGCCATGACGAACCACACCATGGGCGCCCAGTTGTTTGAATATGTCATCTGCCGCAGCCTGGCTGGAATTTATCAGCGATATTCTTAAGCGGGTGGCGCAATTATTCAGGCTTCTTATGTTTTTGCTGCCGCCGAGTGCCTCGATAATTTGCTCCGCAATATCACAGCCTCGTTGTTGTTTGGCTGCCTGATAATCGGCCTTGGAATACAGCTTTATTTCGCTGTCTTCCCGCCCCGGGGTTTTCAAATTGAATCTCAGAATGAGACTCCTGAATATCAGGAACCAGAGTCCGGTAAACACCAGGCCTATGGCTATCTGGGTAAACATCATGCCGGCATGGTTGTGGAACATGGGGATCCAGTTCTGCGGCAGGAACTGGTCGAGCAGGCCGCCGCCCATGTTGCCGACGACACCGAACAGGTACATGACTGTGGCCATGGTGGCGGCCAGCAGGGCATGGATGGCAAACAGCAGTGGCGAGATGAAGAGGAAGGTGAATTCAAGCGGCTCTGTGATGCCCACCAGCATGGCGGTCAGGGTCGCCGGGATCAGCAGACCGGCCACCTTGGCCTTGTTTTCACGGGCTGCAGTGGCGTAGATGGCCAGGGCAATCCCCATGGCACCGAAGATCTTGGAGTTGCCGTGCAGTGCGAAGCCACCCTGGGGGAACAGCTCGATGAGCGGACGCGTGCTCTGGCTGAACTCCTGCAGATGCTGGGCCCAGTAGAGCTGGATGCCGCCTTCCACCGCAGCCGGGCCGAAGATGAAGGGGCCATAGATGAAGTGATGCAGTCCGGTCGGGATCAGGATGCGCTCGAGGAAGGTGTAGACCCAGACACCGAGCGGGCCCGAGATCAGCATGAACTCCTGCAGGGAGGCGATGCCCATCTGTACCTTGGGCCACCCCAGCAGGGTCAGCCAGGCACAGGGGATCATGAGGAAGAAGGCAATGATGGTGACAAAGGAGCTGCCCTGAAAGATGCCGAGAAAGACGGGCAGCTGCCGATCAAACAGCCGGTTGTGCAGGGCGGTGACTATACCCGAGATGGCGATGGCTCCTATGATGCTGGTGTCCAGCGTCTTGATCCCGGCGACCATGGCCAGGCCGCTTTCGCCGCCGACCGCCTGATTGAAATCGACCCCGAAATAGTCGCCCCAGGTCATCCCCATGGCATTGATGAAATAATTCCAGGTCATGAAGCTGACCAATACGGAGAGACAGGCTCGTGCCTGCGCCTTATTTGCCAGCCCAATCGGTAAACCGATGGCAAATATAAGCGGCATGTTTCTGAATACGGTCCAGCCACCTTCTTCAATAATATGTACTATTTGAAAAAACAACCCTTGCGGGTTTGCCAGCGCCTCTCCCACGAACATGGGATTTTTCAGCATGATTGCAATGCCCACTACCATACCTGCAAATGGAAACAGTAGTACAGGAGTAAACATTGCTCCGCCAAAGCGTTGAATTTGACTGAGCATATATTGTCCCTTTATTAAGAGAGTTTTTGATAGGGTGTTGTTTGTGTTGCTGAATTGAACCTAACAACAATGGGTCAAGCCCTCATGAAATATGTGGTGGTTATGTGATCCGGCGCATGCTCTTATTTAGACAAAGAGATCTAAATTTTGAGATATTGTTGTACATCTTGTTTTTGTGACGTTCTTGTCGGTTTATTTGAATTTAAAGTTGTTTATTTTCAATTGGTTGGGCCTGAAGCCCCTGAATGAGGAGGCCGCGGGTACAGGCTGGGAGAGGTCTAGCAGTGATCTATAAATCGGTGGCGGATCGGTTGCGTATCCGGGTCAATGGCGCGGATTGCCGGGTGGGGGACGTATTGCCGAGCGAGAAGATGCTGGCGAGCCAGTTCGGCGTGTCACGCATGACGGTGCGCAAGGCAGTGGACATGCTGATCGAGTGGGGGCTGGTGGCGCGGCGCCACGGCAGCGGCACCTATGTGACCAAGAAGGATGTCCAGCATGAGACCAAGGGGCTGAGCGGCTTTACCGAGCTGATGCGCGATCAGGGCCGGGAGCTCACCAGCCAGGTGCTGGAGTTTCGTACCATGCCGGCCCCACCGGCGATTGCCAGCCAGCTCAGGGTCAAGGTGAACGAACCCGTCTACTACTCCAGCCGGGTGCGTTCTGTGGATGGCCGGGCCCTGCTGCTGGAGGAGAGCTACATGCCGGTGCGGCTGTTTCGCACCCTGTCGGTGGCCCATCTGGAGGGCTCCAAGTTTGCCTACATCGAGAACGAGTGCCAGCTCCCCATCGCCGGCAACTACGAGAGCTTCAGCGCCGTGCTGGCCGACCGGCAGATGGCCGAGCTGCTGCATATCGAGCAGGGGGCGCCCATCCTGCGGTTGACCTCCCTCTCTTATGGCGAGAACGGGGAGTTTCTCAACTACTCCATCATGTTCCGCAACGCCAACGACTATCACGTCGACTACCACCTGCGCCGTGCCCGCGACTGAATCTGCCGCCGATGGACCATGCTGCGGCCCCGGTCATCGCACAGGCACCACGAAAAACCCCCTCGTCACCGAGGGGGTTTTTGTTTGTGGGGTGTCGCCAGCATCAGGCCTTGAGCCCGAGCCGTCTGGCGAGCCGGTGCAGGTTGCCGCCGTCCAGCTCAAGCGCCCGGGCGGTGGCGGCCCAGTTGCCCTGCTGGGCCGCCAGGGTCTGCTCGATCAGCTGGAGCTGGAAGGCATCGGTAGCCGTGCGCAGTCCAATGCCAGCCGTCATCTGCTGCGCTGCCTGTTCCACAGGGATGCGACTGGATGAGGGGGCGCCGGTGGCCGCCAGGTTGAAGTGGTGGCAATCCAGCGCGGGGGCCTGACTGCCCTGTTCGGCCCGCGCCAGCACGGCAGCCCTGTGGATGGCGTGCTCCAGCTCCCGCACGTTGCCCGGCCAGTCGTAGCTGGCGAGCAGTTGCAGCGCCCTGGGCTGGATGCGCAACCGCTCCAGCCCCAGGCTGACCCGGCAGCGTTCGCAAAAATAACCGGCAAGCAGGGGTATGTCGTCCGGTCGCTCCCGCAGGGCGGGGGCATGGATCGGGAAGACGCTCAGGCGGTGGTAGAGATCGCTTCGAAACTGCCCCTCGACCACAGCCTGTTTCAGATCCCGGTTGGTGGCGGCCAGGATGCGCACGTTCACCTTGAGCGGGGTGTCGTCACCGATGCGCTGCAGATCGCCGTATTGCAGCACCCGCAGCAGCTTGGCCTGCAGGGGCAGGGAGAGCTCGCCGATCTCGTCCAGGAACAGGGTGCCCTTGTCGGCCAGCTCGAACTTGCCTGCCCGGTTGTGAATGGCGCCGGTAAAGGCCCCCTTCACGTGGCCGAACAGCTCGCTCTCCGCCACAGATTCCGGCAGGGCGGCGCAGTTGAGATAGACCAGGGGTGCGCTGGCGCGGGGTGAACCCTGATGCACTGCCTTGGCGATCAGCTCCTTGCCGACCCCCGTCTCCCCCAGGATCAGCACGTTCAGCTCTGAGCTCGCCACCACGGCTATCTCGTGGCGTAGCCGCTCCATGGCGGGGGAGCGGCCTATCATCTCGGGCTGGCCCGGCCCATTCTGGCTGGAGGGGGCGAGGGGCTCGCTGCTCTGGCGGGCGAGCCGTTCCAGCAGCAGGGCGTTGCTGAGGGCGGCGGCGGCCAGGGCGCCCACCAGCCGCAGCTCCTCGTCGCTGATGCCGTCGAACTGGGTCGGATTCATGCCGTCTATGGTCAGGGCGCCGATGAGCGTCTGATCCGAAAACAGTGGCAGGCCGACGCAGGCGTGCACCCTGAAGTCGTCGTGATCCGGGATCAGGCCGTCATAGGGGTCGGGCAGATTGCTGTCGGCGGGGAAGCGCACCACGTCGCCGGCCCGGGCTATGGCCTCCATGCGCGGATGGTCCGCCAGCGCGAAGCGGCGGCCCAGCACGTCCTGCATCAGGCCGTCGATGGCCAGCGGGATGAACTGGCCCCCCTCGTAGCGCAGCAGGGCCGAAGCATCCGAGTGCAGCAGGCTGCGCACGCTCTGGATCAGGCGGTGGAACCTGTCCTGATGGGAGATGCCGAGTTGCAGGTCGAGGGCGATGCGCGCCAGGCTGTCGGTCGAGATCACGGTGATTGTCCAAATGACAGTGTGCTTGTGGTTTTGACTATAAAGAGTGGCTGTCTGAATGACAATGTCGGATATGAGTATCAAGCAAAAACAATAAGTTACAAGTTGGCACGTCAACTGCAATAGCTGATTCAGTCGCACATTCGCTATTGTATTCTGAGGAACAACTTGATGAGCATTCACGTCAAAAACAACATTCACTGGGTCGGCCAACGGGACTGGGAGGTACGCGACTTTCACGGCACCGAGTACAAGACCCACAAGGGCACCAGCTACAACAGCTACCTCATCCGCGAAGGGAAGAACGTGCTGATCGATACCGTCGATCACAAGTTCAGCCGGGAGTTCGTGCAGAACCTGGCGGCGGAGATCGATCTCGCTTCCATCGACTTCGTGGTGATCAACCACGCCGAGGAGGATCACGCCGGCGCCCTGACCGAGCTGATGGCCCGCATCCCAGGCACCCCCATCTACTGCACCCACAACGCCATCGACTCCATCACAGGCCATCATCATCATCCAGAGTGGAACTTCCACCCGGTCAAGACAGGGGACAGCCTGGACATAGGCAACGGCAAGCAGCTGGTCTTCATCGAGACCCCCATGCTGCACTGGCCCGACAGCATGATGACCTACATGACTGAGGACGCCGTGCTCTTCTCCAACGACGCCTTCGGCCAGCACTACTGCGACGAGCACCTGTTCAACGACGAGGTGGATCAGACCGAGCTGATGGAGCAGTGCCAGCGTTACTACGCCAACATACTGACCCCCTTCAGCCCGCTGGTGACCGCCAAGATCAAGGAAGTGCTCGGCTTCAACCTGCCGGTGAGCATGGTGGCCACCTCCCACGGCATCGTCTGGCGCGAGGACCCCACCCAGATCATCCTGAAATACCTGGAGTGGGCCGACCACTATCAGGAAGACCGCATCACATTGTTCTACGACTCCATGTCCAACAACACCCGCATGATGGCCGACGCCATCGCCCAGGGCATCCACGAGGTGGACCCGGGTGTGGCGGTGAAGATCTTCAACGTGGCGCGCCACGACAAGAACGAGATCCTGACCCAGGTGTTCCGCTCCAAGGGGGTGCTGGTGGGCTCTTCCACCATGAACAACGTCATGATGCCCAAGGTGGCGGGCATGCTCGAAGAGATCACCGGCCTGCGCTTTCGCAACAAGCGCGCCTCGGCCTTCGGCAGCTACGGCTGGACCGGCGGCGCCGTGGACCGGATCCAGACCCGGCTGATGGACGCGGGTTTCGACATCAGCATCTCCCTCAAGGCCAAGTGGCGCCCGGATGGTTCGGCCCTGGCCGAATGCCGCGAGCACGGCCGCCAGCTGGCCCGCCAGTGGGCGCTGCACCCGCTCGAGGCGCCCCGCCCGATCATCACAAACAACGCCGCAGTGACGGCGCCCGTGATCGAGGTGCCGGTTGCGCGTGTCGCCACCCCGGCCGCCGCTGAGTGGGACGATGACCAGAGCATGCTCTGCGTCGTCTGCCAGTGGGTCTATGACCCGGCACTGGGTGAGCCGGATCAGCTGGTGGCACCGGGCACTCCCTGGGCCCAGGTACCTGACAGCTTCCTCTGCCCCGGCTGTGGCATCGGCAAGGAGGTATTCGAACCCTGCGCCGTGGAGGCCTGTGTATGAACGCAGCAACCCTGAATGACGCCGGCATCAGCCGGGAAATCGTGGTGATCGGCAGCGGCTTCGCCGCCCAGCAGCTGGTCAAGAGCCTGCGCAAGCTGGACGCCGACAGACCCATCCGCCTCATCACGGCCGACAGCGGCGACGAGTACAACAAGCCGGACTTGAGCCACGTGGTGAGCCGGGGCTGCGCCGCCGCGGCCATGACCCGGCAGAGCGGCAGCGACTTTGCCGAGCAGCAGCGCATCGCGCTGCTGCCCCACTGCTCCGTGCTGGGTATAGATCCCGCCCGGCGCACCCTGTTGACCTCGCAGGGCAGCTTCCCCTACGGCCAGCTGGTGCTGGCCACCGGCGCCAGCGCGGCGCGCCCCGAGATACCGGGCAGCGAGCATCTGGTGACCCTCAACAGCCAGCAGGAGTACGCCGCTGCCGAGGGGCTGATCCAGCAGGCCCGCCGCATCCTGGTGCTGGGGGCCGGCCTCATCGGCTGCGAGCTGGCGATGGACATGGCGAGCGATGGCCGCGAGGTCACCCTGCTGGATCTGGCCGACAGCCCGCTCAGCGCCCTGTTGCCGGCCGCCCTGACCCCTCCGCTGCAACAGGCGCTGCGCAGTCAGGGGGTCAGCCTGCAATTCGGGCTGGGTATCGCCAGGATAGATGCCCAGCCCGGCGACGGCTGGCGGGTGACCCTGACCGATGGCCGCACCAGCGAGCAGGATCTGGTGATCGCCGCGATCGGCCTGCGGCCGAATCTGGCCCTGGCCCGGGGGGCCGGGCTGGACGTGGAGCGCGGCATCCTGGTCGACGATCGGCTGCAGACCAGCGATCCCCATATATTCGCGCTGGGGGATTGCGTGCAGTGGCAGGGTCAGCTGCTCCCCTTCCTGCAACCAATAGTGCTGGGGGCCAATGCGCTGGCGCGCACTCTGCTTGGCACGCCAACCCCGCTGACCCTGCCGCCCATGCTGGTGAAGGTGAAGACGCCGCGTTACCCCTTGCAGCTGGCGGGCCGTACCAAGGGCGAGGATCTCGCCTGGCAGTGCCGCTGGAACAGCCACGGCATGGTGGCCGAGGCGCACGGCGAGGATGGCGAGCTGTGCGGCTTCGTGGTGGGAGGCGATCAGATGAGCGCCGCCTTCCCTCTGTTGCGTCAGCTGCCCCGTTAACCCCTTTCATTGCATCGGCCGGGTTGACCCGGCCATCTGAGGAGAATGTCTATGTCACTGCACCTGATCCCCGCCCACTGGGTGGTGCGTCGCTCCACCCCCTTCTTCACCCGCCAGAGCGTACCCGCAGCCCTGCTCACCCATCACAACACGGCAGCCGGTGTCTTCGGTCAGCTCTGCGTGATGGAGGGCACAGTCACCTACCACGGCTTTGCCGACGAGCAGGCCGAGGAGCCAGAGATAAGCCTGGTGATCCATGCCGGCCAGTTTGCCACCAGCCCGCCCCAATACTGGCACAGGGTCGAGCTGTCGGAGGATGCCCGCTTCAACATCCACTTCTGGGCCGAGCAGGCCGAATCGGACCAGCCGCTGTTCAACAGCCGCAAGGCATAAGGTTCAACCCTCGCCAGGGGCATTGGGCGCGAATGTCCCCCTCTGCCCATGCAGATCAAAATAATCAATTCAGATGTTCGTTATCCTGCCCCCTTATCCGAATGAGTGCTATGAGGGAGATGCATGAGCCTGATTGAAGCGATGACCATGGTGGCTGGCCTGGTCTATCTGGCCCTGTTGGGTTGGCAGGCGCGCACTGGTTGGCAGTGGCGTCTTGTCCTCGGCCTGCTGGGCCTGATCTGGCTGGTGGCGGCGGACAGCCTGCTCTGGTTCGCGCTGGGGCTGGTGGTCGTCCCCCTCGCCCTGTGGCGCCAGCGGCGGCCGCTGCCCGCCCTCGAGGCGCTCGACAGCCAGTGGCTACGGGCACGCACACGCCGGCTGCTGCTGTTCTGCTGGGGGCTGGTGGCGCTGCAGTACGGCATCCATATCTGGCAGCTGGGGCAGGGGATATCCCCCTGGCTGGTGCGTCCGGACGTGGTGGACGGCTTCCTGCCCATCGCCGGTGGGCTCGGGCTGCGGGCCTGGCTCAGTCAGGGCATAGTGGATCCCCATCATCCGGCGGCCACCATCACAGTACTGGCGCTCTGCCTGTCGGCCCTGCTGCTGGGGCGGGCCTTCTGCGCCTGGTTCTGCCCGCTCGGGCTGGTGGGCGAGTGGCTGCACGGCCTGCGCAGCCGATGGATAGTGGGGGAGTGGACGCCGCCGCGCTGGCTCGATGTCGTGTTGCGTTCCCAGAAATTCCTGGTGCTCGCTTTCCTGCTGTTTATCGTGCTGATCGCGGTGCCAGGCGCCGCTCTGCCCGGCTACTTCACCAGCCCCTACCATCAGGCGGCGGACATGAAGATGGGGGCCTTCTTCTTCAACCTGACCCTGATCTCGGGCCTCTGCCTCGGCTGGGTGCTGCTGCTCACCGCCACCTTCCGCCAGGGCTTCTGCCGCTACCTCTGCCCCTACGGCGCCTGGCTGTCTTTACTCGGCCTGCTGACACCGCTGCGCATTCGCCGTGACCCGGCCCGCTGCCTGCGAAGTGCTGGCCATGACTGCGACAAGTGCAGCCGGGCCTGTCCGTCCCGCATCCAGGTGCACCAGCTGATCGCGGTGCAGAGCCTGGAGTGCACCAGTTGTATGAGCTGCATCACCGCCTGCCCCAAGCGGGCCGATGCGCTGCACCTTGGCAGCAAGGCACGCAGGCTTGAGCCCCGCTGGCTGCTGGGTTTGCTCTGCCTGCTGTTGTTGATATTGCCGCTGCTCTCCTACGGCCTGCTGGGTATCTGGGTCAGCCAGACGCCGCTGGCGGATCGCGCCCAGCTGCTGCAGCTGTTGCCGCAACTGGCTCATTGAGTGCCGATGCGCCAGTTGCAGGCTGTCTGTTGAGGGGCCGCCGGGCGCTCTGAAGATGCACCCGCATTTGATACCTGAGGGGTAGCAGGGTAAAGTCCCTGCCCGACATGGCGGCCCTGCTGCCGTGTCGGGCCGGCAGCCCGCCTTAACCACCTTGCTTCGCTTTCGAAGCAACAAGCACTGGGCGCCGGCACATAGATGAGCGCGATCTACCATGACAACCGGCGTAGCAAATGCAACGGTCCGCGGTCGCGACCAGATCCACAATCGTCTTTGGAGAAGTAAATGGGACAGAAACCATCTTTGGTGGGCGGGGCATGCATCATTGCCGGCGTCTGTGTAGGGGCCGGCATGCTGGGCTTGCCGAGTGCCGGGGCGGGTGCCTGGACCATCTGGTCGGTGCTGGCCATCACCCTGACCATGGTGGTGATGACGGTGTCCGGCTGGATGCTGCTGGAGTCCTATCAGGGCTACCCGCTGCGCGTGTCGTTCGATACCGTCACCCGTGAACTGCTGGGGGACAAGGTCAACGTCCTCAACAACCTCACCGTCTACTTTGTCGGCGGCATACTGCTCTACGCCTATATCACCTCGGCCGGCCTCATTATAGATGGCATGACCGGTATCGGCAGCCACTGGGGATCCATCCTGTTTACCTTGGGCTTCTCCGGCCTGGTGTGGCACTCGACCCGGGCGGTGGATCGCATCTCAGTGGTGCTGGTCATCGCCATGGGGCTGAGCTTCGTGTTCGGCATCTCGGGCCTGTCGCTCAACATCAAGCCGACCCTGCTGTTCGATACCCTGAGCCAGCACGCCAGCTATGCCCCCTATGCCCTAGCCATGCTGCCGGTGGCGCTCACCTCGTTCGGCTATCACCATTCGGTGTCGTCCATGCGCGCCTACTACGGTGAAGAGCGTCGCGCCCGTTACGCCATCCTCGGCGGCACCGCCATAGCACTGCTGTTCTACCTCATCTGGCTGGTGAGCGTGTTCGGCAACCTGCCGCGCAGCGAGTTCGGGCCCGTGGTGGCCCAGGGCGGCAACGTCGACGTGCTGCTCAAGGCGCTGGCCTCGGTGATAGAGTCGGAGGCCGTCTCCAGCGCCCTCAACCTATTCTCCATGGCCGCCATCCTCTCCTCCTTTATCGGTGTGGGTCTGGGGGTGTTCGACTATCTGGCGGATCTGTTCAAGTTCGACAACGGCCGTGGCGGCCGCGCCAAGTCGTGGGCGGCCACCTTCCTGCCGCCGCTGCTGCTCTCCCTGCTGTTCCCGTTCGGCTTCCTGATGGCCATCGGCTACGCGGGCGCCGTGGCCACCCTGTGGACCTGCATCATACCCGCGCTGCTGGCCTGGAAGGTGCGCGCCGGCAAGGGCGAGCAAGGCGGCAAAGGCGACGGCTTCCGCGCGCCGGGCGGCATGCCGATGATAGTGGGCGTCTTGCTGTTCGGTGTGCTGACAGCCCTCTTCCATCTGCTCAACATGGCGGGACTGCTGCCGGTCTACATGGGCTAGTTTTTTGTCCTCACCCTATGACAAGGCGCCCGGGTGGCGCCTTGTTTTTTGCGCCATCCGGCGCAGGGAGCTGGAGGGACTATAGTCAGACAGATGACGTCGGCGGCCCACCGCACGCCCCCGGGCTGCGACCCCATGGCGCCACCTTCCGATCACTCCGTCCCCCACCAGACAGCTGCTGCCCGGCAGCACGGCCGCCATGGTAGTCAGGCCGCGCGTGATCTATCCAATCAACCGGGAGACAGACGTTATGTGCAAGCACATGTCCACCCTTGGAGCACTCGCGGCCATCACCCTGGCCGGCCTGGTGCAGGCCGAAGAGATGGCCGGCGCTGCGGCTATGACGGACGAGGCGATGATCACCAGCGCCATGGCGGCGGCCCCCACCAGGGTCGGTGCCGGCGCCACCATTGTCGCCATGGGCGCCGATGGCAAGATGCGTACCCTGCGGGAAGGCAGCAACGGTTTTACCTGCATGCCCGACAACCCGGCCACGCCGGGGCCGGACCCCATGTGCATGGATGCGGCGGCGATGGCCTGGGCTCACGCCTGGATCGGCCATCAGACCCCGCCCAAGGGCAAGATCGGCTTTATGTACATGCTCAAGGGTGGCACCGATGCCAGCAACACAGATCCTTACGCCACCCAGCCCACCACCAGCAATCACTGGTTGCAGACCGGGCCCCACGTGATGGTTGTCGGGGCGGATGACGCCTTCTACGATCAGTACCCGAAAGGTGCCGCTCCTGACACCTCGATACCCTATATCATGTGGTCTGGCACCCCCTACCAGCACCTGATGGCGCCGGTGGAGTAAGGCGTTCCGTGCAATGGGGTCGGTGCGGCTCGCCGCTGCCGATCATCAAAAGGCGCCCGTTGGCGCCTTTTGTATTGGACTGTCGCGGGAGAAGAAACCTCCTCTTTGATCTGCTGGCTCATGACGGCGGGAAGCGGGCATGGCATCTACTGCCGATAGCGGGCGGCCGTGATGAATTGGCCGAAGGTTTCGCACCAGACGATCACGCTGTCGTAGCGGGCGGGATCGATATTGGCGGGGAGCGGCACGATAAAGTTGTTGAAGGTTTTCACCGGCCCGACCCGCACCATTTGTGGCTTCAGGCGGGCAAAGTCCGCCTCGGTTTCGACAAATTCCGGCGACAGATAGAGCTGGTAATCGGGTCCCGGCGCCAGCTTGCCCATCAGGCTGATGGCATCTGGCCCTATGCTCACCTGGCCTTCGCCCCAGTGCAGCCGGTCGCTCTCTTTCAGATCCCGGCGAAAGGTGCCGCTGAAACTGGCCTGCTGCTGGCTGGCCGCCACCTGTTCACTGCTCGGTGCGGCAGGCGCTATCAGGATCGGCAGGGCATAGATGCCGGCGGCAAAGCCGGCCGCCCCTACCAGCAGATGGGTGGCCAGCAACAGGGCCAGGGTCTTGCGTTGCATAACGCCTCGGTCGTCGATTAATTGATGGTCATACCCTAGCAGCGGCAGCTTCCCATGCCCATACCCGAACGCGGCAAAGTTCACTCTGTGGGGTGCCACGCAACCTGTGCCTGCATGGGGTTGTGGTGATCGGGCGAGCCTGTTGGTGGGCTGCCGGCACACCCGCGCTGGACTCAGGGCCTCCATCGCGGGGAAAATACCGGCAAGCTTTTTCATCACAGGGGAGACATGATGCTGATTATCTTCGGTGGCTTGCCGGGCAGTGGAAAGAGCACGATTGCGCGAGCCTTGGCCAAGCGGTTGGGGGCCGTCTATCTGCGCATTGATACCATAGAGCAGGCCATTCGTGACGCCGACCAGACAAACAAAGAGATGGGGCCCGCCGGGTATTTCGTTGCCTATGAGCTGGCCAGAGAAAACCTGGCACTTGGCTCGACCGTCATCACGGATTCCGTTAACCCCATACAGCTCACCCGGGATGCTTACCACGATATCGCCCTCTCGGCCGGGGTGCCCTGTCTCGATATAGAGGTGATCTGCTCCAACCCGAGTGTGCACCGTGAACGGGTCGAGAGCCGGACGGCCGATATTGTGGGATTTGCATTGCCGGACTGGCAGGCTGTGCTCGACCGTGACTATGAACCTTGGGACAGGGAGCGCTTGATACTGGATAGCGCCACCCTGTCGGTAACCCAGAGCGTGGAAAAGATTGTCGCCGCGTTGGCAAGAATCTGTAGGTTCGATTAGCGCGGCGTCATCGGACGATCGAGATGTTTTGATTGCGGCTGTGGCCATGAGTCAGGGTTGGCCAGCTGATGGAGAAATGCTGGTGGCCGTTATAGCGGGAGAATCGATATCTGATTAAGCCTACCTGCGAAGCGAACCTAGGTGCTACGGCCTACAGTCCCAAATCGTTTAGCGTTGAACGGTGTGAAGCCATAAGTTTGTTGGCCATGTCTGTTTGTTCCTTTGTTATATCTCCTATGTTTGGAAGTATCGATTCAAATCTTTTAAATCGCTTTTCCATACCAGAGAAGGATATTCCATCTACAAAAGAATTTTTTAAAACCAATGAGCCTATAACATGTAATTCAGCTGACAGTTCTTTCTTTAGCAAAATCCTATTGGTTATCCAGAGATATATATCAACAATCTGTAGGCCAATAGACTCTTGGCTTCTAGATATTTCAAGGTTACTGTTGATTATGTTTTTATTTATCAAGTCTCCTTTTTCTATTGATGCAAATAATGGATGGTTAAGATATTTGTTTCTGTCTTCCTGTGTTGCTCTTTTCATTCCATCAGATATTAAACTAGCATTTCGATATGTCTCAATTTGTGCTTTATTAAACTGTGTTTGCATATCAACTATTATTGATAGAGCTTTTTTTCTGTTTTTTAATTTTAGTCGTCTAGAAATACTTGAGGCAACGAATTGAAATCCAACTGCATTTGGTGATATCACTTTTTCATCAGGTTGACCAAAGTCCATTGCTAGAGGGTTTTTTATTGCGAATCCAAGCGCATTAATTATTATTTCTTTTGAGCGAGCATCCAAGAATGATGTGTTTGTAATAGAGCTTATTTCTTCTAAGGTCTGAATGATCTCAGCTTCTTTATTTTCTATGTATTTACATGTACATAGCACCCATGTTTTCTTTAAAATGTCATCGTCTAAAATAGCAGCTAACTTAAGTATTATAAGATAGCGCATAGGAGTCCAATATGTATCCCATCTAACAGCAGGGTTGATACCCGCATCAAATATAGCGTCAAAAAGACAAACAACAGCTAGGGCTCTTTTTTCAATAAAATAATAATCAAATGAAAACTTGAATTTATCCTGTAATAGATAAAGCTCTCGTGAGATCTCAGTTAGTTTATTGACTCCGAGATGATTTGCGTGAAGACAATCAATGTCTAGCTTCTTTGTTATATTCTTGAACCACTGCTTCCCTAATGCATCTACGTTCAATGTACTGGATAGAACGCCATAAGTTAATATAGGCTGATTTTTATCAAAAAGTTGATTGCCTGTATTACCTGATTCATCCACATGAAAAAACATATTAGTGTTACCTATCGTGCGCAAACGAAGGTTATAGATTAATCCATTTTTAATAAAAACGGCGCCTTTCGGCGCCATTTTGAGAGCTTGCTAACAAACTCCAATCACTGCAGCAGGGAGATATCCGCCACTTGCAGGAACAGGTTGCGCAGGTTGTTCAGCAGCGCCAGACGGTTGGCCTTGAGGGCCTCGTCATCTGCCATCACCATCACCTCGTTGAAGAAGGTGTCGACCGGCTCGCGCAGGGCGGCCAGACGGGTGAGGGCGGCCTGGTAGTCACCGGCGGCGAACAGCGGGGCCAGCTCGGATTGCAGTGCTGCAACCTGAGTGGCCAGCGCCTGCTCGGCGGCGTCCTGCAACAGCTCCGGCTTGACGGTGGTCGGCAACTCGCCTTCCACCTTGGCCAGGATGTTGCTCACGCGCTTGTTGGCGGCGGCCAGGGCCAGGGCGGCATCCAGACTGCGGAAGTGGCTGACGGCCTTGACGCGACGATCGAAGTCCAGCGGACGGGTCGGGCGGCGGGCCAGCACAGCCAGCACCACATCGGCACCTATGCCTTCGTCCTGATAGGCGGCGCGGAAGCGGCCCAGCATAAAGTCGACCACGTCGGTGACGACGGTCTTGTTGGTCAGCTTGTCGCCGTAGACGCGAACCGCTTCTTCAACCAGTTCAACCAGATCCAGGTCCAGCTGCTTCTCGGTCATGATGCGCAGGGCACCGATGGCGGCGCGGCGCAGGGCGAAGGGATCCTTGTCGCCTTTGGGCAGCATGCCGATGCCGAAGATGCCGGCCAGGGTGTCGAGCTTGTCCGCCAGCGCCACGGCGCAGGCTTCCAGAGCGGACGGCAGGGCATCACCGGCGAAGCGCGGCATGTACTGCTCGTTCAGGGCCACGGCCACCACTTCGTCTTCGCCATCGTGACGGGCGTAGTGCATCCCCATGACACCCTGGGTGCTGGCGAACTCGCCGACCATGTTGGTCATGAGATCACACTTGGAGAGCAGGCCGGCACGCTTGGCCTGAGCCACGTTGGCGCCGATGCGCTCGGCGATGAAGCCGGCGACGGTCTCGATACGCTCGACCTTGGCCTTGACGGTGCCGAGCTGCTGCTGGAACAGCACGGTTTCGAGGCGCGGCAGGCGGGAGGCCAGGCTCTGCTTCAGATCGGTCTTGAAGAAGAACTCGGCGTCAGACAGACGGGGGCGAACCACCTTCTCGTTGCCGCTGATGATCTGGCTCGGGTCTTTTGACTCGATGTTGGTGACGAAGATGAACTTCGGCAGCAGCTTGCCGTTCTTGTCGTAGACCGGGAAGTACTTCTGGTCACCCTTCATGGTGTGCACCAGCGCCTCGGCCGGTACGGCCAGGAACTTCTCTTCGAAGTTGGCGGTCAGCACCACGGGCCATTCGACCAGGGCGGTGACTTCTTCCAGCAGGGCGTCGTCCAGATCGGCGACGCCACCGAAGGCGGCAGCGGCCGCTTCGACGTCAGCCTTGATCTTGGCCTTGCGGGCCATAAAGTCGGCCACAACCATGCCGCGCTCCAGCAGGATCTGCGGGTACTGGCCGGCGTTGTCGATGGTGAATTCACTTTCGCCCATAAAGCGGTGACCGCGGATGGTGCGGGCGGAGTCGATCCCCAGGATGGTGGCAGGCACGAGATCGCCGTCCAGCAGCAGGGTCACTGTGAACACCGGACGCACGAACTGGATGGTCTTGTCGCCCCAGCGCATCATCTTGGGGATGGGCAGCTTGGCCAGTGCGGAGGCAACCAGTTCACCCAGCAGCTCGCGCGCCGGACGACCTTCAACCTTGGCGGTGTGAACCAGCCACTCGCCCTTGTCGGTGACCAGACGCTCGGCCTGTTCGACTGTGATGCCGTTGCCACGGGCCCAGCCTTCGGCGGCCTTGGTCGGCTTGCCATCAGCATCGAACGCCTGGGAGACGGCCGGGCCGCGCTTCTCGACGCTCTTGCTCGGCTGCTCGCTGGCCAGCGCGTGTACCTTCAGCGCCAGGCGGCGCGGGGAGGCAAACCACTCGACGTCGCCGAAGGCCAGATCGGCCTTGGTCAGCTCGGCTTTGAAGTTGTCGGCAAAGGCTTCGGCCAGGGAGCGCAGGGCTTTTGGCGGCAGCTCAGCTGTGCCGATCTCTACCAGAAATGTATGTTGTGCCATGTCCGTTCCTTAACCTTGCTTGTTCTCAGTGCGCTTGCACATGGGGAAGCCCAGCGCTTCGCGGGAGGCGTAGTAAGCCTCGGCCACGGCCTTGGTCAGGGTGCGAATGCGCAGTATGTAGCGCTGACGCTCGGTGACCGAGATGGCCTTGCGGGCATCCAGCAGGTTGAAGGAGTGGGCGGCCTTGAGGATGCGCTCGTAAGCGGGCAGCGGCAGCGGTGTTTCCAGTGCCAGCAGGTGCTGGGCTTCCTTCTCGTACTGCTCGAAGCAGTGGAACAGGAAGTCCACGTCGGCGTGTTCGAAGTTGTAGGTGGACTGCTCCACCTCGTTCTGGTGGAACACATCGCCGTAGGTGGTCTTGCCCAGGGGGCCATCGGACCATACCAGATCGTAGACGCTGTCCACGCCCTGGATGTACATGGCCAGACGCTCGAGACCATAGGTGATCTCGCCGGTGACCGGCTTGCACTCGAGGCCGCCAACCTGCTGGAAGTAGGTGAACTGAGTCACTTCCATGCCGTTGAGCCAGACTTCCCAGCCCAGACCCCAGGCACCCAGAGTCGGGTTTTCCCAGTTGTCTTCCACGAAACGGATGTCGTGGATCTCGGGATCCATGCCCAGTTCTTTCAAAGAGCCGAGGTAGAGTTCCTGGATGTTGTCGGGGGACGGCTTGATGATCACCTGGAACTGGTAATAGTGCTGCAGGCGGTTCGGGTTCTCACCGTAGCGGCCGTCGGTCGGACGGCGGGACGGTTGCACGTAGGCGCAGGCGATGGGCTCCGGGCCCAGGGCGCGCAGGCAGGTCATGGGGTGGGAGGTACCGGCACCCACTTCCATATCCAGCGGCTGAATGATGGTACAGCCCTGGCGGGACCAATAGTCCTGCAGCTGCAGGATCAGGCCCTGAAAGGTTTTGACATCGAATTTTTGCATAGTGTTTTTCGCGCGAAGTGAAATCAGAGCAAGATTTGCTGAATGTGAACCGAAGGAGTATACCGTCTGGCATGGTCGGATAATAGGCGAAATTGTAGGGGATTCATGGGGCGGGGCTGCGCCGGGCCTGGTTGGCCCGGGATGGACGCCCCATCATGTGGCCGATGAAATCCCCTTGTCGGACAGAGAGTCGGGCAGAGAAAAATAACAGGAGACAAGAAATGGAACTGCGCTGCGCCTGGGTGACCAAGGACCCGGAATATATCGAATACCATGACAAGCAGTGGGGGCGGCCGGTGCGTGACCCGCGCGAGCTGTTTGCCAAGCTCTGCCTCGATGGCCAGCAGGCGGGGCTCTCCTGGATCACCATCTTGAAGCGCACCGACAGCTATTACCGCGCCTATGCCGACTTCGATCCCAACCTCATCGTCCGGTTTGACGAACAGGATGTGGAGCGGCTGATGCAGGACAAAGGCATCATCCGCAACCGCCTCAAGGTGCAGTCGATCATCAAAAACGCTCGCGCCTATCTGGCGCTGGAGGCACAGGGCATCGACTTCGCGGATTATCTCTGGGGCTTCGTCGGCGGCGCCCCCATCGTCAATCAACGGCAGGGCAACGGCGATATTCCCGCCACCTCGCCAGAATCGGATGCCATGGCCAAGGCGCTCAAGAAGCTGGGTTTTACGTTCGTCGGCAGCACCATCTGCTACGCCTTCATGCAGGCGGTGGGCATGGTGAACGATCATCTGGTGACCTGCCCCTGCCACGGCGAGTGTCAGCAGCCCGCCTGAGGCTGCTTATCGCCCGTGCCAGATGCCTGCCAAGGGCCATCGGTCACACCGAATTGCCTGGGGCTGTCGGTTATCCTCCTCCTCGCGACGAATTCGGCTGCATTTGTAGCCGAATTTGGCCCGCCAAGCGCCGCTGGTGCGCAAAAATCGCTCACTCTCGCCAACCGTTCAGACCTGCGTCAGACAATGGCGTGGTGGCGCGTTACAATCCGGCCCCCGGCATGGTGCCGGACTGTATTCATAGAGGTTTTTTCATGCGAGCCAAGATCCTGGTGCCAGCTCTGGCACTGACCATTGCCCTGACCGGCTGTACTACCAATCCCTATACCGGTGAATCCCAGACCTCCAAGGGTGCCTGGGGGGCGCTGGCCGGCGCCGCGACGGGCGCCGCCGTGGGCGCGCTCTCCTCCAGCAAGGGTGATCGCAAGAAGGGGATCCTGACTGGCGTGGCCGCCGGTGCCGCCCTGGGTGGCGGTATCGGTTACTACATGGACGTGCAGGAAGCCAAGCTGCGCGAGAAGCTGCAGGGCACCGGTGTCAGCGTGACCCGCAATGGTGACGAGCTGATCCTCAACATGCCGAACAACGTCACCTTCGACAGCTCCAGCGCCCAGCTGAAAGCGGCCGGTGCCAACACCCTGTCCGGCGTGGCCATGGTGGTTGCCGAGTTCGACAAGACCCGCCTGAATGTGGTCGGCCACACCGACAGCACAGGCTCTCGCGATCTGAACATGAAGCTCTCCGCCCAGCGTGCCGATGCCGTTGCCGCCCAGCTGATCGGTCAGGGCGTGACCGGCAGCCGCATCGCTACTAGCGGTGTGGGCCCGGATCAGCCGGTTGCCAGCAACAGCACCACCGCCGGCAAGGCCCAGAACCGCCGCGTGACCATTACCCTGACCCCGACTGCCTAAGTCGTCCGGTTTGTGGTAACAAAAAGGCCCCGCCAGTGATGGCGGGGCCTTTTTTATTGGAGCCGTTGCGAGCAATGGCGCCTTGTTCTTTGCACCCTTCTCCCCTTGCGGGAGAAGGGCTGGGGATGAGGGGGAAAACAGCCTCTTAGACGGCCGCAGTCAGCTGGATTTCCACCTTGTAGCCTTCGTGGGCCAGGCGAGCCTGCACGCAGGCCCGGACGGGCGCCGTGCTGGCGTGAGGGGAGCCAGGCATCCCGCTCGGCTTAGACAGCCGCAGTCAGCTGGATTTCCACCTTGTAGCCTTCGTGGGCCAGGCGAGCCTGTACGCAGGCCCGGACAGGCGCCGTACCCGCCGGGATCCAGGCATCCCACAGCTCGTTGAAGGCGGCTATGTCCGCAATGTCCTTGAGATAGATGTTGGCCATCAGGATCTTGTCGACCCCGGAGCCGTTGGCTTCCAGCAGGCGCTGCAGGCTGGTCAGCACTTCGCGGGTCTGCTGGTGAATGTCGGCCTCTTCGCTGACGGGGACTTCCACCACATAGAGGGTGCCGTTGTGAATGACCACGTCTGACCAACGCTGGGTGGTGCCGACTCGGGTAATGGTTGTCATGTTTGCTCCGAAACTGGGCTTATTGACCCTTGCGGATCAGATAGCGGTAGGGGGCCTGCTCTGTCTCGCTGGCGATCAGGGTGTGATCCATGAAGCGGCAGAAGCTGGGGATATCGCGGGTGGTTGAGGGATCGTCGGCGCTGACCAGCAGGGTCTCGCCCTGGGCCATCAGCCGCACTTTTTTACGCACCATCATCACGGGTTCCGGGCAACGAAGCCCGATTGCATCCAACTCGTGAGTCGCATCGCAGAATAAAGTACTCATGAATAATCAACCTTCAGCCGCGCCTTCTTGCGCGCAATCGTCACGGGTTCCGGGCAACGAAGCCCGATTGAGTCCAGTTCGTGAGTCGCATTGCAGAATAAAGTAGTCATTAATAATCAACCTTCAGCCGCACTTTCTTGCGCGCTATCGTCACGGGTTCGGGATAACGAAGCCCGATTGCGTCCAACTCATGGGTTGCATCGCAGAATAAAGCACTCATCAATAATCAACCTTCAACCAATTCAGCTGCCAATGATACTCACGGCGAAAAAATAATCAAACTACTGGGGCTGGAAGCAGCATATGTAACCAAAGTGTTATCTGGCCCTATCTAGTCCCCGTCTTGTGAGTAATATAAAAATTGAACCATATTCAACAAGGAGGTGTGAATATGCAGGTCTCCTACGGCAGATTGCAAGCCTACGCAGGCATGGGGTTCTTGGCTTTCGCCATGATAGTGATGGGCAGCCCGATCGGTAACACAGGCACCTGGTTCGGTTCCATGGTGATGATCGGACTGGGGCTCTGGATCGAGCTCAGCGATTACTACGACGAAGATGAGGACGAGAACGACAACACTTAGCTCCCGGATTTCTCCCACGATGACAAAGGCGGATGCATCATCCGCCTTTGTCGTTTCTGGCCGTCGGGAAAGGGCTAGCGGGTCGAGCGCATGGCCCGTTCCAGATGCAGCGCCGTCTGCTCCGGGTTGGCCCTGGGGTCGTTGAAGAAGTTGCTCAGCACATCCATGATCGCCTGGCGCATGTTGGTGGGCGTCGCCATCCCTTCCGCCATGCTGGGCAGCAGGTTGCCCTCGCGCTCCGCCAGCAGGAAATCCTGGTAGGAGCGCAGGGCGCAGCGATCGAACTTGCTCATGTCCGGTTTGGTGAGGGCGGGGATCGAGCCCTTCACCCGGTTGAACTCCTGCTGGAAGCGCGGCGTCATCAGCAACTGGGCCAGCTCGCCTTGTGCCTGCAACTGGGCGGGATCCCGCTGCTTGAACATGGCGATGGAGTCCAGGTTGTAGCTGAACAGCCCTTCGCTGCCCGGGCTGGGCAGGCACTCTATGTCTTCACCGGGCCTGTAGTTGCTGACGCTCAGCTCCCCCTTCACCCAGTCCCCCATCAGCTGCATGGCGGCCTCGCCCGTCTCCAGCTGGTTGGTGGCCTGGTGCCACTTCAAGCCGATGAAGCTCTTGGGCACATAGGCGCGCAACTGCTGGAAGCGGGTCAGCACCCGTACCATGTCGGGACCGGTCAGGGTGGCGCCGTCCAGTTCGACGAAGGCCTTGCGATAGAACTCCTTGCCTCCTTCGCCGAGCGCCACCGTTTCGAACAACACCGCCAGCTGCCAGGGCTCGTTGCCGATGGCGAGCGGTGTGATGTTCTGCGCCTTGAGCCGTTCGGCCACGGCCACGAACTGGTTCCAGTCGGTGGGCGGGGTCAGCCCCAGCTTGTCGAACAGCTTGCGGTTGAGCCACAGCCAGTTGACGCGGTGGATGCCGGTGGGCACCGCCATCAGGGCGCCATTCTGGCTGAGGGTCTCCCGCACCATGGCGGGCAGCTGTGGATACCAGCCCAGGTGTTCGGCCATGGGAGTGAGATCGCGCAGGAAGCCGAGCCCGGCCCACTCCCTCAGCTCATAGCCCTTGAGGTGCGCCGCCTCCGGCGGGTTGGCCGCCAGCGCCCGGCTCTTGAGTACCGTCATGGCGCTCTTGCCGCCGCCGCCCTGCACCGCGAAATCGTTCCACTGGTTGCCCTGCTCGGTCCACTCGGACTTGAGTACCTCCACCGCTTTGGCCTCACCGCCGGAGGTCCACCAGTGCAGCACCTCCACCTGGGAGGCGCCTACAGGCAGGGAGAGCAGGGCGACAATGGCAAACGGGAACAACTTCATAAGGTTACTGCCTTGGTAGGGAGAGGGTGGCCTGCAGGCCGCCCTGCGGGCGATTTTCCAGCACCAGATCGCCACCGTGGGCGTGGGCTATGTTGCGGGCTATGCCCAGGCCAAGGCCGGTACCGGCCAGATCCGTGCTGAGCCGGTAGTAGGGCTCGAAGATGCGCTCGAACTGATCGTCCGGCAGGCCCGGGCCCTCATCCATGATGAAGAGGATCAGCATCTCCTCGTCGTCCATGATGATGATGCGCACCTTCTGGCCGTACTTGATGCCGTTGTCCACCAGGTTGCCGATGCAGCGTTTGAGGGCCAGCGGCTTGCCACGGTAGAGCTGCTTGCAGTGGCCCTCTATGGTCAGCCGCTCGTCATGCAGGTTCATGGACTCGGCCATCTGCTCCAGCATGGCGTCTATGTCCAGCTGCTCTATGTTCTCGTGGATGTCGGTGTCTTTCACCGTCTGCAGCGCCCCTTTGACCATCAGCTCCAGCTCGTCCAGATCCTTGTTGAACTTGCCGATCTGCACCTCGTCATCGAGCAGCTCGACCCGCAGCCGCAGCCGGGTGATGGGGGTCTTGAGATCGTGGGAGATGGAGCTGAACAGCCGCTCCCTGTCATCGATATAACGGCGGATGCGGTGCTGCATGATGTTGAAGGCGCGGGTGGCCGCCACGATTTCCGACGCCCCTTCCTCTTTGAGCGAGGGCTGGTCTATGTCCTTGCCGAGATTGACCGCCGCCTTGGCGAGCCGGCGCAGCGGCCGGGTCTGCCAGCGCACCAGCAGGAAGGTGAAGAAGCAGAGGAAGACAGTCATCAGGGCGATGAAACGCACCTGGTTGCTCGGCATGACGGTATCGTCGAGCGTCATGTAGGGGGCGGGCAGCAGGGCCGCCAGATAGAGCCACTCACCGGGTTCTATCTCTATCTGGGTCACCAGCACCGGCGGATTGAGCGGCTCCAGCGACAGGGTATAGCGGGCCCAGGAGGAGGGCAGGTCCGCCAGCAGGGTGTCGTTGTTGAAGACGTGCAGCTCTTCCGGGCGCGAGAAGTCCACCTTGATGGCCATGGCATCGGAGAGCTTGCGGGTCAGCACGCCCTGCACCTCTTTCAGCACCAGCGTCTTGCGCTCACTCTCCGGGATGGCGCTGATGTGGATCTCCTCCTCGTTCAGCGAGACGAAGAAGCGGCTGCCGCCCATGTTGCGCAGCTGGTCCAGCGCTATGTGGCGGTACTGCAGCGGAAGGGACTTGAAGAAGTTGACGGTGGAGGCGGCCGACAGCGCCAGGTTGCGGGTGGTGCTGAGCATGCCTTCCAGCTCCCGCTTCTGGATCTGCTGCATCCAGATGCCGGTGAGTATGGTCTGGGAGAGCAGGATGGCGAGCAGCAACAGCAGCAGCATCCGCGACAACAGGGAGCGGGGTACCAGCGCCCGCCAGAACCACCTCGTTCTCATGGGGTCTCGTGCCTCTTGTCGATCAGCATGCCATCGCTACCTTTTTACCCTTCATGGGATCTCGTGCACCTCGGCAATCAGCATGTAGCCGCTGCCGCGAATGGTCTTGATGATGCGCGGGCTCTTGCCGTTGTCACCCAGCTTCTGGCGCAGACGGCTGATCTGCACGTCTATGCCGCGCTCCATCGGCAGGCTCTCGCGGCCGCGGGTCGCGTCCGAGATGGTGTCTCTGTCCAGCACCACGCCGGGTTGTTGCAGGAACATGCCGAGCAGCAGGGCATCGCTGCCGGAGAGATCCAGCAGGCTGCCATCCTCGTGGGTCAGCTGGTGGCTCAGGGTGTCCAGGGTCCACTCGGCAAAACGCAGCCGGCGGCTCGGTTCCTTCTCTTTTTCCGGCTGGCGGAATTCGGCGCGGCGCAGCAGCGCCTTGATGCGGGCCTGCAGTTCGCGCGGGCTGAATGGCTTGGCGATGTAGTCGTCGGCACCGAGTTCGAGGCCGATCACCCGGTCCGCTTCATCGGAGGCGGCGGTCAGCATTATGATGGGCACCTGGGAGTCGCGACGGATCTGCTGGCAGAGGGTAAAACCGTCGTCGCCTGGCATCATGATATCGAGAATAATCAGGTCAGGGCTGTGCAGGGCGAGCTGCTGGCGCATCTCGTTTCCTTCCGCCGCCGTCAATACCTGGAAACCCGCCCTGGTCAGGTATTCATTGAGCAGCTCGCGGATCTCTTGGTCGTCGTCGACGATCAGCAGTTGTTTGCTCGTTGACATATGTATGTGCATCCACCCATTTTTTTGTGCAGATTGAACCTGTCGGGGGAGCAAAAAGCAAGCAAGCCCCCCATCTAATGTGAGGTTATGGGCAATATCCTCCCATATCGCGTCCCGTAAATAAAAAAGGCCGACCCAAACGGGGCGGCCAACACGCAGATTCCGACGACAGGCGATCACCCCGTGTGGCGATCTCCACAGACTCGATGACGGGCCGGCAAGGCCGACCCCAAAAGAGACAATTCTGGCTCGCCCTCGCTGTCGAAGGGAGGGCGAGCCGTTGACATCACACCCGTTCGAACACGGTGGCTATGCCCTGGCCCAGACCTATGCACATGGTGGCCAGACCCAGAGTAGCGTCCTTCTCCTCCATCAGGTGGATCAGGGTGGTGGAGATGCGGGAGCCGGAGCAGCCCAGCGGGTGGCCCAGCGCGATGGCGCCGCCGTTCAGGTTGACCTTATCCTCCGCCACGTCCAGCAGTCCCAGGTCCTTGACGCAGGGCAGGGACTGGGCGGCGAACGCCTCGTTCAGCTCGACCAGATCTATGTCGCCTATGGTCAGACCGGCACGCTTGAGCGCCTTCTGGGTGGCGGGCACAGGGCCGTAACCCATGATGGCGGCATCGCAACCGGCCACGGCCATGGAGCGCACCCTGACGCGCGGGGTCAGCCCCAGCGCCTTGGCCCGATCCGCGCTCATTACCAGCATGGCGGAGGCGCCGTCGGACAGGGCCGAGGAGGTACCGGCGGTGACTGTACCGTTGACCGGGTCGAACACTGGGCGCAGCTGGCTCAGGGTTTCGACCGTGGTCTCCGGGCGGATCACCTCGTCGTAGTCGTAGAAGAAGCGGGCGCCGCTGGCGTCATGCCCTTCCAGCCCGACGATCTCTCTGGCGAAGCGTCCTTCCACGGTCGCGGCATAGGCGCGGCGGTGGGAGCGGGCGGCAAACTCGTCCTGCTGCTGACGGCTGATGCCGTGCAGCTTGCCCAGCATCTCGGCGGTCAGCCCCATCATGCCGGAGGCCTTGGCCACCGACTTGGCCATGCCGGGGTGGAAGTCGACGCCGTGGCTCATGGGCACATGGCCCATGTGCTCGACGCCGCCGATGATGAAGATGTCCCCATCACCCACCTGGATGGCGCGGGAGGCATCGTGCAGCGCCTGCATGCTGGATCCGCACAGGCGGTTGACGGTGACCGCCCCCACCTGCTTGGGAATGCCGGCCAGCAGGGCGGCGTTGCGGGCTATGTTGAAGCCCTGTTCCAGAGTCTGCTGGACGCAGCCCCAGTAGATGTCTTCGATCTCGTTAGGGTCTAGATTGGGGTTGCGCAGCAGGATGGAGCTCATCAGGTGCGCGGACAGATCTTCTGCACGCACGTTGCGGAAGGCGCCGCCCTTGGACCGGCCCATGGGGGTCCGGATACAGTCGACAATGACTACGTCTTTCATGAATGGATCTCCTTTCCGCAATCAGTAGAAGGTTTTGCCCTGGGCGGCCATCTCACGCAGCTTGTCGCTGACGCGGTAGAGCGGGCCCAGATCGGCATACTGGTCGGCCATGGCCACGTAACGATCCAGACCTATGGTGTCCAGATAGCGGAACACGCCACCACGGAAGGGAGGGAAGCCCAGACCATAGACCAGCGCTATGTCGGCCTCGGCCGGCGTGGCGACTATGGCCTCTTCCAGACAGAGCACCACCTCGTTGATCATGGGGATCATCATGCGGGCTATGATGGCTTCCTTGTCGAAATCCTGTTTCGGCTTGGCAATGGGGGCCAGCAGCTCGTAAGCGGCCACATCGGCCACCTTCTTCGGCTTGCCCTTCTTGTCCTGCTCGTAGGCGTAGAAGCCCTTGCCATTCTTCTGACCAAAGCGGCTGGCGTCGTACATCACATCGATGGCGGTGCGACCTTCCTTGCTCATGCGCGCCGGGAAGCCCTGCGCCATGACGTCACCGGCATGGTGACCTGTGTCGATGCCGACCACGTCCAGCAGGTAGGCCGGGCCCATGGGCCAGCCGAACTCTTTCTCCATCACCTTGTCGACGGCGGCGAAGTCGGCGCCATCGGCGACCAGCTTGTTGAAGCCGAAGAAGTAGGGGAACAGCACGCGGTTGACGAAGAAGCCCGGGCAGTCGTTGACCACCACCGGCGACTTGCCCATGGCGGCGGCGTAGGCCACCACGCGGTTGATGGTTTCATCGGAGGTCTGCTCGCCGCGGATGATCTCCACCAGCGGCATGCGGTGCACCGGGTTGAAGAAGTGCATGCCGCAGAAGTTCTGCGGACGCTTCAGCCCCTTGGCCAGCAGGGAGATGGGGATGGTGGAGGTGTTGCTGGCGAGGACGGCGTCGTCACCGATAATGCCTTCCACTTCGCCCAGCACGGCGGCCTTCACCTTGGGGTTCTCGACCACGGCTTCGACCACCAGATCCACGTGCTTGACGCTGTCATAGCTCAGGGTCGGGGTGATGGCGGAGAGCACCTGGCCCATCTTGATACCATCGATGCGGCCTCGCTCGAGCTGACCGTTGAGCAGCTTGGTGGCTTCACCCATGCCGAGCGCCAGCGCCTTCTCGTTGATGTCCTTCATCACAGCCGGAATGCCCTTGCTGGCAGACTGGTAGGCGATGCCGCCCCCCATGATGCCGGCACCCAGCACGGCGGCGTGGCTTGTGGCCTTGGCTGCCTGCTTGGCGGCCTTCTTGGCCAGCGCCTTGATGTGCTGATCGTTGAGGAAGATACCGACCAGCGCCTTGGCCACGTCTGTCTTGGCCAGCTTGATAAAGCCCTGTGCCTCGACCACCAAGGCTTCGTCACGGCTCATGCCGGCGGCGGCTTCGACGGTTTTCACCGCCGTCATGGGGGCCGGATAGTGTTTGCCCGCCACGGCGGCAACCATGCCGGCAGCGGTGCTGAAGCTCATCATGGCTTCCAGCTTGGAGAGACGCAGCGGGGCCTTCTTGGCGGCGCGGCGGCTCTGCCAGTTCAGCTTGCCCGCGATGGCGTCTTTCATCATCTGCACGGCGGCGCTGTGCAGTGCCTCGGGAGCGACCACGGCATCGACGGCACCCACCTTGAGGGCGTCATCGGCACGGTAATCCTTGCCTGTGGTAATCCACTCCAGCGCGTTGTCGGCACCGATCAGGCGCGGCAGACGAACCGTGCCGCCAAAGCCCGGCATGATGCCGAGTTTGGTCTCCGGCAGGCCAATCTTGGCACTGGTGTCGGCCAGACGAAAATCGGTGGAGAGTATGGTCTCACAGCCGCCGCCCAGGGCGTGGCCCTTGATGGCACAGAGGGTCGGCACCGGCAGATCTTCGATGGCGCTGAAGATGTCGTTGGCTTTCTTCAGCCAGCCGAGCAGATCTTCTTGCGGCAGATCGAACAGTTCCAGGAATTCGGTAATGTCGGCGCCGACGATAAAGGCGTCTTTGCCGGAGGTGAGGATCAGACCTTTTAGTTCACGTTCTTGTTTTAATGCGGCGATCGCTTCGCTCAGTGAGAGCAGGGTAGCGCGATCCAGCTTGTTGACTGAACCCGGGGCATCAAACCTCAGTTCGGCAATGCCGTTTTCGAGGTAGCTGACCGACAGGGTTTCGCCTTGGTAGATCATGAGAGTGTCTCCTTGTTCCCACTCGGTGGGGGGTGTTGCTCCTTTATCCCCAGCAGGGGGCGAGGCTCACTATTGATCCAAAAGAAGACAATTTCAACACCTATTTAAAACATTTGTTTAACAGATCTCGAGTAAAAGCTCGCCTCAGACTAACAGCCAAAATAAAGGCGTCTCATGACGCCTTTATTAACCTTGTGTGCCATCAGCTGGCCAGTTCGGGCCTGTCCCGATACTGGCTCAGCACCTCGGGATCGGCGAGGGCATGAGTGTTGTTGACGGGTCTGTTGTGCACCACTTCCCGCACAGCCAGCTCCACTATCTTGCCGGATTTGGTGCGGGGAATGGCATCCACCTGCAGGATGCGGGCGGGCACATGGCGGGCGGTGCAGTGCTGCCTTACTTGCTGGCGAATGCGCTCGCGCAGCGGCTCGTCCAGTTTGAGGCCGGGCTTGAGCTTGACGAACAGCACCACCCGCTCGTCCTGCTGCCACTGCTGGCCTATGACTATGCTCTCTTCCACCTCGTCGAGTTGCTCCACGTAGCGATAGATCTCGCTGGTGCCGATGCGCACGCCCCCCGGATTGAGGGTGGCGTCGGAGCGGCCATAGAAGAGGATGCCGCCGGTGTCGGTCTGCTCGATCCAGTCGCCGTGGCACCAGATGTTGTCGAACCGCTCGAAATAGGCGGCGTGGTATTTGTCGCCGCTATCGTCGCCCCAGAAGCCGATGGGCTGGGCCGGGAATGGCTTGGTGCAGACCAGCTCCCCCTTCTCGCCCTGTACCGGTTGGCCCGCCTCGTTGAACACCTGCACCGCGAGGCCGAGGCCGCGTCCCTGGCTCTCGCCGCGATAGACGGGGCTGATGGGATTGCCGATGACGAAGCAGGAGCAGATGTCGGTGCCGCCGGAGATGGAGCTGAGTTGTACATCTTTTTTGATCTGCTGGTAGACGTAGTCGAACCCTTCCGGCGACAACACTGAGCCCGTGCTGCAGATGAGCCGCAGCTGCGGCAGCTCGTGGGTCTTGATGGGGGCATAGCCCTGCTTGTTGAGCGCATCCAGATACTTGGCCGAGGTGCCGAACAGGGCGACCTGCTCATCGCGAGCCAGATCCCACAGTACATTGCCGTCCGGATAGAAGGGGGAGCCGTCATAGAGCACCAGAGTCGCGCCGGAGGCGAGCGCGCTCACCAGCCAGTTCCACATCATCCAGCCGCAGGTGGTGAAGTAGAACACCCGCTCCCCCGGCTTGATGTCGCAGTGCAGCTGGTGCTCTTTCAGATGTTGCAGCAGGGTGCCGCCTATGCCGTGCACTATGCACTTGGGCTTGCCAGTGGTGCCGGACGAATAGAGGATGTAGAGCGGATCGTTGAAGCCCATGGGCTCGAAGGCGAGCTGGGCCCCGGGCTGGCTCGCCAGCACCTGATGCCAGTCGTGACCAAGCCGCAGGGGATTGCCGAGCAGCGGGATCAGCACAATCTGCTCTATGCTGTCGATCTGGCCGACCACGCCCGCCACTTTGTCCTGAATGTCGATGGCCTTGCCGTTGTAGCGGTAGCCGTCTACCGCAAACAGTACCCGCGGCCGGGTCTGGCCGAAGCGCTCCACCACGCTGGCCTCGCCAAAGTCGGGGCTGGTGGAGGTCCAGATAGCGCCCAGGCTGGTGGTTGCCAGCATGGCCACCACGGTTTCCGGGATATTGGGCAGGTAGGCGGCGACCACGTCGCCACTGCCTATGCCCTGGCTGCGCAACCACTGGGCCAGCCTGGCCACCTGATCCGCCAGTTCACGCCAGCTCAGGGTGTGGCTTGGGCTGCCTTCGATGCGGGAGATAATGGCCGGGCTCTCATCCTGACGGCGCAGCAGGTTTTCGGCAAAGTTGAGCCGGCTGTCGGGGAACCAGCGGGTGCGCTGCATATCCTGGCGGTTTTCTGCCACTATGTCCCCCAGCTCGCCCTTGACGCCGCAGTGTTGCCACACCAGTGGCCAGAAGCGGGTGGTCTTTTCCACCGACCACTGGTAGAGCTGGGCATAGTTGTGCAGCTGCAGGCCATGGAAGCGGTTGACCTCGGCCATAAACTGCTGGAGGTTGGATTGTTGAATCCGTTCCTGATCCGGTTGCCACAGGCAAAGGTTGTGCATGAGTAGTCCCTGACTGCATGTATCTACCGGCAGTGTATTGAATTGTTTTTTATTTGTTAATGGTTGGTTTTTGTTTCATAACAAAAGCCTTGTAACGTATGCGTTACCTCACGAAGCGATAGCTTGACGGTTCGAGCCTTGATTCGCTTGATGTTATGCTGAAATCACATTTCTCCCGGAGCAGGACGCCATGAGCAGCTACAGCCAACTTTTTGCCCAGCACCTAGATACCTTGCAGCAGCGCACCCGCGACATACTGCAACAGCAGGGGCTCAGCGGCCTGGCCATCCACTCCGGCCAGACCCACCGCATCTTCCTCGACGACCAGGATTACCCCTTCAAGGTGAATCCGCACTTCAAGGCCTGGCTGCCGGTGCTGGACAACCCCCACTGCTGGTTGCTGGTGGATGGTGTGAACAAGCCGGTGTTGCTGTTCTACCGGCCGGTGGATTTCTGGCACAAGGTGGCGGATTTGCCCAATGCCTTCTGGATCGACTTCTTCGATATCCGCTTCCTGACGAGGCCGGAGCAGGTTGCCGATCACCTGCCTGCCGGCAAGCAGGAGTGGGCCTATCTGGGCGGTCATCTCGAGGTCGCCGAGTTGCTGGGGCTGGGTCAGCCCAACCCGGAGGCCGTGCTCAACTATCTGCACTATCATCGCGCCTACAAGACGCCCTATGAGCTGGAGTGCCTGCGCGAAGCAAACCGCATCGGCGTGCGCGGCCACATTGCGGCCAAGGACTCCTTCATGGCGGGGGCGAGCGAGTTCGAGATCAATCTGGCCTACATGAAGGCGGTTGGGCAGGGGGCCAATGAGGCACCCTACGGCAATATCGTCGCCATCAACCGCAATGCGGCCATCCTCCACTACACCCATCTCTCCGCCCTGCGGGTGCCGGATGCGGAGCGCCACTCCTTCCTCATCGATGCCGGAGTGGATTTTCACGGTTATGCCTCCGACATCACCCGTACCTGGGCCTGGCGTCGTGGCGAGTTTGCCGATCTGATCGCGGCGCTGGATGCGCAGCAACAGGAGATCATCGAGGAGATCAAACCGGGTCGCCGTTACAACGAGCTGCATCTGCAGATGCATCACAGGCTGGCGCGCTTGCTGCAAGCGGTCGAACTGGTGGACATGTCGGTGGATGAGATGATCCACACAGGGGTGACCAACGTCTTCTTCCCCCATGGTCTGGGTCATTTCCTGGGCCTGCAGGTGCACGATGCGGGCGGCTTCATGCAGGACGAGCGCGGCACTCACCTGGCGGCTCCCGAACAGTTCCCCTATTTGCGCTGTACCCGGGTGATGGAGGTGGGCCAGGTGTTCACCATAGAGCCGGGCCTCTACTTCATCGACAGCCTGCTGGAGCCGCTGCGTCAGGGCGAGCAGGGCAAGCGGGTCAACTGGAACAAGGTGGAGGCGCTGCGTCCGTTTGGTGGCATCCGCATCGAGGACAACATAGTGTTGCACGCCAACGGGGTGGAGAACCTGACCAGACAAGCGGGACTCTGATGACGGCAGACTATGCCATTCCGGCCGCGCCGCTGGCGGTGAGTGAAGAGATCAAGAAGAGCCGCTTCATCACCCTGATCGCGCACACCCCGACGGTCGAGGCCGCCAAGGCGTGGGTCAACGAGATAAGGCAGCAACACCCCGGGGCCCGGCATCACTGCTGGGCCTTTGTCGCCGGTGCACCGCAGGACAGCCAGGTTTACGGTTTCAGCGATGATGGTGAGCCCTCGGGGACGGCCGGCAAGCCCATGCTGGCCCAGCTGATGGGCTCAGGACTCGGTGAAGTGGCCGCCGTGGTGGTGCGTTACTACGGCGGCGTGCTGCTGGGCACTGGCGGTCTGGTCAAGGCCTATGGCGGTGGTGTGGGCGCCGCGCTCAAGCGACTCGAGACCCGGATCAAGCGTCAGCAGACTCCTTCTCTCATCTGTTGTGACTATGCCGATATGGGGGTGGTGGAGGCGCTGCTCGGCAGCCATCACGGCCAGTTGCTGGAGGCCGACTATGGCTCCCGCGTCACCCTGCGGGTTGCGTGGGGATCCGCTGTTTGGGCCCAGGTTGACCGAGAATTGACCGACCGGACCCATGGACGGGTATCCCTTCGCCCCTTAGATGGCTAGAATCCATCGCTCTTTTAGCCTGAAGAGGGAGCCGGAATGCAGATTCTGAGCATCATTCGTATCGTTGGCCTGCTGGTCGCGCTATTCAGTTCGACCATGTTGCTGCCCGCGATGGTTGCTTTTGGATACCGTGACGGTGGCGGTGCCGAGTTTGTCAATGCCTTCTTCATCGCCCTGTTGCTCGGTGCTCTGCTCTGGTTTCCCAACCGCCATCATAAGAAAGACCTCAGATCCAAGGAGGGTTTTCTTATCGTGGTGCTGTTCTGGGTGGTGCTGGGCAGCGTGGGGGCCTTGCCGTTCCTGCTGGGAGAGGTGCCCGGCATGACGGTTTCCGAGGCCTTCTTCGAATCCTTCTCCGGCCTGACGACCACGGGGGCGACCGTGCTGACCGGGTTGGACAATCTGCCCAAGGCCTTCCTCTTCTATCGCCAGTTGCTGCAGTGGCTCGGGGGTATGGGGATCATAGTGCTGGCGGTGGCCATACTGCCGCTGCTCGGTATCGGGGGCATGCAGCTCTACCGCGCCGAGATCCCCGGGCCGGTCAAGGACAACAAGGTGACGCCGCGCATCGCCGAGACGGCCAAGGCACTCTGGTTCATCTACCTGTTGCTGACCATGCTCTGCGCTCTGGCGTACTGGCTGGCCGGCATGACGCTGTTCGATGCCATCTGCCACTCCTTCTCCACCCTGTCGGTGGGGGGCTTCTCGACCCATGACGCCAGTATCGGTTTCTTCAACAGCCCGGCCATCAACCTGATCACTGTGCTGTTCCTGCTGCTGGCTAGCGTCAACTTCGCTCTGCACTTCATGGTGTTTGCCCACAAGCCGGTCCGCTTGAGCAGTTATCTGCGCGATCCCGAATTGAAGGTGTTTCTGGCGATCCAGGCGACCCTGGTGCTGATTTGCTTCGTCGCCTTGCTGACCCACGGCCACTACGCCACTTGGCAGGAGGCGCTCAACCACGGTCTGTTCCAGGCTGTGTCCCTAGGTACGACTACAGGGTATAGCACGACCAGCTATGCCGACTGGCCCTCTTTCCTGCCCATGCTGCTGATGTTCTCCGCCTTTATTGGCTGTTGTGCCGGCAGCACCGGGGGCGGCATCAAGGTCATGCGCTTCATGATCCTGTTCCTGCAGGGGATGCGCGAGCTCAAGCGACTGGTACACCCACGCGCCATCTATACCCTCAAACTGGGGCGCCGCGCTGTGCCCGAGCGGATCGTCGAGGCGGTGTGGGGCTACTTCGCCACCTACATCATCCTGTTCTTCATCTTTATGCTGCTGTTGCTGATGACAGGGCTGAACGAGGTGACCGCATTCACGGCCGTGGCAGCCGCCTTCACCAACGTGGGGCCCGGGCTGGGTGAGGTCTCCAGCAACTTTGGCAATATATCGGCGACGGCCCAGTGGATCCTGATAGTCGCCATGCTGTTTGGTCGATTGGAAATTTTCACGCTTCTGGTACTGTTTACCCCCGCATTCTGGCGTAGTTGAGGTAGGTATGGACAAGATTTTGGTGCTTTATTCCTCTCGGGATGGGCAAACACGGAAAATCGTGGATGTCATGCTGGAGGAAATGCCAGGCTGCGAGGTGGTGATGCATGACCTGCACACATTGCCCATGTGCAACCTCAGCAAGTTCAAGAAGGTATTGATCGGTGCCTCCATTCGTTACGGCAACTTCCATCCCAGCCTGCTCAGCTTTATCCATGCGCACCATGAACAGCTGGAGGTGGCCAATGCGGCCTTCTTCTGCGTCAACCTGACCGCGCGCAAGCCGGAGAAGCAGACGCCGCAGACCAATGCCTATATGAAGAAGTTCCTGCGTCTATCCCCCTGGAAGCCGAAAACGCTGGGGGTGTTTGCCGGCGCACTGCAGTACTCCCGCTATAACTGGTGGCAGACCCGCATCATTCAGCTGATCATGAAGATCACGGGTGGCAGTACGGATACCAGCAAGGACCTCGAGTTTACCGATTGGGAAAAGGTGCGCAGTTTTGCCCGTGAATTCTGGTCAAAAAGATAGCAACTCCGCGCCATTGCTGGCTTGAGCCTCGCGGATGCGGGGCTTTTTGTTTGATAAATAGGCATTCGAACCGCTAAACGGCAAAAAGTGCCATTTTTCGCAGATTTCCTCTTGTCATCGCGGCGCGGCTCCCTATAATGCGCCCCTACCAGCACGGCAGAACACGCCAACCTGATGAGCCAGCTTCCTCGTGAAGCCGGCGCCGAAAGAAAAGCGAAAACAACCGCTTGACTTTCGAAGTGAGGAGCGTAATATGCGCCTCCTCAACGCG
>NZ_JBLNHP010000012.1:0-77283 GCF_047780465.1 Aeromonas sp. A04 | reverse complement strand
CGGGAATAGCTCAGTTGGTAGAGCACGACCTTGCCAAGGTCGGGGTCGCGAGTTCGAGTCTCGTTTCCCGCTCCAATCATCTTCACCAGCGCAAAACGACCATTTATGTTGCGGGAATAGCTCAGTTGGTAGAGCACGACCTTGCCAAGGTCGGGGTCGCGAGTTCGAGTCTCGTTTCCCGCTCCAAACATTTGCAATGTGACATCCTGTTGCGGGAATAGCTCAGTTGGTAGAGCACGACCTTGCCAAGGTCGGGGTCGCGAGTTCGAGTCTCGTTTCCCGCTCCAAACATTTGCAATGTGACATCCTGTTGCGGGAATAGCTCAGTTGGTAGAGCACGACCTTGCCAAGGTCGGGGTCGCGAGTTCGAGTCTCGTTTCCCGCTCCAAACATTTGCAATGTGAGATCCTGTTGCGGGAATAGCTCAGTTGGTAGAGCACGACCTTGCCAAGGTCGGGGTCGCGAGTTCGAGTCTCGTTTCCCGCTCCAATTTCTCTTCGAAGTTCACGAATCCAATATTTCAATACATTTATTGCCACATCCAGTTGGTAGAGCATGATCCGCGCCTTGCCAAGGCTGGGGTCGCGAGTTCGAGTCTCGTTTCCCGCTCCAATTTCTCTTCGTAGTTGCATTCTTTCCTTTTGATCCCTCCCCGTATCGCGCTGCGATGCATTCGCATATCCGCTATTTGGCGTGTTTCTCTTGGTCTGCACGGCGTCCAGCGTCTCGGGCCTGCTCACATGCCTCACCTGTGGGCAGCATCTGCAGTCATGCGCTGGCGATAGGCGTCAGCCGTGGTGGATGAGCAGCAGTAAAGGAGAGGCGAAACAAGGCTGCCAGGCAAGGCGGGCGAGACTCGATAACCGGTAGCGCTGTGGGGCAGGGAATGACAGACAAAAAAATAGGAGGAGCAAGTCTCCTCCTACAGGCTCACTGGCGTGGCTTAGAGCAGGGTAACGTTCTCAGCCTGAGGGCCTTTTTTGCCCTGGGTCACAGTGAACTGGACTTTTTGACCTTCAGCCAGGGTTTTGAAGCCTGTGCTCTGGATGGAGGAGAAGTGAACGAAAACGTCCGGTCCCTGGGATTGCTCGATAAAGCCAAAACCCTTGGTCTCATTGAACCATTTTACTTGGCCGGTGCGAATGTCAGACATGTGGTAAGTCCTATCTATAACAAAATGAAACTAAGCCTTGTTGGGCAGCATTTGCCTAGAAATCAGGGGTTGCAGCATGACTGACCACGTCAATTTGTCCCAGTAGCATGTAGAACAATCCCTGTCTAAAGCACAAACGATTGTACGTGAGCGCGATCCCTTGTCAATTTGGCGCTTTTCATTTTTTGAGCAAGCTAAAAATATTGTGAAGTCAGCGGCTTATTTCATTGCGTCAGGTCAAAAAAACGGGAGGCCATGGCCTCCCGTTTCATCACTCCTTGAGGGCGAACCCTTCGCCCTGTCGGTCATAGCGATAGATGGCCTGACCGTAGGAGCGGATCTCGACCCGCTGGATGCGGCGGTTGTCATCGATCAGGATGAACACCGACTTGCCCGATTGCAGCCGGGTCAGCGGGCGATCAGGCCCTTCGATGGCGATCAGCCGGCTGAGCTCGGCCCCCGGCAGCTCGAACTTGCGCCAGATGGAGTAGAGGGTCTCGCCGGCCTGCACGTCGTGCTGCAGCCAGGTGCCGTCCACTTTCTCTTCGACCGGCTTGGCGGCGGCCGAGTTGCCATTGCCGGCCGTCAGGGCCTGGGCGGGCACGGCGAGGGGGACCTCGAGCGAGCCGGACGGGGCGACTTTCGGGGCGGCAGGCGCGGGCTCCCAGGCCAGCAACAGCAGCCAGATGGGCACCAGGACCAGCAGGCCTATGGTGTGTTTGCGGGGCAGCGGGCTGGTCAGCTTGAATTTGCCTGCTTTGGCCTCCTGGCCGCGCTGGCCAAGGCCACGCATCCCCTGGCCTATGCGCTGGCGCAGGGGCAGGGTAGCGGCATTGATACGATGGAGCAGGGATCCTTGTGATTCGTCTTGTCGACGCTGCTGGGCTCGTCTGTTATGGCCACGTGGGCGACGGTCCGGGGTGGGCACGGCATTTACCTCTCACTACATTGCCTGCCATCAGGCAAATTCCTTGCCTATGGTAAACGGACTCGCCCCCGAGGGGGAGAGTCCGCGAGAGGAAAATTATCAGCTGAGACGAAATTGTCCCAGTAATTGCTGTAAACGCTCGGCCGCCTGACGCAATGCCTGGCTGGCTTTGGCCGTTTCGGTCGCATCCTGAGCGATGTCGTTGGCCAGTGCGTTGGTTTTTGACAGGTTGCCGGAGACTGTCTCGGAAACCGAGCTCTGCTCCTCGGCGGCGGAGGCTATCTGGTAGGTCATGTCGTTGATGGTGGAGATGGCCTTGTAGATGCTGCCCAGCGCCTCTTCCGCCAGATCCGCCTCGCCCACCGCCTGGTGGGTCAGCTGCTGGCTCTGCTGGATGGCGTTGACCGCGTTGGTCGAGCTGTGACGGATCTTCTCGATCAGCTCCTGGGTGTTCTGCACCGCCTGCTGGGTGTTGCCCGCCAGTTTGCGCACCTCGTCGGCCACCACCGCAAAGCCGCGGCCCTGCTCACCGGCCCGGGCCGCCTCGATGGCGGCGTTGAGCGCCAGCAGGTTGGTCTGATCGGCTATGCCCTGGATCACCGTCAGTATGCTGGTGATCTGCTCGCTGTCGTGGGCCAGCCCCTCGACCACTTCGGCCCCCTTGCCGGCCTCGGCCGCCACCTTGTGCATCGACTGGATCACCTGCTGGAAGCGTACCTTGCCCTGATCCGCCGCGCCCTGGGCCTGCTTGGCCGAGTCGGCTGTGTTGTTGGCGTGGGTGGCCACCTCCTGGCTGACGTAGGACATCTCCTGCACCGCGGTCAGCATCTGCTCCATCTCCGCCTGGTGATGCTGCAGGTTGGTGTCGGTCTGGCCGGCGATGCGGTCGGTATCGCCGGCATGGCGATTCACCTCGCTGGCGGTTTTCAGCACATCCCCCAGCAGCACCTGCAGCTTGTCGATGAAGCGGTTGATGCCCTTGGCCAGATCCCCCAGCTCGTCGACTGAGCGGGTGGTGAGGCGCTTGGTGAGATCCCCCTCGCCATCGGCAATATCATCCACCAAGCTGACCATCTGGCGGATGGGGCCTGTGATGCTGCGGGCTATCACCAGCATGGTGGCTAGCGCCAGCACCAGCACTATGAGAGCGCCCACCAGTTGCTGGGTCATGGCGGCCCGGTTCATGTCGCTCAGCTGGCTCTCCAGCTGGTCGGCACCCGCCAGCACCACCTTGTAGGGCAGGGTGACAATGATGGCCCAGTTGCGGCTCATGCCCGGAACCATGATGGGCACAGAGATACGAAACGACTCGTCCAGCTCCTGGCGCTGCACTTCTGGTTTCAGATACTGCTGCCACTGGTTGCCGAGCAGCTTGTCGGCCCGGCTGCCCAGCAGGCTGGCGTCACCGCTGGTGCCGGTGATGACGCCGGCGGCGCTGACGATCAGGGTCTCGCCCTTGCCGTCATAGATGTTGCTGTTGAGGGACTGGGCCTGCCGGCTGATGGAGTCCACCGCCAGATCCAGCGCGGCGACCCCCTTGAACTGACCCGCCACCATGATGGGGGTGGTGATGGTGCTCACCAGCACCTGCTGGCCGTTGATGTCCACCTTGAAGGGATCGATGAGGCAGGAGCGACCCTCCCGTTTCGGGCAGGCGTAGTAGTCGTTGGCCGGATTGCCAAATTCGTCGGCATCGCTCTTCTCGATGGAGAGCAGCAGGTCTGTGCCTATCTGATCCTTGTCACGGTAGAAGTAGGGGACGAAGCGGCCCTGGCTGTCGCTGCCCAGCGCCGTCTGACCGGCGAAGGCGGCGTCCTGGCCGTCGAAGCCGTTCGGCTCGAAGCCGGCGAAGGCGCCATACAGTTGCGGTTCCAGGTTGAGCTGTGCCTTGAGCAGATCCGTGGCCTGCTGGCGATCCAGCGGCAGCTTGCCCTCCTGTTGCAGGGCGAGGGCACTGGCCATCTGCTGGGTATAGGAGAGCCCCTTTTGCAGCAACTGGGTGATGGTGGCGGCCTCGGCGCGCGCATTGGCACTGACCTTCTGCCAGGCCTCCTGCTGCAGGGCGGCACGGCTGGAACTGATGGTCAGCTGTTGGGTCTGTTGACCGGAATACTGGTTGAGCAGGATCAATATGACCAGGGCTGTGGTCATGGCGATCCCGGCCATCACCAGAATGCGATTCTGGATAGAACGGAACTGCATCGTCTCTTCCTTGTTTCGTGAGAAGTAGTGTGAGAGTTATTTGAATATCGGCCGGAGGAGGCAGCTCTCCAACACTTCCCATAGCAAATCGGAAATGGCGCTTCTGTTTTGCGATCCCCCTCAAATATCAGGTGCCAAGCGGTCGCCCGGCCAATTTAACCCCCTACTTTAGCGCGCCGCCGCCTCATGGTTTTCCCATCCGGGATTCTGAGTGCTAAAATGCGACGGTTTTTTCTAACGAATTGGCCCAAGGCCCTCTACACAAGGCTTAAAGATGAAAGTCAAAACCCGTTTTGCTCCCAGCCCGACCGGCTTTTTGCATGTCGGCGGTGCCCGTACCGCACTCTATTCCTGGTTGTTTGCAAAGAGCCAGGGCGGTGAGTTCGTGCTGCGTATTGAGGATACCGACCTGGAACGTTCCACTCAGGAGGCGATCGACGCCATCATTGAGGGCATGGAATGGCTGGAGCTGAACTGGGATGAGGGCCCCTACTACCAGACCAAGCGTTTCGATCGCTACAACGGCATCATCGACGAGATGCTGGCCGACGGCCGCGCCTACAAGTGCTACTGCTCCCGTGAGCGCCTGGACGCGCTGCGCGAAGGCCAGATGGCCAGCGGCGAGAAGCCCCGCTATGACGGCAAGTGCCGTGATGCGGCCCACGATCACCCGGCCGATGCGCCGCACGTCATTCGCTTCCGCAACCCGACCGAAGGTTCCGTCGTATTCGATGACCACGTCCGTGGCCGCATCGAGTTTGCCAACACAGAGCTGGACGATCTCATCATCCGCCGTACCGATGGCGCCCCCACCTACAACTTCTGCGTGGTGGTCGATGACTGGGACATGGAGATCACCCACGTGGTGCGTGGCGAAGACCACATCAACAACACCCCGCGCCAGATCAACATCTACAAGGCCCTGAACGCGCCTGTGCCTGAGTTTGCCCACGTCTCTATGATCCTGGGCGACGACGGTGCCAAGCTGTCCAAGCGCCACGGCGCCGTCTCCGTGATGCAGTACCGCGATGACGGCTATCTGCCGGAAGCCCTGTTGAACTATCTGGTGCGTCTGGGCTGGTCCCACGGCGATCAGGAGATCTTCACCCTGGACGAGATGATCAAGCTGTTCAGCCTGGATGCCATCTCCAAGTCCGCCTCCGCCTTCAACACCGACAAGCTGCTGTGGCTGAACAACCACTACATGCGCAGCCTGGATCCGGCCTATGTGGCCAAGCACCTGGCCTGGCACATGGAAAACCAGCAGATCGACACCAGTAAGGGCCCGGCCCTGGCCGAGGTTGTCACCCTGCTGGCCGAGCGCTGCAATACCCTGGTGGAGATGGCCGCCCAGAGCCGCTATCTGTTCGAAGAGTACGAAGCCATCGACGAAGCGGCCGCCAAGAAGCACCTGCGCGGTGTGGCTGCCGAGCCGCTGACCCTTGCCAAAGCCAAGCTGGCGGCGCTGGAAACCTGGACCACAGAGGCGCTGCACGAGCTGATAGAAGCGACCGCCGCCGAGCTGGGTCAGGGCATGGGCAAGGTCGGCATGCCGCTGCGCGTAGCCGTGACCGGTCTGGGCCAGTCCCCCGGCATCGACGCCGTGATGGCGCTGGTGGGCAAGGAGCGGGTACTCGCCCGCATCGATCGCGCCCTGGCGTATATCGAAGCACGCATGGCCGCCGAGTAAGCTTGCCTTCGCACATTGCCGTCACCGGTCTGGGGTAATCTCTCCCCCGGCATCGACGCCGTGATGGCGCTGGTGGGCAAGGAGCGGGTACTCGCCCGCATTGATCGTGCCCTGGCGTATATCGAAGCGCGTATGGCTGCTGAATAAGTGCCTGTGATGGCATGCAAAAGGGCTCCCGCGAGGGGGCCCTTTGTTTTTGTTGGCTAACCAGATTTGTGACATAAAACAGCGAGATAGCGGCAAGGTTGCTGGTAAAAACAGCTAACCGATTGAATTTTGACTAAACGCGCCAATCGGCGTTATTTTTGGGTTGACAGCAAAGCGGGTGATGCCTATCATGCGCCTCCGTTGCCGGAGATAACTTTGGTAGCGCCGAGGTGAGTTGGGGTTATAGCTCAGCTGGGAGAGCGCTTGCATGGCATGCAAGAGGTCCGCGGTTCGATCCCGCGTAGCTCCACCAAATTCTCCTCGAACAATCTGGAATCCAAGGGGTTATAGCTCAGCTGGGAGAGCGCTTGCATGGCATGCAAGAGGTCCGCGGTTCGATCCCGCGTAGCTCCACCAAATTCTCCTCGAACAATCTGGAATCCAAGGGGTTATAGCTCAGCTGGGAGAGCGCTTGCATGGCATGCAAGAGGTCCGCGGTTCGATCCCGCGTAGCTCCACCAGGTTCCTGATTGAAGATGAAGTACCCAGGGCAGTGCGGTGTGTATCACCCAGGCCGACCTTTGTGGGGTTATAGCTCAGCTGGGAGAGCGCTTGCATGGCATGCAAGAGGTCCGCGGTTCGATCCCGCGTAGCTCCACCACTATTTGATATTTGAATACCAGAGTTAGGGCAACCGGCCGCCAGAACCGGTTGTCTAATGAAGAAAGAATTTGGGGTTATAGCTCAGCTGGGAGAGCGCTTGCATGGCATGCAAGAGGTCCGCGGTTCGATCCCGCGTAGCTCCACCAATATTTGCGACAGATGGCCGCCAGAACCATTTGTCGAGTACGAAACTTGGGGTTATAGCTCAGCTGGGAGAGCGCTTGCATGGCATGCAAGAGGTCCGCGGTTCGATCCCGCGTAGCTCCACCAAATTCTTGTTACAAGAAGCCGAAAGGCCACCGTTATCGCGGTGGCCTTTTTGTTTTGGCTCATTTTTTCATTCAGCCCGTCTCTTGCCCGTAAAAAAGCCCGCATCGCAGCGGGCTTTTGGCGTTATGGCAAGGCCGCATCAGCCGCGGCGACGACGCCAGGCCAGCGGCAGCAGGGCCAGCAGCAGGGCGCCCATGGCACCGCCACCGCCGTTGCTCTCTTCCTTCAGCTTGAGGTCGACGATGATGGGGTCGTGGTCGGAGGCGCTGAACGGGTTGCCGGACTTGATCATGTCGCCGCTGAAGTCACGGCCGTACTCGAACAGGTTGCTCTCGAACGAGTTGATGTGCCAGTCGGCGACCGCCACTACCTTGCTGGCCAGTGCCGGGTTGGCGAGGGCATAGTCCAGGGTGCCGAGCTCGGCCTCGTAGCTGTAGGAGATGGCCTTCTCCTTGTTGAACTTGACGTTCATGTCCACCAGGCCGTAGCTCTTGGCCACTTCGCTGCCGGTCTGCTCAAAGACCTGATCGCCGAGGAAGGTCTGGGAGGCGGAGACTATCTTGCGCTGACCCTCGGTCGGCACATAGTCGGTCAGCACCCGGATCGCATCTTCCCTGGCGTAGGAGTTGAAATCCCCCACCAGCAGCACCTGGCCCGGCAGTTTGTTCACCGCCTCGCCCAGCACCTTGGCGGCGCTGACCCGGAACTCGGTGCACTTGCCCTGCAGATCGGCCGGCTCCTTGCCGTCCAGGTTCTCCAGGCAGCCGGATCCCTTGGATTTCAGGTGGTTGACCACCAGGGTCAGCGGTTCCTTGCTGCCCTCGACGGTGAAGCTCTGCACCAGAGAGTCACGCTGGGAGGCCTGTTTCTCGACCCCTTTCGCATCCAGGTATTTCTGCACCGGCAGCGTGATGACGCCGGCGTCCCCCTGTGGCGTCAGCTTGGCGGGTCGGTAGATCATGGCCACCATGATGGCGTCGCCGCCGAAGAAGCGCTCGTTGCCAAGCAGCGCCTTGGGCAGGGCCACGAAGGCGTACTGCTTGCTGGCATCCTTCTGCTGGGCGTTGAGGCTTTGCACCAGATCACTGATGGCGGAGTGGCTGTCGAAGCCGTTGTTCTCCATCTCCATCAGGCCGAGCAGGTCGGCATCCATCTCCGTGATGGCGTTGACTATCTTGGTGCGCTGCAGCTGGAAGTCCTCCAGGTTCTTGGCACCGCGGTTGCAGCCCTTGGCGCTGTCCGCATCCGCCTGATCCTTGCACAGCACGTTGAGTGCTCCGCCCACGCTGGAGTGGCTGGTGAAGTAGTTGAGCACGTTGAAGCTGCCGATGCGCAGATCGGTGCCATCGGCACGGGCCGGGGCGCTCTGGCGATCGTTGTCGCTGGTGCGCAGCAGATCACCGGCGGTGATCACCTGATCCTGCGGCACTATCAGCCGGTACTCGTTGTAGCTGTAACCCACCAGCGCATCCAGGTTGACCGGGGCGTCGCCGATGCGCAGGTAACCCTGCTCCGGCTCCCACCCCGGCAGCCAGGGCAGCTTGCCATCGGCGGCCTTGACGTCGGATTCGAGGAACACCCGGTTGTTGGCGTTGGCCTTGGCCAGTGCCTTGGCGGCCTTGCTGTCTGCATCGTGCAGCTGGGTCGGCTTCATCAGCGGCGCCTGGTGGGAGAGCACCAGGTTGTTGCGCCGGGCGGCGTAGTCATAGCTGAAGTTGCGGCTTATCTTGAGCGCGCTGTCGGCATCGAGGCGCACCCGCATCCCTTCGTGACGCTCCAGCGCCCGGGCCAGGGTCTCGTTTTCCAGCACCCGCAGCGGCACGGCGGCAGGGGCCGTCCCCTGGGCGAGGACTCGTAGGCGCGGGGTGCCGCTGTCAGCGACCGGCTTGAGCTGGGTGTGGTTGTAGTACTCCTCGACCTTGGCCTCCAGGCAGACTTCGGCGCCCGGCTTGATATCCGGGTACTTGCTGGCGAAGTTCTTGTCGTTGAGGTAGACGAAGATGCCGTCCGAGGTCTGGGGGTTGCCATCGCCCTGCACGTCCTGCAGGTAGAATCCCTTGTTGAGGCTCTCGCCGAGGCCAGAGACCACCGCCTTGACCATGACGCTCTGGGGGCTCTCGAACTTGTCGCTGGGAATGAGCGGACTCTTGTCGCCGCTGCCCTGAATGACGGGGATGGGGGTGAGGGCACTGTCGGCCGGGCAGCTGAAGCCGGCGGCATGGAGGGACGGGGACGCGAGCGCAAGCCCCACGGCCAGCGACAGCAGGGTACGTGTTCCTTTCATAACGGTTCCTTTTTTATTTTTGCCAGTGTATCCATAGCCTTGGCTCATTGGCCAAGGGCGCGCATTGTCACATTTCCGGCATGTCATACCAGTGAGCCAACGCACATTACGGGGATGCAAATGAGGGCAATCTCGGTTTTTTTGACTTGGCTAACAGTATGAAATTAATGACAAAATCATTAATTCACTCAAGGCGGGAAACTGTGATCTGGCTGGCATCCACATATTTTTCTTCGAGAATGAAGATTGAGACTCGGCTGCTTGATTCCTATACTCGGCTTGTTCCTCACGGAACCCAGGTAAAGGGCAAACCGGCCGAGATGCCGGGACGCAATGCCTCCGGTCTCAAGATCAGTCGATCCAGATAGCGGGGCTTCCCGGGGTGAGGGTGGTGTCTGTGGCAGGTCCATTGCCAGTTGTCTGCCCCCCATCACGCAGGTTGCGATTGTTCTTTGTCCTGGTGACCAATGCCAAGACAAAACAAGGAAGATAACAATATGCAACAGACCTTTAGGCCCAGCAGGCTTGCCATGCTGGTGGCCCTGGCTGCCATGCCCGCCTGGGCACAAGCCGCGTCTTATCCCGCCTATCAGGCCGGCACCGCCTACAAGGCTGGCGATATCGTCAGCAACGCAGGCTCCCTCTACGAATGCAAAGAATTTCCCTACTCCGGCTGGTGCGGGGCCTCGCCCTATCACTACGCTCCCGGGGTGGGAGTGGTCTGGGCCGATGCCTGGAAGCTCTATGGCGGCGAGGTGCCACCACCGGCGCTCGGACTGGCGATCAGTTCGCCCGCCGTTGGTAGCGCTTTCAACGAGGGCGCATCGGTGGCGCTCGCTGTGACCCTGAGCGGCAACAGCAGCGCCCTGGTCAAGGTCGAGTATCTGGTCGATGGCAAGCAGGTCGCCTTGAGCAGTGCATCCCCCTGGTCGGCCGGCTGGGTTGCTACCGGTGTCGGCCCCCATCAACTCAAATCTCGTGGGCTGGACAAGGATGGCAAGCTGCTGAGCGAGGCGGATGCCAGTTTCAGCGTCAACGCCGTGGTGGCGCCTGAGGCGCCCAGGGTGAGCATCAGCAGCCCGGCCAGCGGCGCCAAGGTGACCCTGGGCCGCGCCCTCACCGTGACCGGCAATGTGACCGACACCAATGACGACGTCGCCAAGCTCGAGCTCTTCGTGAATGGCCAGAAGGTGGGCGAAGACAGCAGCGCCCCCTGGCAACTGAGCTGGACGCCCCAGAACAAGGGGCTGACCGGCCTCAAGCTGGTGGCGACCGACAAGGCAAATCTCTCTGGCGAGTCAGCCCAGGTGGACGTGCAGGTGGAAGAGGCGGCCCTGCCCCCCACCGGCGGCAACCTCTCCTGCGACGTGCGCCAGATCTACCGCGCCGATGGCAGCGAGTGCATGGGGGATGACCATGGCCGTCGCGTCATCGGTTACTTCACCTCCTGGCGTACCGGCAAGAACGGCCTGCCCTCCTACCTGGTGGGCGACATCCCCTGGGACAAGATCACCCACATCAACTACGCCTTCGCGGCTGTGGATGAACAGAGCCACCTCATCAAGGTGGATGACGCCGCCACCAAGATGACCTGGGACGGGGTGCCGGGCGCCGAGATGGATCCCGAGTTCGCCTATCAGGGTCACTTCAACCTGCTGTCGAAATACAAGAAGCAGTACCCGGACGTGAAGACCCTCATCTCGGTGGGGGGCTGGGCCGATACCCGCGGCTTCTACGCCGCCACCACCAAGGGCGACTGCTCGGTCAACACCGCTGGCATCAACGCCTTCGCCGACTCGGCGGTGGGCTTCATCCGCCAGTACGGTTTCGACGGGGTGGATGTGGATTACGAGTACCCCACCTCCATGAAGGATGCGGGCAACCCCAACGATTTCCCGCTCTCCAACCAGTGTCGCGGCAAGCTGTTTGCGAACTATGAAGTGCTGATGAAGACCCTGCGCAACAAGCTCGACAGCGCCGGGACCGAGGACGGTCGCAAGTACATGCTGACCATAGCCTCGCCGGCCTCGGCCTACCTGCTGCGCGGCATGGAAAACTTCCAGGTTACCCAGTACCTCGACTACGTCAACCTGATGACCTATGACTTCCACGGTGCCTGGAACCACTTCGTCGGCCACAACGCCGCCCTGTTCGACAACAAGGCGGATCCCGAGCTGTCCCAGTGGGGTGTCTACACCCAGGCCCAGTTCGGTGGCATCGGTTATCTCAACTCCGCCTGGGCGGCCCACTACTTCCGTGGCGCCCTAGCGGCGGGCAAGATCAACATAGGGGTGCCTTACTACACCCGTGGCTGGCAGGGGGTCACCGGTGGCACCCACGGCCTGGGGGGCAAGGCGGCGCTGCCGAGCCAGAGCGATTGCCAGCCGGGGACCGGTGGCAGCACCATTCCGTGCGGCAACGGGGCGGTCGGCATCGACAACATCTGGCATGACCTTGACAAGAACGGCAAGGAGATTGGCGGCGGCGCCGTGCCCATGTGGCATGCCAAAAACCTGGAGCACGCGGCCAGCCTCGGCATCACCACACTGCCGAGCTACGGCCAGGCCTGGGGTCTGGATCCCAACAACCCGGCCCACGTGATGCAAGGCCAGTACGTGCGTTACTACGACGACAAGGCGCATGCGCCCTGGCTGTGGAACGAGCAGAAGAAGGTGTTCCTCTCCACCGAAGATGAAGAGTCCATGGGCCACAAGCTCGACTACATCGTCAGTCGCGGTCTGGGGGGCGTGATGTTCTGGGAGATGGCGGGAGACTATGACTTCGACGCCGCGAAGAACGAGTACGTGATGGGCAGCACCCTCACCAGCCTCGCCTACGACAAGTTCAGCAAGGCCGACAAGGCGGCCCTGAAACAGAACGATCTGCCGGCACCGGCCGCCCAGCTCGACATCGGTGTGAGCCTCTCCGGCTTCAAGGAAGGGGACTCCAACTACCCGATCAACCCGACCCTGAAGCTCACCAACAAGTCGACCCAGACCATACCGGGTGGCACCCGCATCGAGTTCCTGATGCCCACTTCCACCTCCGACACCATCACCGACCAGAGCGGTATGGGGTTGACCGTGGTGGAGAGCGGCGGCAACCAGAACTCCGACGGTATCGCAGGCGAGAAGGACTTCCACAAGGTGGCACTGACGCTGCCGGCCTGGAAGGCCTGGGCGCCGGGCACCGAGGTGGAAGTGGCCATGACCTACTATCTGCCGGCGGCCGGTGTGCCGAGCGGCATGCGCCTGATTGCCGGCAGCCAGACTATAGGGCTGAAAGCCGACTTCCCGGCCCTGGCCGAGGCGGTGCTGGGGGGCAGCAGTGGCGGTGACGGCGGTAGCGGTGGCACCAGCTGCACCAGCCAGAGCGTCAACCCGGCGGAGTACAATGCCTATCCGACCTGGGCACGCGGGGATCACGCCAACGGCACCGACCGCATGACCCACAACAAGGGGGTCTGGCAGGCGAACTGGTGGACCAGCAGCGAACCCAAGGCGGGCGATGGCAGCTGGAAGCTGGTATGCAATTACTGATGACAGGTTGAGGGGCCAACCCCGCCTCAACGCAATGACCCAATCCGGAGCCCAGGCTCCGGATTTTTTTGCTGCCTATATAAAGGAAGGGGACCATAAAAAAGACCGCTCCGAAGAGCGGCCAATTGCCACCAGGCAAGCTGCGGGGCTGACCCCCTTGTGGATGGGCAGTCGCCATGGGCGGATTCTTGCCCATGGCGTGCCGGTTTATTGAGTGACGGCACCGCCCTGCTGCTCCTTCAGGAAGCTGATCCAGGGGGAGGCGCGGCCACTGACGTTGCCATGCTGGGCGGCCTGGATGAAGGCGTTCAATGCCGCCTTCGGTTTCTGCTGCTCGAAGTAGGCAACCCCGGTCAGGAACTTGAGATCCGCCCGCTGTTCGCCGCTGGCATTGGCGGCAGGCTTGGCGGCGAAGGCCACCAGATCCTGGTAGCGCTTGCTCTGGATCATCATGCGCGCCATCTTCAGTTGCAGATCGGCACTGGGGGCCAGCTTGTAGGACTTGGCCAGGGTATCGATGGCTGGGTCCAGCTCCTTGGCCTGGTGCCAGTAGTTGGCGAGCGTCTTGTAGTTGGCCGCATTGCTCTCGATGGTCCCTTCCTTCATCGCCTTTTCCATCACGCGGGCGGCGCGGTGGGGGATGCCGGCGAAGGCCAGGTAGTTGGCGAGCCGCAGCAACTCGGTCGACTCGGTCAGCATGCCGAGGTTGTAGGCACCTTCCAGCGCCGCCAGGGCCTTGGCATCGTTGCCCGCCTGCATGTGCATGGCCGAGAGCTGGGTCCAGTACTTCTTCTTCTCCGGGAACTTGTCCACCAGGGCGGTCAGCACCTCGGTGGCCGGCTTGTACTGTTTCAGCTCGTAGTGGGCCGCCATCTTCAGCAGATACCAGGACTCCGGCGCCTTGCCTGCCGAGAGCTTGATGGCCTGATCCACCGCCGGAATGGCCTCCCGATATTGCTTGAGCTGCACGTGGGCGTTGGCCAGGGTGATGTAGGCGTGCGGGGTCGGTTTCTCGTCCTTGCCCAGGCTCGCAAACCACTGGTTCATGGTGCTGATGGAGCCCTTGAAGTTCCCCTCCGCCATATAGAGCTGGGCCAGGTTGTAGCGCACCTGCTGGGCCACCGGCTGCGGCAGGCCGCCGGTGGCGATGGCATCGGCGAAGTATTTGGTCGCCTGGCCATATTTCTCCTGCTGGGCCGCCACGAAGCCCAGGGTCTGCAGGATGACCCCTCTGTCGTAGACCCGCTCGCCTGCGCCGGACAGCGCCTCCTGCAGCTTGGCATTCGCCTCGCCGTATTTCTTCTCGGTGATCAACGCCTGGGCCTTGTTGACCGCGCGGTAAGCGCGGTCAGACAGGGCGGGTTGCTCGGCGGCCCAGCCGGCGGTACTGAGCAGTACCGCCATGGCCACCGGGGCGAGGATCAGGGTATGTAACTTTTTCATCGCCACCTTCCTTAGTTGACCGCGAACTCGATCTCTTGCTGCATGCGGCTTGCCTGGGGCTTGCCGTCCACCATGGCCGGCTTGAAGGTCCACTTGGCAATCGTCTTGCGTGCCTCCTTGCCGAGGTCATAGCTGCGCGGCTCTTCCTTGACGATGCGGATGTTGCTGACGGTGCCGCGCTCGGTCACGGTGAACTCCACCAGTACCTTGCCTGTGGCGAGGCCAGCCAGCGCCGCCTTGCGGGGCATCATGGGCTCGAAGGTCGCCATGGGAATGGCGCCGTTGTTGCCCCCCATACCGCCACCACCGCCGCCGGTGCTGTAGGCGCCGAGGGCGTTGCCACCGCCGATGTTGACCGGGATGTCGAGCTTGGGCATGTCCATTGGGGCGCTCTCCATCTTCGGCCTGTCGGTGCTCGCCACTTCCATCTCGGGTGGGGGAGGCGGACGGTTCGGGGGGGGCGGTTTGGGCAGTTCCCGTTGTTTCTCTTGCAGGGTCTCCTGGGGCTTGAGGCGAATGAAGTCGGTCATGGTGACGTCTTCTCTCTCCGTCAGCTCCCGGTGATCCGGCGTGATGAGCTTGTTCATTCCCAGAAACAGGAAGAACACCACCACACAGGAGACCGCTATCGCTATCAGGTATCTCATGGTGCTCGCTCCGGCATCAGCTGCTCTTGCTCGCCGCGATGGAGATGTTCTGGACACCGGCCATGCGGATCTGATCCATGACCTGGACCACCAGACCGGAACGGGACTCGGTGTCGGCCTGGATCACCACGGCGCTCTCCGGATTCTCCGCTCGCAGCCGCTCGATGTTGGCACGCACGGCGCCCACTTCGACGACCCGTTTGTCGACCCAGACCTGGCCGTTTTCGCGGACCGCGACCATGATGTTCCCCTTCTTCACCGTCTCGGCCGTGCTGGCGCTCGGGCGGTTGATCTCCACACCGGACTCCTTGACGAACGAGGTGGTGACGATGAAGAAGATCAGCATGATGAACACTATGTCCAGCATGGGGGTCAGATCGATGGCCGCCTCATCGGCACCGCTGTCGCTGTGACGTTTTCTCATGGCAAAAACTCCTTGCTTGTTCTGTGCCCCGGCGGGCAGTACCCGGCCGAGTGCATCCTGCATCAGCCGTGTTTCAGGTTGTCTTCCAGCTTCTGCACCGCCAACTTGGCCTTGTGATCGAGCTGGTTGACAAAAAACAGGCCGGAAAGGGCGGCAATCATGCCCGCCATGGTCGGTACCGTCGCCTTGGAGATCCCCGAGGCCATCGCCCTGGGGGAACCCGTGCCGGTGATGGCCAGGGTGTCAAACACCTGCACCATGCCCACCACGGTGCCGAGCAGCCCCATCAGCGGACAGAGGGCGATCAGCACCTTGATGACCGGCATCCCCTTGTCCACCGCCATGGCGACCCGGGAGACCAGCTCGCGCCGGATCTGCTTGGCAGACCAGGAGAGGTGATCGCTGCGGGCCATCCAGGTCGCCTTGGTCTGCTTCACCTGTTTGGGATAGACCGCCATGAAGTAGAACCAGCGCTCCAGCAGCAAGGCCCACATCATCAGGGTCAGGAAGAACAGGGCAACCAGTACGTCGCCCCCCAATCCCAGAAACCGGCGGACCGACTCGACTTCTTCAATCAACCAGAACCACATGGGTGACTCCTTAGGCTGCGGCTTTGGCGGCGTGCAGACGTTCCTGATAACGGGCGACGAAACCGGCGCTCTGCTCTTCCAGGACCTGGATGAGACGACGGCTCTGGGTCTGCACTATGGTGTAGAGGAACAGCATGGGCACGGCGACCACCAGGCCTTGCATGGTGGTGACCAGGGCCTCGGAGATGCCGCCCGCCATCAGCTTGGGATCCCCGGTACCGAACAGGGTGATGGCCTGGAAGGTGGCGATCATCCCGACCACTGTCCCCAGCAGACCCAGCAGCGGGGCGACCGAGGCGATCAGCTTGATGAGGCTGATGCCCTTCTCGAACTTGGGTACGTTGCGCAGGATGATCTCGTCGAGTTTGGATTCCAGATCCTCGATGTTGTCACCGCGGTGGGACTGATAAGCCCCCAGCATCTCGCCGATGGGGTTGCCCTTGATGACCTGATCGGATTTCAGCTGCTTGCGCATGGAGGTGCCGATCATCGACAGACGCAGGCCGCAGAAGATGGCCAGCAGGGTACCGATGACCCCCAGTGCCAGGATCACGTAACCCACGGAACCACCCTGATCGATGCGCTCCTTCAGGGTTGGCGACTGCACCAGCAGGGAGAGGATCACCCCGCGGGACGGGTCGATGAAGATGGGCTCGACGGCGCCGTTGCCCTGTTCAAACTTGGCGACGGGCTCCAGCACTGCATTCTCGGGCTGGCGGGAGAGCTGCTCGAACTTGCCGGTTTCCGGGACGAAGGTCAGGTACTTGCCCTCGGAGACGGTATTGAACTCACCTATCTGGGTGACCGTCTTCTCGGCCTGGTTGCCCTCGCCGTACACCACGGTCGCCGGTATCTGGCTCACCTTGCCACCATCGACCATGCGGCTGAGGGTGGTGGTCCAGAAGGCGCTCAGATCATCGCTGGAGGGCAGCTCCTTGCTTTCTGCCAGGCGGGTCAGCAGCGCCGCCTGTTCCGGGTGTTCGACCCGGCGGGCTGAGGCGTTGAAGATCCCCTTGAACTCACCGGCAAACTGGCGCAGCACGCCAAACATCTCGCCCATGTTGCCGGAACGCTGGCGCAGGGTGTCGGTCAGCTCGGTCAGCTGTTTGTCATTGGCATCGAAGGTGGCCTTGAGCTTCTCCCCCTTGGCGGTTTCGGCGGCAAGCTCTGCCTTGGCCTTAGCCAGCAGGGCGCCTTGCTCGTTCTTGTCTGCCAGGAAGCGGGCTTCCCGCTCCTTGTTGAGCTGGGATTCGCTGGTACTGGCGGCCTTGACCTGATTGAGCAGGGCGTTCAGATCCACAGGTTTCTCGGCGGCGGTCACCGGCAGGGTGATCAGGGTGGCTCCCGCGATCAGGGAGGCAATGGCAAGTTTGATTCCTTTCATGATGCTTTCTCCGCAGTTTGAACCGGCAGCTTGATGAGCGCGGGGGGCGCCTGCTTCTTGGCGATACGCAAGCCCTGTTCTACTGCACTGCGATATTCCTGGGGCAACTCTTCCCATTGACGGGTCTTCTTGTTCCACATGCCGGTCTCGTTGCCATCCGGGGATTGGTAGAGCAGGGCGATGCGGCCGACGCGCAGGAACTCATAGGTCTTCTCGGTGCCGGCCTTGTCCAGGCTAGCCTTGTAGGACTCTATGGTTCGACTGAAGCCCTCCTCGATCTGGTAGGCCTCCAAGATCTTGCGGTACTTCTCGGAGATGGTGACATCGGCCCGGTTCATCAGATCGGTCAGGGCCGCCACGCGGTCCTCCCGCTCGACCTTCTGGAACGGCAGATCCAGAGAGACGAACTGATCGAGGGAGTCGATCATCTTGAGCATCAGGGGCACCACTTCGGTGCTGGTCTGGTCGATCTGGGCGATCTGGCGCTGCATCGAGGCCAGCTCTGTGGTCTGGGAGTCGACCATCTTGCCCACTTGCTCGTTGTAGGTGCGCAGACTGTCGACCTGACGCAAGGCGGCCTTGTACTGCGCCAGGGCAGACTCGGCAGACTCGGCGTAGTTGTCGATCTTCTGCTGGGAAACTTTGGATGCATTGTCGGTGGCGGCTTGAGCGTCCACTGCCTGGCCGGCAGAGGCGGCACTCAGATTGAAGCTGGTCAGCAAGGCGGCCGAAACCAGGCTGCCGAGGAGCGCTTTCTTCATTGTAATTGTCCTTGTCTTCATAGGATTACCCTATCTCCGTAACTTCCTTGGAACCTTGGGCAAAGCCGGCCCGACCGGGCCGGCTTGGGTTGTATATCAACGAGGTTGATTAGAACTTCTGGGTGTAGTCGAGGTAGACGATGCGCCCGTCGATGCTGTAGAGCTCTTCTTCGTAGGTGAAGCCGTCGCTGGAGAGCGAGGGGCCTACGTTGAACATGTTCTTCACACCGGCTTGCAGCTTGCCGTTCCAGGGGGTGTCCACACCGACGTTCAGGTTCCAGGTGGTCTGGGAGGCGATATGGCCCTCTTGCTGACCATCCACGTAGTCCTGGCTCTGGGAGTCGATGTAGCTGGCACTCAGGTAGGCGTCCATGTTCCACCACTGGGGTACATTGGCACCGATACCTGAATTGAAGCGCAGGTCAGGCTTGGCGTTCCAGCCCTTCTTCTCGACCATGGGGCCACCGGCGAACAGACCCTCTTCATATTTCAGAATGTAGGTGCTGCCGAAGTCGTAGCGCACGGTTACGACATCGAAGTCGTACTTGTAGTCCGCCTTGAAGTCCAGACCGCTGGTCTTGAGCTGGCCCAGGTTGACCATGCCGGCGTAAACCTGTTCCACATCGCCGTTGGCATCGCGAATGACGTTCGGGTTGCTGCCGGTATTAAGCTCCTGATAGAACTGGGTCTGGGTGGTTGCCAGCTGGATCACGTCATCGATCTTGATGTAGTAGTAATCCAGCGAGAGGTTGAGATCGTCGATCGGGCTATACGCCGTACCTATGCCGAAGGTGTCAGCCGTCTCTTCCTTCAGGTTCTTGTTGGACTGACGAACCGTGGTGTACTGCTCTTCCGGGCAATTGGCCACGCCGTTTGCCTGGCAGGAGACATAGTCCTTGGCAAAGTCGGCGGAGTCTGCGTCGGCCGCATACAGATCTTCCAGACCCGGAGCACGGAAGGATTGTGACCAGGAGGTACGGAACAGCAGGTTGTCCAGCGGCTGATAGCGCAGGCTCGCCTTGGGTGAGAAGGCACTGCCAAAATCGCTGTACTTGTCGAAACGCCCGGCCAGGTTCAGTTCAACCTGCTCGGTGATGGGGATCAGGCTCTCGATGTAGGCGGCGAAGACGTCGCGTACGCCACCACCCGAGTTACCGGAGGAACCGATGACGTTGCCTGCCGCTGACTGGCTGTCATAGGTGTCGGAGTAGACCCAGTCGTTGTACTCAGCCCCCAGGTACCAGCCGATTGGGCCGGCCGGCAGTTCACCCATGCTCCAGCCCAGACCGCCGTACCACTGGAAGAAGTCCATCTTGGAGGTGCGGCTGGTGTCGTAGGAGAGGCTGTCGGTGGCGGCACTGGAGAACTCGCCGTTCTTGAAGTTGCCGCTGTCGACCTCCTGCTGGACCGCCGGGTTCAGCACATAGCCGGTGCCGCGGCTCTTGTTGTCGGTCTTGGAATACATGTAACCCGCATTCCACTCCATATCACCCACCGCTTCGGTCGGCAGCGTGCCTTCGAAGCCCAGGTTCATGCTGCCGGTCAGGTCGGTGATGTCATTGTCACGGGGACCGACGTTGCTGAAGCGGTAGTAGACGGTGGCCTTCTCGCCGATGAAGCCGTTGTCGGCCAGCAGCTCGGCCCCGCCCGGAGTGGTGCCGTCGATGGAGAAGGGGCCGGCTGCCGGAGCGAAGCGGCCAAAGCTGGTGACCCGCGAGCCGATCAGCTGGGGGACGAAGTCGACGCTGTCATTGATGTGATAACGGCCATTTACATAGACAGTATCCCGGGTGCGGGAGGCTGTCTTGGCGGCGACCTGGGCAAAGTCGAAGCGACAGGCGGTACCGACCGGCACGAAGCCGGGGCCGGTATTGGCACAGTCGATGCCATCCAGGGTACGGGTAACCGTCTTGCCGGTGGCGGCATCGATGCCCTTGATGTTGCGGCCATACAGGCTGGGTGCAGAGGCACCTTCACGGGCCAGATAGTCGCGATCCTTGTAGTAGATCTCATCCTTGACGTCGTGCTCGTACACCATCATCAGGGCGCCTTTCTCCCCTGTGATGCCGCTGACGATGGAGCCACTCTTCTCGTCGCCGCCCTCTTCGGTGGGAGAGCCGATGCGACCCTGGAATTCCAGCCCTTCATAATCCTGTTTCAGGATGACGTTGATGACACCACCGATGGCGTCGGAACCATACAGTGCCGAGCCGCCATCCAGGTTCACTTCCACCCGTTCAACGGCTGCCATGGGAATGGAGTTCAGGTTGATGGAGCTGCCCCCCATGGAAGGGGAGCCGGCGACCCGCTTGCCATTGAGCAGCACCAGGGTGCGCTCGGAGCCGAGACCACGCAAGCTAACGGTGGCCTGGGATTGAGCAGAGCTGCCGGAGGAGGGGGAGATGCTGCCGAAGGAGTTGTAAGAGGCCTGCTTCAGGTAGTCGGCCACTGTCTGCTGACCGGATTGTTCGATCTTGGCCTTGGTGATGGCGACGACCGGGGTGGCACCTTCCACCTCGACACGGGAGATGCGGGAGCCGGTAACCTTGATTTTCTGCAGTTTTTCGACGTTTTGGCTTTCTTCGGCCATGGCGGGGGTAACTACCACTGCCGCGCTCGCCAAGGCAAACGCAACGGCAGCAGAGAGTCTGCTTTTCCTAAGCATCGCTATATCCTTCCTGGTTGTTTTTTTGTTTGCTTCCATACCGCCCTCGTTGGAGCGATGCGTAAGGCTTATCAAGCTTTCGATGTGGACGTCAATTGAGGCGGTATGGATGGGGTAGGGGTGGGCAATAAGATGACTATGTTTTATTAGTTCGCCATTGCCAGTTTTTAATTCTGACTTGGCATTCATTTACGATGTGAAATCGGTGTTAAATCGATGTGTTTCCATTTTATTGATTAATTTTGAACTTATCGATAAGGGATCTGTCCCCTTGATATTTATCTTGTGAAAGGCTGCTTATATAGAATTATTAGCTGTTTTTGTGGTGTGTTGTGTTTCTGTTCAGACTTGGTGTTTGGCGAAATTAAAACTTGTGTATATAGATAGGGTAAATTAACGAGTTTTCATTTAATGCCATGTTTAATAAAGAATTTTTGTTTTTGTGGTTGTTTTTTATTATTTTAATTTAAAATTTAAACGATGGTTGAATTGCTCTGTGAGTAGTTTTTTATCTTGAAGTTGGGGTTTTCATAAAAAACTCACAGTAAATTCTGCTATTTGCCAAAGGCAGATGCTGCCCTCTTCGTTCTACTTGATTTTTGTTGCAGAGCTTTTACAGTGACCCAGCGGATTGTCTGCCAATAACAGCCTATCCAGTGAGTAATGCCAGGAAGGAGAGGCCCGTCACCGGATGTGACTGGCCATAAAAGAACAACAAGGACGAGGTTTCACCATGCTGTCGTATTTCTTACGTCGGATGCTTTTGATCATCCCGACGTTTCTCGGTATCACCCTGCTCGTCTTCACCATCACCCGTTTCGTGCCGGGCGGCCCGGTCGAACGCATGTTGCTGCAGGCGCAGGTGTCACAAAACGAGACCGGACGCTCCAGTGGCAGCAAGGGCGCCCAGGCGCTCTCCGATGAGCAGATCGAGGAGTTGAAAGCATTTTACGGGCTCGACAAGCCCATGCTGGTCGCCTATTGGGAGTGGCTGCAGAAGCTGGCCGTGCTGGATCTCGGCGAGTCGACCCGCTATTACGAGCCGGTGTGGGGCCTCATCAAGGAGAGGTTGCCGGTCACCGCCTTCTTCGGACTGGCCACCTTTCTGCTGAGCTACGCGGTATCCATACCACTCGGGGTAGCCAAGGCCCTCAGGCACAACAGCCGCTTCGATTCGCTCAGCTCCATGCTCATCTACATGGCCTATGCGCTGCCCGCCTACGTGGTGGGGATCTTCCTCATCACAGTCTTCGCCTTCCATCTGGAGTGGCTGCCCATGGGCGGTTTTCCCGGGGACGATTTCGATTCCATGGAGAGCAGTTGGGACCAGATCCGTACCGTCTTCGCCCACGCCCTGCTGCCGCTCATCGCCTACGCCATCGGGGATTTTGCCATCCTCACCATGACCATGAAGAACAGCCTGATGGAGAACCTGTCGGCGGATTACGTGCGTACCGCCGTGGCCAAGGGGCTGCCGTTTCGCAAGGCGGTGACCGATCACGCCATGCGCAACAGCCTGATCCCCATCGCCAGTCACCTGGGGTCCGTGCTCACCGTCTTCTTCGGCGGCTCTTTCCTCATCGAAACCATCTTCAACATCGATGGCATCGGCCTGCTCGGCTACGAGGCGATCGTCGAGCGGGATTACCCCACCGTCATGGGCATACTGGCCATCACCTCCATGTTGATGCTGGTGGGCAATATCGTCTCCGATATCTGCGTTGCCCTTGTTGATCCGCGCGTACGGTTTGGAGAGTGAGCATGAACCCTATCTCTCTTGTCATGCCGATGCTGATATCACGCCATATCGTCTCCGAGATCTGCGTTGCACCTTCTGTTGACCCCCGCGTACGGTTTGGAGAGTGAGCATGAACCCTATCTCTCTTGTCATGCCGATGCTGATATCACGCCATATCGTCTCCGATATCTGCGTTGCACCTTTCGATCCCCGCGTGCGGTTTGGAGAGTGAACATGAACCCGGTCACCTTAAAAAAACTCAAGCGTTTCAAGTCGATAAAACGCGGCTACTACTCCTTTGTCATCTTTACCACCCTGGTGCTGCTCTCCCTGCTGGCGGAGCTGCTGGTCAACAGCCGGGCGCTGATGGTGAGCTATCAGGGCCAGCTCCACTTCCCCACCTATGGTGACGTGATCCCGGGCCAGCACTTCGGGCTCGATTACGAGTACGAGACCAACTACCGCCAGCTGAAGGCCAAATTCGCAGAGGAAGGCAAGGGCGACTGGGTGCTGCTGCCCCCTGTGCCCTGGAACCCCTATGAGCAGGATTTCAAGCAGGATGCCTATCCGCCCTACGCCCCCAGCGCCGAGGAGCGCCACTTCCTCGGCACCGACACCAGCGGCCGTGACGTGCTGGCGCGGCTGGTGTATGGCTTTCGCATTGCCATCGGCTTTGCCTTTATCGCGTTGGCGGCCAGCTATGCCATCGGGGTCAGCATAGGCTGCATGATGGGTTTTCTCGGCGGGCGGTTTGACCTCATCCTGCAACGCTTTATCGAGATCTGGTCCCAGGTGCCGTTTCTCTACGTCATCATGATCCTGGTGTCGCTGGCCAAGCCGAACTTCGGCCTGTTTGTTGGCATCAACGTGCTGTTCGGCTGGATGGGGATCACCTGGTACATGCGCACCCTCACCTACAAGGAGCGGGCGCGGGACTATGTGATGGCGGCGCGGGCGCAAGGGGCGAGCACCAAACGGATCATCTTCAACCACATACTGCCCAATACCCTGATGATGATAGTCACCCTGGCGCCGTTTGCCGTGGTGGGCAATATCTCGACCCTGACGGCGCTGGACTATCTGGGCTTCGGGCTGGCACCACCGACTCCGAGCTGGGGCGAGCTGCTCTCCCAGGGCATCAACAACCTGGATGCCATCTGGATCGTCAGCTCGGTCGTCGCGGCGGTGAGTCTGGTGCTGATCATGGTCTCCTTCATCGGCGAGGCGATCCGCGAGGCGTTCGACCCGCGCAAATTTACCCGTTATCAGTGACACGCGGCATGCTTCATCGCCGTGTGTATCCAACCCTTAATTGAGAAGCCCCCAGTGCAGGGGCCAGACCTGGAAGTCAAACATGAAAAATAAAATCAAATGGATAGGTGCTCTCTTTGTGCTGGTGAACGGATCCTGGGTGTGGGCGGCCAGCCTGCCTGCGGATCTCAAATGGGAGACCAACGACACGGATCCTGTGTTCGCCTCCCCCAAGGCGCTGCCGGGCGGCAGCCTCAACATGTTTGTCGACAGCTTTCCGCTGACGTTCCGCACCGTGGGGCCCGACTCCAACGGTGCATTCCGCTCCTTTATTCAGGACAACCAGTTGCGGCTCATCAGCTTCCACCCCAATACCGGCAACCCCATACCCTCGCTGGCCACCCACTGGGCCATAGCGCCAGACAATCAGACCGTCTACTTCAAGCTGGATCCGCGGGCCAAATGGTCCGACGGCAAGCCGGTCAATGCCGACGACTACACCTTCGGCTACGAGATGATGCGCTCAAAAGAAATCCGCGCCCCTTGGTACAACAACTACTACACCACCGAAGTGGTGGCGGTAGAGAAGATCGATGACCACACCATTCTGGTCAAAACGGGCAACCGCAAGGCCAAGCTGGATCTGCTCAACACCACAGAGCTGTACCCTCAGCCCAGGCACTACTACAAGCTGACCCCCAACTGGGTGAAGCAGTACAACTGGGCTATAGCACCCACCACTGGCCCCTATGTGATCAGCGACGTCAAGAAGGGCAAGTCGGTCACCTTCAGCAAGCAGCAGGGTTGGTGGGCAAAGGACGATCGCTACAACCAGCACAGATTCAACCTCGACACCATCAAGGTGCAGGTGATCCGCGACCACAACATCGCCTTCCGTCACTTCCTGAAAGGGGAGCTGGATACCTTCGAGATGATACTGCCCAACTGGTGGCATGAAAAAGCGGTCACCCCGGAGTACAAGAAGGGGTACGTGCAGAAGGTGATGGCCATGACAGACACCAAGCAGGGCGGTCAGGGGCTGCACCTCAATGTGGCCAATCCCAAGCTGGCTGACCTCAACGTGCGGCTCGGCATCCAGCAAGCCTTCAACATCGACAAGATGATCGAAACCGTGCTGCGTGGCGACTATGACAGAGCCACCACCTTCGGCTCGGGTTTTGGCGAGTTCACCGACATCCAGCTGCCGGAGCGGGCCTATGACATCGGCAAGGCGCGGGAGTACTTTGCCAAGGGCGGCTACGCCAAGCCGGGGCCGGACGGCATTTTGCAAAATGACAAGGGCGAGCGACTGACGCTGGCGCTCACCTATACCAGTCAGGAGCACTCCAAGCGACTGACAGTGCTAAAAGAAGAGGCCAAGAAAGCGGGTCTGGATCTGGAGCTCAATCTGGTGGATGGCGCCACCGGCTTCAAGGTGATGCTGGAGAAGAAACACGAGGCGGCCTGGATGGGCTGGGCTGGCGGTGGTCTCTACCCACAGTATTGGGAGTCGTTCCACTCCGCCAACGCCAACAAGCCGCAGACCAACAACCTGTTCAACGTGGCGGACAAGGAGCTGGACGCGCTGATCGACGCCTACAACGTCGAATTCGACATGGACACGCGGGCCAAACTCTCACAACAGATCCAGCAGCGGATCTATGATCTCGCCATCTTCGTGCCCGGGGTGCAGCTCAACTATGTGCGGGCCAGCAGCTGGCGCCATGTGATGCTGCCCGAGGTGCCCGCCACCAAGAACACGCCGGATCTGCTCTACTGGCCCATGGATGGCTATCCCCACAGTAGCGGCGGTCTGCTCTGGCTCGATCCCAAGGTGAAGGAAGCGACCTTGAAAGCCAAGGACGCGGACGAGGCGCTGGCGCCCATCACCCTGCTCGACAAGACCTATGCACATCATTGATGCCATTGAGCAGGGAGCAGCAGTCATGTCCAACACACAGGCCCCCATCCTCGACGTACCGGATAACGGGGTGAAGTTCACCGCTGATAATGGCCAGAACCAGGCCCCCATTCTTGAGGTAAGCGATCTCGAGGTGGAGTTTTCCGTCGACGACGGCAAGATCAAGGTGCTCGACGGGGTCAGCTTCAAGGTGGCCCCGGGCCAGACCTTAGGTATCGTCGGTGAGTCCGGCTGTGGCAAGAGCGTCACCTCGCTCGCCATCATGGGGCTGCTGCCCAAGCCCCACGGTCAGGTGGTGGCTGGCTCCATCCGCTTTCAGGGAGAGGATCTGCTCACCCTGGCGCCGGATCAGATGTACAAGGTGCGCGGCAACCGCATCTCCATGATCTTTCAGGAGCCGATGACGGCGCTCAACCCGGTGCAGACGGTGGGCGATCAGCTGATGGAGGTGTTCGGCCTGCACAGACCCGATTACAACCGGGCCCAGCGCAAAGCCGCGGCCATCGCCATGCTGCAGAAGGTGGGGATCCCGGAGCCGGCCCAGCGCTTTGCCGTCTATCCTCACAACCTCTCCGGCGGCATGCGCCAGCGGGTGATGATCGCCATGGCGCTCTCCTGCGAGCCGGATTTGCTCATCTGCGACGAGCCGACCACGGCGCTGGATGTCACCATTCAGGCTCAGATCCTGGAGCTGATGAAGGAGCTGCAGGCCCAGACCGGCATGGCCATCATCTTCATCACCCACGATCTCGGTGTGGTGGCCGAGCTGTGCGACGAGGTGGTGGTGATGTATGCCGGTCGCGCGGTGGAGCAGGCGGATGTCTATGAGCTGTTTGACCACCCGCGCCATCCCTATACTCATGGCTTGATGAGCTCGATCCCGCGACTGGAAGATGTCCCCAAGAGCCTGCTCAAGACCATCAAGGGTCAGGTGCCCGCTCTGCATGAGATGCCAGCGGGTTGCCGCTTCTCCAATCGCTGCCCCCACGCCACCGACCTCTGCATAAGAGTCATTCCGGCGACCGAGCAGCTCGGTGCCCGGCATGGGGTGGCCTGCCATCACTGGAAGGAGTTGACGATATGACGGCGTTGTTGTCCGTGCGGGATTTGAAACAGCACTTCCAGCTTGGCGGTGGTTTCCTGCGCAAGAAGTATCGTGTCTATGCGGTGGATGGCATCACTTTCGACCTCAAACAGGGGGAGACGCTGGGGCTGGTGGGGGAGTCAGGTTGTGGCAAGTCCACCCTGGGCCGTACCCTGCTCAAGCTGTTCGAGCCGACCGCAGGCCAGATAAGCTTCGAGGGGCGGGACATCACCCATCTCTCGCCACGGGAGATGCGCTCTCTGCGCCAGGAGATGCAGATAGTGTTTCAGGATCCTGCAGAATCCCTCAACAGCCGCCACACGGTCGGCCAGATCCTGGAGGAGCCCTTCATCATCCACGGCAAGGGCAACACTGAGCAGCGGCGAGCCTGGGTGCTGGAGCTGCTGGACAAGGTGGGCCTGCCGAAGAGTGCGGTGGATCGCTACCCCCACGAATTTTCCGGCGGTCAGCGTCAGCGCATCGGCATCGCCCGGGCCATCGCCCTCAAGCCCAAGCTGCTGATATGCGACGAGGCTGTGTCGGCCCTCGATGTCTCGGTGCAGTCCCAGATTATCAACCTGCTGCTCAGCCTGCAGCGGGAGATGAACCTGGCCATCATCTTCATCGCCCACGACCTGTCGGTGGTGAAACACATCTCGGATCGCATTGCTGTGATGTATCTGGGACGGATCGTCGAGCTGGCGGAGGCTCAATCGCTCTATCTGGCGCCACGCCACCCCTATACCCAGGCACTCATCTCGGCCATTCCGGTGCCGGATCCGCGCCGTCGCAACCAGCGCATACTGCTGACCGGCGATGTGCCGTCCCCCATCTCGCCGCCGAGCGGCTGCCACTTTCACCAGCGTTGCCCCTATGCTACGGATCTGTGCCGTCATACGGCGCCGAGCCTGCATATCTGTGACGGGGCGGCTCATCAGGTGGCCTGCCACTTCCCCCTGGCGGAGGCGGAGGCTGTGCCCCTGGGAAAGGCGATATGATGCCGGTGCCCGCATCGCAACAGAGTGGCACGGGAGACAAGCAATAAAAAAATGGGGCCTGTGGGCCCCATCTTCATGGTTGGAGTTCAGGTTTGGCCGTGGAACATCTGGCCAGGGCAGGACAGCGGCCCCGAGAGGGGATGGCTGTTGCAATGATTATGATGTGTGTAATTTTACTACGTTAGATCTCTTTCTCCGATGCATCAGGCACCGTAACGGAAGTAATACTCACGGGTTGACGGGGCGTAGGTGTCTTTCTCTACGGCGCCTTTCTTGCTGGTTGCACCCTTAAGGTGGAACAGTACTGCCAGGTTCTCAAACATATATTCACCTCATCGCTCTGTTATCTAGTTGTAGTATGTGACCTGGGTCACAATTTGATCCTATGGCCTTATGTGAGCTGGATCAACTTTTTGTGTGGTAAATTTACATAAATCATGGAAAGGGTTTTCAAACCCAGTTCTGTTCATGGAGACGGTTTCAGAGCCACTCATGGCACAATGGCGGGCCGGAAGTGGCAGATGAAGGGCCAGGGTATTGAAAGGAAGGCGACCCTCAGGAGCCAGGTGTGCCTGGCGGTGGCGGCCACATGCGTGCAAAAAAATACCCCGCACTTGGCGGGGTATGCATCAGGTCGACTGCAAGTACAGAGGAACCGGCGCCTTATTTGGCCGGGATCTGCTCCAGCACATGCACCAGCAGTTGCCAGAAGCGCTCGACCGCCGGGATGTGTACCTTCTCGTCTGGCGAGTGGGCACCGCGTATGGTCGGGCCGAAGGAGACCATGTCCCAGTCCGGATAGGCGCTCTTGAACAGGCCGCACTCCAGGCCTGCGTGGATCACCATGACGTTGGGCATCTCGCCGAACAGGGTCTGGTAGCTGTTGCGTACCAGCGCCATCACGGGGGAGTCCACATCCGGCGCCCAGCCAGGATAGGCCCCGGTAAATTCGCAGCTGGCACCGGCCAGATTGAACAGGGAGCGGGTCATCTGCTCGACGCTCTCGCGACCGGAGTCGATGAGGGAGCGGATCAGGCACTGCACATACACCTCGCCGTCGAGCGTCTTGATGACGCCCAGGTTGGTGGAGGTCTCGGTGACGCCCGGAATGGCATCGCTCATGCGCATCACGCCGTTCGGGCAGGCCATCAGGGAGTCCAGCAGGCGTGTCTGCAGGGTTTCGCTCATCAGCTTGGCCGGTTTCTCCTGAGCAGTGAGCAGCACTGTCAGGTTGGCTTCGGTGGCTGCCAGCTCGCTCTGGTAGATGCCGGCATAGCGGTCGACCAGGGCCTTGAATTCATTGACGTGGGCAGCGGGCACCAGCAGCTTGGCGCGGGCTTCGCGCGGGATGGCGTTGCGCAGGGTGCCGCCGTGGATTTCGGCCAGACGCAGGCCCAGCGGCTCGGCCGCTTTCAGCAGGTGCACCAGCAGCTTGTTGGCGTTGCCACGACCGCGATGGATATCGACCCCGGAGTGACCGCCACGCAGCCCCTTCACCTGCAGCTCGAACCCTTCGCCCTCGGTGGCGGCGACCAGCTCCAGTGGGAAGCGGATATTGGCATCCACCCCGCCGGCGCAGCCCATGTAGACCTCGCCATCCTCTTCGGAGTCGGTGTTGAGCAGGATCTCGCCTTCCAGCCAACCCGCTTCCAGCCCGAACGCGCCCGTCATGCCGGTCTCTTCGTCCGTGGTCAGCAGCACTTCCAGCGGACCGTGCTTGAGGTTTTTGTCGGCCAGCACGGCCAGGCAGCCGGCCATGCCCATGCCGTTGTCGGCGCCCAGGGTGGTGCCGCGGGCGGTGACCCAGTCACCGTCTATATAGGCATCGATGGGATCCTGGGTGAAGTCATGCTGGGTGTCGGCGTTGGCCTGGGGCACCATGTCGATATGGGCCTGCAGTACCACACCCTTGCGGTTTTCCATCCCCGGCGTGGCCGGTTTCTTGATGATGATGTTGCCGACGGCGTCTTGCTTGACCGCCAGGCCTTCCCCCTGGGCCCACTCGACTATCCAGGCGCTTAAACGGGCTTCGTGCTTGGAAGGGTGGGGGATGGAGCAGATCTGTTCGAAGAAATGCCAAATCAGTTGGGGAGAGAGAGAACTAAGCTGTGCCACGTCGGGACTCCTTACCAGCACGGAAATTGACCGGGCCCAGAGGGCCGAGGAAGAGGATAACGATAATACAGTCAATCACACAAAAATGTGAGCGATCAGCGCAAATTGCGCGCGGCTTGTGCTGGTAATCGGGTTGTTCGCAGCGTACAGCCGAGGTTGAGGTGACAATGCCCAGCACAAAAGAAATTGTGTGATGTACGTCACAAAAATATTGTGTTTATGGCGCCGGCTGGTAAATTGGTGGCCGTGGTTCGCCACCCGTCAGGATGACGATGAATGCCTCCAGGGAACCGAAGCAAAGCAAGTGCGCCTCCATGGAACCGAGTGTCTGTTCAAGGATCTGAGCCCGCATAAAGGTACGTAACTTGTTAAGCAATCAGGAGTTTTACTATGTCAGGCAGCAATTCAACCTATTGGTTTGCCCAATCGCTCTACACCCAGGGTTATAGCTACCCGAATCCCTTCGCTTACCGCTAAGCAGGGGCGCCCCGCCGGGGACAAGCAGCAAGATGTGAAGCAGCAGGTGAGTGAGGATGTCATCCTCCCCCTGCTATTTTTTTATCTGCAACGGGTGGGAGCGGGTGTGGTGAAGCGTGGGCGTATGCCAGACGCCGGGCGGGATGTCAGGGGGCCGGGACGCTTTTTCCTGCATTTCGCATACGTTTGCCAGTCAATTTATCCGCAAACGATGGTATCATGCCGGCCCAACAGCCTGTCTGCGGTCTTTCCTCCAAACGACATGGCCGCCAGCTATGCCCATCCTGCTTTCATTGCATCTGTTTTTGCTGCCGAGGTACCAGCCCTGAGGCCGCCAACGTGCAAGCCGAATTCGGGAAGCAGGGGCGCCAGCATTGACTCAGCCGCGCGTGAAAACGCGAGGTGATTATTTTTTAAGTACTTGTTTTATATAACTCTTCGAGATCGATAACATGCCAAAAAAATTCTACGTGTCGTGGGATAACCTGCAACGTGAAGCGCGCCGTCTGGCCCGTCGTCAACTGCCTGTCAGCCAGTGGAAAGGGATCATAGCGGTCAGCCGTGGTGGTCTGGTACCGGCCGCGCTGATGGCCCGCGAACTTGGCATCCGTAATGTCGAAACCCTGTGCATCTCCAGCTACGACCACAACAGCCAGCGCGAGCTGGTGGTTGTCAAAGCGGCGACCACGGCCGGTGATGGCGAAGGTTGGCTGGTGGTGGAAGATCTGGTGGACACAGGTACTACCGCCAAGGCGATCCGTGAGCTCTACCCCAAGGCCAAGTTCATCGCCATCTTCGCCAAGCCCATGGGTGAGCAGCTGCTGGATGACTTCGAAGTCGCCATCCCGCAGGACACCTGGATCGAACAGCCCTGGGACATGGCGCTGGAGTTTGCCCAGCCTATCTGCGACGAAGAGTAAGCACTGAATCAGCTTCACAGGGCTCCTATATGGAGCCCTGTTTTTTTGTGGTGCAACTGGCTGCCGGGCGGGAAAAGTGGTTAAGATGGAGCCATTGCCTGACCGTATGAGTAATTACTTTGGACTTGAACGACGACCTTAACCTGACCGAGAAGCTGTTTACCCGGGTCAAGAAGGTGCTGGAGACCTCCGAGATCTCCAACAGCAGCCCGGTGGAAGAGCAAGATGCCAATCTGGACGAGACCTTTATCGATGGCTCCATGTCGTCGCGCTGGTATCGTCTGCTGCGCCGGCCAACCTGGGCCTGGCAGGGGGCGGATCCGGTCGAGGTGGAACAGACGCTGGCCTGCATCGCCATGGGAAAAGGGGAACGCACCCACGAGCGTTACCTGGATACCATCAAGGGCTATGTGTCCGGCAACTGGGTCTATGAGTGGAGCCAGCTGGCCGGCCGTTACTTCAATCAGGGCCGCGCCCTGGTGGAGCAGGGTGACTCGGCGGCAGCCCTGAAGGATCTGCTCAGGGCGGTGCGTTACTACTCCATCGCCAGTTATCCCCATCTGAAGAATGACGAGTTGGCGGATCAGGCCCAGTTGCTCGGCAACATGGCCTACCGCGAGGCGGGTCGCCTGTTCAAGGTGCCCCTCAAAGAGATACAGGTGCCATTTCGTGGCAAGAGCATTCAGGGCTACCTGCATCTGCCGACCACGGACAAACCCGTGCCCCTGGTCATCGTCAGCGGCGGCATCGACTCGTTGCAGGTCGATTTCCTCAACCTCTATCTCAAATGCCTGGAACCCAACGGCATCGGCATGTTGTCGCTGGATATGCCGGGCATCGGCTATGCCGAGCACTGGCCACTGGTGCAAGACACCAGCCGGCTGCATCAGGCCGTGCTGAACCACCTGTCAGAAGTGGCCTGGGTCGATCATCAGCGCATCGCCATGGTGGGTTTTCGTCTGGCGGGCAATGTGGCGGCGCGTCTCGCCTTCATCGAGCCGTTCAAGCTCAGGACTGTGGTCTGCATAGGGGCGGGCGTCAATCAGGTGTTCACCAATCAGGAGATGTTCGCCCGCTGCCCGCGCATGATGCGCGACGGGCTGGCGAATCGTCTGGGGGCCGACGCGGCCCAGTGGGAGTCGCTGCGTACCAAGTGCCAGGTATTTTCCCTCAAGACGCAAGGATTGCTGGGGACTCGCACTCCCGTGCCGATACTAAGTATCGGACACAAGAAAGATTTTATTTGTCCCGAGCAGGATGTACGGGCATTGGCGTCCGCCAGCCGCAATGGCAAGGCGGTGGTGTTCGACAAGCAACCCTTGCTGGAGGTGTATGACGAGGCGTTGAAAGAGATGGTCGACTGGCTTAAAAAGCACCTATGTACATGATATAGCGCTAAAAAAATAACGTCATCCCAGGATGATGTGGCTTGTTCAACAGGGAGGTTAACATGTCAGAAAGAGTGACCTACAAGCGACTGCTGAGGCAGTTTGCCGCGATTGGCCCCTATTTACGTGAAGATCTGTGTGAAGAGGGGCGCTATCGTTTCGACTGTCTCTCCGTCTGCGTCAGCGCCAAGCCGGCGCCGGACAAGCGGGAGTTCTGGGGCTGGTGGCTGGTGCTGGAGCAGCAGGATCACAGCTTCAGCTATCACTATCAGGTCGGTTTCTACAATGCGGAAGGGGCCTGGATCAACAAGCCAATCCCGAAGAAGCATCAGGTGGAAGTCGATCGTACCCTCAACCGCTTCTACAAGCTCATCAGTGACAAGCTCACCTCGCTTGAGTGTCGGCTCTCCCCTGCCGAGCAGGTGACCAACGAGCTGACCGTCACCGCCGCCTGATGTACTGATGCCCTGCGAGCCGTCCACTCACTCGCAGGGCCATCTTGTCTCGCTGCCCGCCGTTATCCATTCCTCTCTTCAAGCCTGCCGCCTCTTGCCACAAGGCAAGCTTCCCTGGTCCTCGCAGCGCTTGCGGGCTTAATTGCCTTGCAGGGCAACAGGGCCGTGGGTATAAAGGGATTCCTTACTTTTCAGCCTTCTTGCTCCCATGGAAAACAGAACCATAGTCGTCAAACTGGGCACCAGCGTGCTCACCGGGGGATCTTCCCAGCTTAACCGTGCCCACATGGTGGAGCTGGTCAGACAGTGTGCGGCCCTGCACCGTCACGGCCACAGAGTCGTGGTGGTCACCTCGGGGGCCATCGCCGCCGGGCGTGAACATCTGGGTCATCCCCCGCTGGCGCCGACCCTGCCCAACAAGCAGATGCTGGCGGCGGTTGGCCAGACCCAGCTCATCCGGGTATGGCAGGATCTGTTCAACCTCTATGGGCTGCACATCGGCCAGATGTTGCTGACCCGCGCCGATCTGGAGGATCGCGAGCGTTACCTCAATGCCCGCGATACCCTGCGCACCCTGCTCGATCACCGCATCATTCCCGTCATCAACGAGAACGACGCCGTGGCGACCGCCGAGATCAAGGTGGGTGACAACGACAACCTCTCCGCCCGCGCCGCCATTCTGGCCGATGCCGACTTGCTGATCCTGCTGACCGATCAGACCGGCCTGTTCACCGCCGATCCGCGCAGCAACCCGGATGCCCAGCTGATCGAAGAGGTGCAGACCATAGACGACACCCTGCGCAAGTTGGCGGGTGGCAGCGTCGGTGGTCTTGGTACCGGTGGCATGGCGACCAAGCTGCAGGCGGCCGACGTGGCGCGCCGGGCCGGGGTCAAGGTGGTGATCGCCACCGGCCAGATGCCGGAGGTGATAGGCCGTCTCGCCAAGGGCGAGCGCATCGGCACCCTGTTCCCGGCGCTGGCCTCGCCGCTGGAAGGGCGCAAGAGCTGGATCCTGGCCGGCCCGCCCCCGCACGGTGAAGTCCAGGTGGATCAGGGCGCCGTGGCCGCCATGCAGGATAAGGGCTCCAGCCTGCTGCCCAAGGGCATAGTCTCAGTGAAGGGGGATTTCGTGCGCGGCGACGTGGTGCGCATTCTCGATCCCAAGGGCGTCGAGCTGGCCCGCGGCATCTGCCGTTACGACCATCTGGAGCTGGAGAAGCTGCGGGGTGTTCACTCGGATCAGATAGAACAGATATTGGGCTATGGCTATGGCGCCGTGGCCATTCACAGAGATGACATGGTGCTGCTGTAAGGCCGCCGGTTCAATAGCGTCTGTGGCTACTGCTACGGGATCATGGGCCATTTACCGAGATAACATGGTGCTGCTGTAAGGCGGCACCCAGAAAGGGACAAAATCATGAGTCTGGAGAAAATGGGGCAGGCGGCCCGCGAAGCCGCCTATCAGCTGGCGACCATCAGCACGGCGCAGAAAAACCGGGCACTGGCCGCCATCGCCGATGAGCTGGAGGCGCGTAGCTGCCAGATCCTGGCCGCCAACGACAAGGACATAGCGGCCGGCCGCGAGGCCGGACTGTCGGACGCCATGCTGGATCGCTTGCTGCTCAACCCGGCCCGGCTGGCGGGGATAGTGGCGGACGTGCGCAAGGTGATCACCCTGGATGATCCGGTCGGGGCCGAAATCGACAGCCGGGTGCTGGAGAACGGTCTGCGCCTCTCTCGCCGTCGGGTGCCCATCGGTGTCATAGGCGTCATCTACGAGGCGCGCCCCAACGTCACCATCGACATCGCCAGCCTCTGCCTCAAGACGGGCAACGCCAGCATCTTGCGCGGTGGACGCGAGACCTTCCACTCCAACCTGGAGCTGGTGCAGGTGATCCAGAGCGCGCTGGCCGCCTCCGGCCTGCCACGCGATGCGGTACAGTACATAGACAATCCGGATCGGGCGCTGGTGGGCGAGCTGCTGCGTCTCGATCGCTACGTGGACATGATCATCCCCCGCGGTGGTGCCGGGCTGCACAAGATGTGCAAGGAGAACAGCTCCATCCCCGTTATCATTGGCGGCTTTGGCATCAGCCATGTCTTCGTGGACGAGAGCGCAGATCTGGCGCGCTCGCTGGCGGTCATCGACAATGCCAAGGTGCAGCGCCCCTCCGCCTGCAACGCCCTCGATACCCTGCTGGTGCATGAAAAGGTGGCCGCCGCCCTGCTGCCGCAGCTGGTCAGCCTGATGAACGAGCGCAAGGTGGCCCTGGTGGCCGCCCCCAACGCCATGGCGTTGCTAGCTGGCGCCGACACGCTGCGCGAGGCGGGCCCGGAAGACTTCGATACCGAGTGGCTCTCGCTGACTCTGGGAGTCCGGCTGGTGGCGGACGTGAACGAGGCGCTGGCCCACATGCGCGAGCATAACGCCGGCCACTCGGATGCCATCCTCACCAACGATCTGAGCAATGCCGAGCGGTTCGTCAATGGCGCCGGTTCGGCCGCCGTCTACGTCAACGCCTCCACCCGCTTCACCGACGGTGGCCAGTTCGGGCTGGGTGCCGAGGTGGCGGTCTCGACCCAGATGCTGCACGCCCGCGGCCCCATGGGACTGACCGAGCTCACCAGCTACAAGTGGGTGGGATTGGCGGATTATCTGATCCGTGCCTGAGGACGTTGCCAACGCCTGCTGGAACCATGCCGACTCAGGTCGGCATTTTTATGCTCTTTTCTTGCGCCCCATCAGGGGCTTGCATATAACTATCCAGCAGGGTGTGGCGATATTTTGCACACTGCACTACCAACAAAAACGGGAGCAGATTCAAGGATGAAGCAAACAGATTGGATTGCGCGGCCAGGATGGCTCTGGTTGAGCTTGCCGCTGCTACTGGGGGCGCTCTGTTTCAGCACCAGCAGCCACGCCAGTTGGGATCAGGATCTCTATCGCCAGCTGGGGTTGGCAGGCAAGCTCGACAAACAGGTGTTTCGCCAGGCCATCAACAGTTATCAGAGCGTGCGCCACAAGCGCAAACCCATACTCACCATCATCGACTACAGCAAACCCTCGACCCAGCGCCGGCTGTTCGTGATCGACGTGAAACGCCACAAGCTGCTCTACCACACCTGGGTCAGCCACGGCCGCAACTCGGGCGAGCTGGCGGCCCGCCAGTTTTCCAATCAGCTCAACTCCATGCAGAGTTCCCTCGGCGTCTATCGTACCGCCGAGACCTATCAGGGCAAGCATGGCTACTCGCTGCGCCTCGATGGCTTGAGCCCGGGCAAGAACAGCAATGCCCGCAGGCGTGCCATAGTGGTGCACGGCGCCGACTATGCCAGCCCGCGGCACCTGCGCAAATATGACAAGCTGGGCCGCAGCTGGGGTTGCCCCGCGCTACCCAAGGAGCAGTCCAGGGCCATCATAGACATCATCAAGGGGGGAAGCGTCATCTATGCCCACGGCTGAGGTGCACGCATCCATGCATAAGGCCAGCACGAGTGCTGGCCTTATTGTTATCTGTTACGCGGTGAACGAGCCGGGCGTTAACGCACGACCAGCACGGGGCAGGGGGCGTGACGCACCACGGATTCGGCGACGCTGCCCACCAGCAGGTGGCTGAGGCCGGAGCGGCCGTGGCTGCCCATGACCACCAGGTCGACCTTCTCCTCTTTCGCCTGAATGACGATCTCGTCGGCGGCGCGGCCGAAGCGTACCTCGAAGGTAGCGGGAATGGGCAGGCTGGCGACCAGCTCTTTCAGCTGGGTCTTGGCCTGGCGTTCCATCTCGTGGGTGATCTCGATGGCGGTCATGTGCAGGATCTTGTAGCTGTCGAAACCGTGCAGTTGGTCCACCACATGGACCAGCTTGAGTTCAGCCTGATGGCTCCGGGCCATGAACACCGCATAGTCGAGCACAGACTGGGACATCTGGGAAAAATCGACGGGGCAGAGCAGGGTTTTGATGGATGACATATGAAGGCTCCCCTATGGTTGGGCTACTAATGAATCTTATTGTCAATAATACCCATTCAGAGGGTAATAACCCTCGACTCGCTCTCAAAACTGGGAAAAAGAGGTGATTCAGCGCCATATCTTCTTATGATGTGGTATGGCTTGGGTGCATTCATCGCGCTGGCTGATCCGTCGGATGAAAATATCGCCACCGAGGAAATTGTGAAACATGGTTCGTCTGCTGCTGTCGTTGCTGCTTCTTCTGTTTTCCCTGCCCGGTCGGGCCGATCCCCTGCATGTCTATTGCGATGACTGGCCTGGCTTCTGCCAGCCGGATGGGCGGGGCGTCTATCTGGATATCGTCAGGGCCATCTATCAGCCCCATGGTTATGAGGTGATCCCGCACCTAGTGCCCTACAAGCGGGCGCTGGCTGTGGTGGCGCAGAGAGGGGGAGACATGGCGATGGGGGTCTATCGGGATGAAGTCATCGGTGTGCGCCAGCCGAATTATCCCGCCTCGGCCGACGATCTGACCGTGCTGATGCTCAAGAAGTGGCAGCCTCAATGGCTCGGCGAAACCAGTTTGAAGGGAGAGGGAGTACTGTGGCTGCGAGGCTGGGCTTTTGACAAGTACATCCCGGTCACCATGCGCTGGCACGAGATCGACAGCCACGACATGGCGCTGCAGCTGCTGGCCAAGGAGCGTTACCGCTATTACCTGACCGCAGGTGTGCTCTACTCGGCCGATACCATCCCCACCAACATGAAGCGCACTTTCCTGCGCTGGATCCCGACCTACCCCATCTTTGCCGATACCGAGCGAGGGGGGCGTCTGCAACAGCTCTGGGATCAGGGCATGGTGCGGCTGATCCGGGGCGGCACCCTGGCCGAGATCTATCGCCGTTACCAACTCCATGATTACTACCGTGGTTTTATCAAGGAGCTGGAACAAAGGGTGCAGAAGTAAGGGGAGCAGTGACGCCGTTATGACAACCCGGCCCGCAGGCGTTTCGCCAGCCGGTCGTAGAGGATCACCTTGACCGAGGCGGCCAGGCTTATGCAGCCTTGCCGTGTGGTCACATAGACCAGATGTTTTTTCCCTTATCCCTTATCCCTTGGCCCTTATCCCCCGGCTCGCAGGCGCTTGGCCAAGCGGTCATACAGGATCACGTTGACCGAGGCGGCCAGGTTCATGCAGCCTTGCGTCGGTACATAGACTACGTCCTTCACGGCGCCATAACGGGCGGGATCCAGGGTGCCATCCTCGGGGCCGAAGATATAGAAGGCCCGCTCCGGGTGGACATAATCCGGCAGCGATGTGGCGCCCTCGATCAGATCCACCACCACGGGGACGCACCCGGCCGGGACTATCTCCATGAGGTTATCGACCCCGAGCAGGGGGATCTTGTCCACCATCTGCTTGGTATCCGTGGCAAAACGGCGCGCCAGCTCGAAGCGGTTGCCCGTGTAGTAGACCTCGTCAGCCCCGTAGCAACCGGCGGCGCGCATCACGGCCCCCACGTTCTCCGGTGACTTGGGATTGACCAGTCCGATGCAGCAATAGCCCGGTGCCGCCTGCGTTGGCGACTGTGGATCGGCCTGCTCTGGGCAGCCATAACCTGACTCTTTCATCTTGTTCTCCTCTGTGGCGGCCGCATTATACCCCCGGTTCGCGCTTTGCCCATGACATGCATGTCGAGGCTTGCCTGGGGGCGCCGCCGCTTGCAGGCTCCGTCTTGACCCGGCGGTGGCCTCTTTTTGCTCGGCGGGGCCCCGGAAGGGGGCAATTGCACCGTCCCGGCGCAACCACTGCCTGCCTGGTCGCAGTGGTGCAGGGGCTGACATCTTGGCGCAGGGTTTGCAGTCATCCCTGGAGAGAGTGAATGCGGCTCATCTGGACAAAGGCGTCCGTCCCCATCAGGGGCGGACGCCTTTTTTATGGGCCGTGGCAATCAGGCAACCCGTAACCGGGTCGCCGGACGACAAGGAGCGAGGGAATGAACACCACCTGTGCCTATTGTGGAGTAGGGTGCGGCATCCGGCTGAGCCGGGAGGGCGCAAGCTGGCAGCTGAAGGGGGATGAACAGCATCCGGCCAACGCGGGCGCCCTCTGCGTCAAGGGGGCCAGCCTGCTGGAGAGTCTCGACTTTCCCGACCGTCTGCTCTATCCGCGCTGGCAGGGGCAGCGCATCGGCTGGGATCAGGCGCTCGATACCCTGGCCAGCCGGTTTGCCACCATATTGGCCGAATCCGGGCCATCGGCCATCGGCATCTACCTGTCGGGTCAGCTCACCACCGAGGATTACTACGTTGCCAACAAGCTGATGAAGGGGTATCTGGGCAGCGCCAACGTGGATACCAACTCCCGGCTCTGCATGTCGTCGGCGGTGGCGGCCCATCAGCGCGCCTTCGGCGAGGATCTGGTGCCCGCCTGCTACGAGGATCTGGAACTGGCGGATCTGGTGGTGATCACCGGGGCCAACACGGCCTGGACCCACCCTGTGCTGTTTCGCCGCCTGCAGCAGGCGCGGGCGCGGCGGCCCGAGCTCAAGCTGGTGGTGCTGGACCCCCGTCGCACCATGACGGCGGAGCAGGGGGATCTGCACCTGGCCCTCAAACCCGGCAGCGACGTGGCGCTGTGGAACGGTCTGTGCCGTTATCTGCTCGATAACGACGGTTGGGACAAGGATTACGTGGCGCGCCATGTGAGCGGTTTCGAGGCGCTGGCGGCGGCGCTGGACGATCCGGCCTGGCAGCTGGAGGCGGTGGCCCAGAGCTGCGACCTGGCGCCAGGGGATCTGCTCGGCTTCTACCGGCTGTTTGCCCGCACCCCCAAAACCGTCACCCTGTTCTGCCAGGGGATCAACCAGTCCAATCAGGGGGTGGACAAGGCCAACGCCATCATCAACGCCCACCTGCTGTGCGGGCGTATCGGCAAGCCGGGGGCGGCCCCCTTCTCCATGACGGGGCAACCGAACGCCATGGGCGGGCGCGAGGTGGGCGGGCTGGCGACCCAGCTGGCGGCTCACATGGGCTTTGGCGAGGTCGAGTGCGACCGGGTGCAGCGCTTCTGGCAGAGCCCGACCATGGTGCGCGGGCCGGGCCACAAGGCGGTGGCGCTGTTCGAGGCGGTGGCGCGCGGGGAGATACGCGCGCTCTGGGTGCTCGGCACCAACCCGGCCGTCTCCCTGCCAGACGGCAACCGGGTGCGCGACGCGCTGGCCCGCTGCGAGCTGCTGGTGGTCTCCGAGGTGACGGCGGACACGGACACGGCGCGCCTCGCCCACCTGCTGCTGCCCGCCGCCGCCTGGGGCGAGAAGAGCGGCACGGTCACCAACTCGGAGCGCACCATCAGCCGCCAGCGTGCCTTTTTGCCCCTGCCGGGGGAGGCCAGGCCCGACTGGTGGGCGCTGACCCAGCTGGCCCGCCGGCTCGGCTTCGGCGAAGGCTTTGCCTATGAGCACGAGCACGACATCTTCAGCGAACACGCGGCCCTGTCGGGATTCGAGAACGAGGGGCAACGCCAGTTCGACATCTCGGGGCTGGCCCGCCTCAGTCGGGCCGAATTCGAGGCGCTGGCACCCCTGAGCTGGCCGGTCAACGCAGCCTGGCCCAGCGGCCGCGCCCGCCTGTTCGAGGATGGGGTCTTCTCCACGCCGGATGGGCGGGCCCGGCTGTTGCCGCTGGCCCAGCACTTTCCCCCCGAACCTGTCGCCGTCGCCGAGCCAAAAGCTGTGCTGCAGCCGGCGGGCCTCTCCTTGTTGCTTAACAGCGGTCGGTTGCGGGATCAGTGGCACACCATGACCCGCACCGGCCACGTGCCCCGCCTGCAGGAGGCCGAACCCTGGCCCAAGCTGCGGGTGGGCGCCGCCAGCCTGCTGGCGCTCGGGCTGGCCGAGGGGGATCTGGTGCGGTTGAGCAACGGGCTCGGTGAGGCACGGCTGCTGATCGGGGTGGACGAGGGGCTGAGGGAGGGGGAGGCCTTCCTGCCCATGCACTGGACCGACAGCCAGTGCAGCCAGGGGGCGGTCAACCGCCTCATCGCCGCCGTGGTGGATCCCCTCTCGGGCCAGCCCATGTTCAAGCAGGGGCGGGTGATGGCCGAGCCGCAGCAAACCCGCTGGCAGGGGCTCTGGCTCGGTCAGCAACCCTGGGGGGAGGCGGTGGACTGGTGGGCCAGGCGTCCCCTGCCCGAAGGCAACTGCACCCTGCTGGCCTCCTGGTCGGAGGGGCCCCAGGCGCTGTGGCAGCGGCTGGGGGGGGCGGGCCGCTGGCTGCGGCTGCCGCTCAAGCAGGGCTGGCTCGCGGTGGCGCTGGTGCAGGATCGCATCGAGGGCCTGCTGCTGGTGGGAGATCGGCGCCCAGACATCAAGGTCGACCTGCTGGCCAGCCTGCTCGGCACGCCCTTGCAGGCGGGAGCCCTGAGCCAGACCCTGAGCGCGGCCCTGGCCGGGGATAGCCGACTGGTCTGCTCCTGCCTGCGGGTCTCAGAGCTGCGCATCGTCGACGCCATCACCCGGCAGGGGGTGAGCGAGCTGGCGGGGCTGCAGGCCCTGCTCGGCTGTGGCAGCAACTGCGGCACCTGCCTGCCAGAGATAGACAAGCTATTGATTAAGCATGTTTTTATCGCCTCAGCTTAAGAACCTGTACACGATCTTACTGTGAGGCCGTGATCAAGGCTCATGTGCTGCTCGGAATCCTCACGTATATCTATACGCTCCGGTTCCTGCGCTGCGCTTCACCTTGCTGACAGCCTCTCGTGACAGGCCGTGAACAGGTTCTAGGGGGCAGAAATACAAGGAGTGTGAGATGAGCCATGTCAGTCTGGTAGGGGCCGGTCCCGGCCCGCTCGAATTGTTGACCCTGCGCGCCCTGCAACGGCTGGAGGCGGCGGAGGTGGTGATCTATGACCGCCTGGTGGGAAGCGAGATCCTGGCCCGGATTCCCCATGGCGCGGCCCGTTTCGACGTGGGCAAGCGCTGCGGCGAGCCGAGCCCGAGCCAGGATCAGATCAACGCCCTGCTGCTGGCGCTGGCCCGCACTGGCAAGCGGGTGGTGCGGCTCAAGGGGGGCGATCCCCTGGTATTTGGCCGTGGTGGGGAGGAGGCGCTGCACCTGGCCCGTCACGGCATAGCCGCCGAGCTGGTGCCCGGCATCACGGCGGCGCTGGGCTGCGCCGCCAGCAGCCTGATCCCCCTGACCCACAGGGGGCTGGCCCGCTCTCTGACCCTGGTGACGGGCCATCTGATGGAGGAGGGCGACTATCAGGGCTGGCAGGGGCTGGCCCGGGCCGGCCACACCCTGGTGTTTTACATGGGGCTGGAGCGGGCGGCGCAGATCCGGCAGGGACTGCTGGCGGCCGGTGCCTCGCCGGATCTGCCGGTGGCGCTGGTGGTGGCCGGTTGCAGCCCCCAGCAGCAGGTGCATGAGACCCGGCTGGCCATGCTGGCAGAGGCCGCCGTGGCCCTGCTCGGGCAGAGTCCCGTGCTGATGATCATGGGGGAGGTGGTGGGCCTGCGCAGCGAGCTGAACGCCCTGCTGACCCAGGCGCTGGATCGGGTGGCCTGAGCCCCTCTACAGCCTCTACCTCCACTACCTCCAGATAGATAAAAAGGGGGTAGATTCAAATAGTTGGCCTTCATGTTGCCTCATCTGTGGTGAACAAGCAGCGACAGACAAGCTGCGCTAGCCGTTGGCAAGGAGCGCCATGACCACTCTTCCCCCCGGGGGCCGTGCCGGCCCCCCTTCCCGCCTGCTGATCCACGCCGACGAGCCGGGTCAGGCCAACCGGCTGGCCCTGCTGGTCAGCCACTACGGCCATCAGCCGCAGATCCTGGACAGTCGCCAACTGCTGACTCCGCACGGACAGGGGGATGCCCTGCTCATCAGCAGTCGCCAGTTCGGTGCCGAGGTGCGGCTCGGCCTCTCTCTCTGGCCCGGGGTGCCGCGCCTGCTGTTTTGCGAGCGGATCGGCACCGAGCCCCAGATCGCCCTGTTGCAGCAGGGGGTGCTGCTGGTGCCGCATCCGTGTGGCGAGCGGGAGCCGGTCGAGCAGTGGCTGCGGCTGGCCCGCAGCCAGCTGGCCATGGTGCAGGCGCTGGCGCAGACCGAGAGTGAACTGCGCCAGCAGCTGGTGGAGCGACGGCTGGTCGAGCAGGCCAAGGGGCGGCTGATGCGTCATCAGGGGCTGGACGAGGAGCAGGCCTACCGCCTGATGCGCAGCACCGCCATGAGTCGGCACCTGAGTCTGGGGGAGCTGGCACGGCAGCTGCTGCTGGCACTGCCGGCGTGAGAGCTGGGCTGGCAAACCGTTTTGGTGCAACTGCGCCTAATTGAGGCAAACGAGAAGGCAAAGCGGGAGGAAAAAGGCGGAATAGGGCCCGTTTCGGCGGCTTGGCCAATGTGGCACGGAAAGTGGATTACCCAGAAGACAAGGAGTGATGGCGCCCACGGGCCCGTCACTCGCAACAGGGCAAAGAGGCCTCACCGATCCCGGATCGGTGAGGTTTTTTTTTGGTCGCGACCCTGCAACGGCGCAGGGAAACGGCCGCCCATGACTGTGAGCTGAGCGAGGAAGGCGAATGAACAAGAGACAAGGATGTGCGGGTCTGCTGCTGGCGCTGCTGTCACTGCCGACGCTGGCGGCTGTGGGGGCCCCGGAGCAGGAGGAGCTCAAGCTGGGCTTCATCAAGCTGACCGACATGGCACCGCTGGCGGTGGCCTATGAGCGCGGTTATTTCGAGGATGAGGGGCTCTACGTCACCCTGGAGGCCCAGGCGAACTGGAAGGTGCTGCTGGATCGGGTGATCGACGGCGAGCTGGACGGCGCCCAGATGCTGGCGGGTCAGCCGCTGGCCGCCCATGTCGGCATAGGCACCCAGGCCGAGCTGGTGACGGCATTCGCCATGGATCTCAACGGCAACGCCATCACGGTCGCCAACCCTGTGTGGGCCGCCATGCAACCCCATCTGCCCAAGGCGGTGGCGGGTCAGGTGCCGGCCCCGGTGAGCGCCGCCGCGCTCAAACCCGTGGTGGCTCAATACCGGCAGGCGGGCAAGCCGTTCAACATGGGGATGGTGTTCCCCGTCTCCCCCCACAACTACGAGCTCAGATACTGGCTGGCGGCCGGCGGGCTGAACCCCGGCTTCTATGCTCCCGCCCTCGGCGACAGCTCGGGTCAGCGCCAGGCGGACGTGCTGCTGTCGGTCACGCCGCCGCCGCAGATGCCCGCCACCCTGGAGGCGGGCACCATAGCCGGCTACAGCGTGGGAGAACCCTGGAACCAGCAGGCGGTCGCCAGGGGCATAGGGGTGCCCGTCATCACCGATTACGAGATCTGGCGCAACAACCCGGAGAAGGTGTTCGGCGTCACCCGCCAGTGGGCCGAGCGTCATCCCAATACCCACATACGGCTGGTGAAGGCGCTGCTGCGGGCGGCCTGGTGGCTGGATGCCGAGCAAAACGGCAACCGGCGCGAGGCGGCCAAGCTGCTGGCGCGGCCGGAGTACGTGGGGGCCGACGAGGGGGTGATCGCCAATTCCATGGTGGGCACCTTCGAGTACGCCAAGGGGGACAGGCGCAACCTGCCGGACTTCAACGTCTTCTTCCGCCATCAGGCCACCTATCCCTACTACTCGGATGCCATCTGGTATCTGACCCAGATGCGGCGCTGGGGCCAGATCCCGACGGCCAAACCGGACGCCTGGTTCGAGCAGGTCGCCAGGGCCGTCTATCAACCCGAGGTCTACCGCCAGGCGGCCGAGGAGTTGATCGCCGAGGGCAAGTTCAAGGCGCAGGATTTCCCCGATTTTGCCAGTGAGCAGGGCTATCGCGGCCCGCAGGATGGTTTCATCGATGGCCTCATCTACGACGGCCGCCACCCCAACGCCTATCTGCAACAGTTTGCCATCGGCCTCAAGGGCGATGAGCGGGTGCAATAAGCGAGGAGAGCGCAATGAAACGACACAAGTGGAAGACCATGGTGCAGCCCCTGCTCGGCGTGCTGCTGTTCCTCGGCCTCTGGCAGTGGGGGGCGAGTCAGGTGCAGACCAGCCTGGGCACCTTGCCGGGGCCGCTGGCGACCGCCAGCCAGCTCTGGTCGCTGGGGCAGGAGCATCTGGCCGAGCGGGAGAAGGCGAGCGCCTTCCTCGAGCGTCAGCAGGTGCGCAATGCCGAGCGGCTGGCGCGGGATCCGGCGGCCGAGGTGAGGTTGCGCCCCTACACAGGGCGCCCCACCTTCTTCGATCAGATCGCCACCAGCCTGCTCACTGTGCTGTGCGGCTTCGCTCTGGCCAGCCTGATCGCCATCCCGTGCGGCGTGCTGCTCGGCATGAATCAGGGGCTCTACCGCGCCGCCAACCCGGTGATCCAGCTGCTCAAGCCGGTGTCGCCCCTGGCCTGGCTGCCGCTTATCACGCTGGTGGTGAGCGCGCTCTACACCAGCTCTGCGCCCTGGCTTGCGAAGTCTTTCGTCACCTCGGCGCTGACGGTGACCCTCTGCTCCCTCTGGCCGACCCTGATCAACACGGCGGTCGGGGTGGCGGGGCTGGACAGCGACCTGCACAACGTCAGCCGGGTGCTGCGGCTCTCTTTCCTTACCCATGTGCGCCGCATAGTGCTGCCCGCCGCCCTGCCCATGATCTTCACCGGGCTGCGGTTGTCGCTCGGGGTGGCCTGGATGGTGCTGATCGCGGCCGAGATGCTGGCCCAGAACCCCGGGCTCGGCAAATTCGTGTGGGACGAGTTCCAGAGCGGCGGCTCGGCCTCCCTGGCCCGCATCATGGTGGCCGTGGTCACCATTGGCCTCATCGGCTGCGGCCTGGACAGGGGCATGCTGGCCCTGCAGCAGTGGCTCTCCTGGGACAAGCGCCAGGTATTGCGCTAGGGCCGCCGGCAGGCAACCAGGCCCTGCAGCAGTGGTTTTGCTTCAGGCCAAGCGTCAGGTATTGCGCTAGGGACGCCGGCGGGCAACCAGGCCCTGCAGCAGTGGTCTTGCTTCAGGACAAGCGCCAGGTTTTGCGCTAGGAACGCCTGCAGGCAACCAGGCCCTGCAGCAGTGGTTTTGCTTCAGGCCAAGCGCCAGGTATTGCGCTAGGGACCGGATTCAGTGACGAAACACATATTCAGGCAGGAGAAGAGCCAATGAAGAGTTATCTGGAGATAAGCGACGTCGGCATCTCGTTCGAGACGGAGCAGGGGCGCTTCGAGGCCCTCAGCCGGGTCAACCTGCGCATCGAACGGGGGGAGTTCGTCTCCCTCATAGGCCACTCAGGTTGCGGCAAGAGCACTGTGCTCAACCTGGTGGCCGGGCTGCTGGAGCCCACCACGGGGGGCATCATTCTGGACGGGCGCGAGGTGGCTGGGCCCGGCCCGGAGCGGGCCATGGTGTTCCAGAACCATGCGCTGCTGCCCTGGCTCAACGTCCGGCAGAACGTGGCGCTGGCGGTGGGGCAGGTTGAGCCTAACCGGCGGGCGGCTTCGGAGCGGGTGGACTATTACCTCTCCCTGGTGCAGATGGATCACGCCAGCCAGAAGATGCCCCACGAGCTGTCGGGGGGGATGAAGCAGCGGGTCGGCATTGCCCGGGCGCTGTCGCTCTCCCCCAAGGTGCTGCTGATGGACGAGCCGTTCGGCGCCCTGGATGCCCTGACCCGGGCCCACCTGCAGGACGCGCTGATGGCCATTCAGGCCGAGCTTGGCAACACCGTCATCATGATCACCCACGACGTGGACGAGGCTGTGCTGCTCTCCGATCGCATCGTCATGATGACCAATGGCCCCGCCGCCACGGTCGGGGAGATCCTGACCGTGGACTTGCCAAGGCCCAGAGACAGGGTCGCCCTGGCGGACGATGGTCACTATCACAAGCTGCGCCAGCAGGTGCTGCGCTTCCTCTACGAGAAGCAGCGCAAGGTGACCCCGCTCAAGGCGGCCGACCCGGTGCGCAGCAAGCTGCGCGCCTGAGCCCCCAGAATTCAAGGAAGAGAAATATGGCTAACAAAGAGAAACTGCTGGTGGTGGGCAAGGGCATGGATGGTGAGATGGACCACCACTTGGTCGAATCGCCCGAGAGGGGTGAGAAACAACGTCTGCTGGTGATCGGCAACGGCATGGTGGGCCACCACTTCGTCGAGCAGCTGGTGGCGGCCGGCGGCCTGAACCGGTTCGAGGTGACGGTATTTGGTGCCGAGCCGGACTCCGCCTATGACAGGGTGCATCTGTCCGAGGTATTTGGCGGCAAGGCGCCCGAGGCGCTGCAACTGGCGGATCCCGCCTGGTATGAGGCGCAGGGCATCAGGCTGCGGCTGGGGGCCGAAGTGGAGGTGCTGGACAGAGATACCCGCACCCTGACCCTGGCCGATGGCGAGCAGTTCGGTTACGACCGGCTGGTGCTGGCGACCGGCTCTGCGCCCTTCGTGCCGTCCATCCCCGGTCATCAGCGGGCGGGCTGCTTCGTCTACCGTACCCTGGGGGATCTCGCCGCCATCCGCGATGCCTGCGCCCAGGCGCGCAGCGGCGTGGTGATCGGCGGCGGCCTGCTAGGGCTGGAGGCCGCCAACGCCTTGCGCCTGCTCGGCCTCAAGACCCAGGTAGTGGAGTTTGCCCCGCGGCTGATGCCGGTGCAGCTCGATGACAACGGCGGCGCCGTGCTGCGGGACAAGATCCGGGCGCTCGGGGTCGAGGTGCTGGTGGAGAAGGCCACCGAGTGCATCGAGGATGGGGAGCAGGCCCGTCACCGGCTGAGGTTCAAGGATGGCTCTCATCTTGAGACCGACGTGATCCTGTTCTCGGCCGGCATCCGACCCGCCGACGGCCTGGCCCGTCAATCCGGGCTGAGTGTCGGCGAGCGCGGCGGCATCTGCATCGACGAGGGTTGCCACAGCTCGGATCCCGCCATCCTCGCCATCGGCGAATGCGCGCTCTGGCAGGGGCGCATCTTCGGGCTGGTGGCCCCCGGCTACCAGATGGCCCGTGCCGCCGTGGCCAGCCTGTGCGGCGGCGAGAGCCGCTTCGCGGGGGCCGACATGTCCACCAAGCTCAAGCTGATGGGGGTGGATGTGGGTTCCATCGGCGACGCCCACGCCAGCACCGCCGGCGCCCAGGAGCTGCTGTTGCTGGACAGGGTCAACGGCATCTACAAGAAGCTGGTGACCGACGGCGAGGGGGGCCGGCTGCTCGGTGCCATCCTGGTGGGGGACGGAGCCGATTATGAGCGGCTGCTGCAGTACTACCAGAACGGGGTGGCGCTGCCCCAGCCACCGCTCTCCCTGCTGGTGGGGGAAGCGGGCGGCGCGGCGGCGCCCCTGGTGCTGCCGGACAGCGCCATCCTCTGCTCCTGCCACAACGTCAGCAAGGGTGCCGTGGTGGCCGCCGTCAAGGCAGGCAACCACGAGCTGGCGGCGGTCAAGAGCTGCACCAAGGCGGGCACCGGCTGCGGCGGCTGCAGCAACCTGCTCAAGCAGGTGGTGGAGCAGACGCTGGCGGATCTCGGGGTCGAGGCGGACAAGGGGCTGTGCGAGCACTTCGCCCACAGCCGCCAGGAACTCTATCACCTGGCCAGGGTCGGCGAGCTGAAGAGCTTCGAGGCGCTGCGCGACAAACACGGCCATGGCCTTGGCTGCGACATCTGCAAGCCGACGGTCGCCTCCATACTGGCGTCGCTGTGGAACGAGCATGTGCTGGAGAAGCCCCACCGCAGCCTGCAGGATACCAACGACGCCTTCCTCGCCAACCTGCAAAAGGACGGCACCTATTCTGTGGTGCCGCGCATCCCCGGCGGGGAGATCACCCCGGATGGCCTGATCACCATAGGGGAGGTGGCGCGCAAGTACGGCCTCTACACCAAGATCACCGGCGGCCAGCGCATCGACTTGTTCGGCGCCCGGCGCGATCAGCTGCCCGCCATCTGGGGCGAACTGGTGGCGGCGGGGTTCGAGACAGGCCAGGCCTATGGCAAGTCGGTGCGTACAGTGAAGTCCTGCGTCGGCTCGACCTGGTGCCGCTACGGGGTGCAGGACTCCATGACCCTGACCCAGACTCTGGAGAACCGCTACAAGGGGCTGCGGGCGCCCCACAAGCTGAAGTTTGCGGTCTCCGGCTGCACCCGGGAGTGCGCCGAGGCCCAGAGCAAGGACATAGGCGTCATCGCCACCGAGCGCGGCTGGAACCTCTATGTGTGCGGCAACGGCGGCATGCGGCCGCGCCACGCCGACCTGTTTGCCACCGACCTCGATGAGCAGACCCTGATCCGATACATAGACAGGCTGCTGATGTTCTACGTGCGCACCGGCGATCGGTTGCAGCGTACCTCGGTCTGGATGGAGAGCATGGAGGGGGGGCTCGACTACCTCAAGTCGGTGATCATAGAGGACAGGCTCGGCATAGGGGCCGAGCTGGAGGCCATGATGGACGGCATAGTGGGCAGCTGGCAGTGCGAGTGGAAGAGTACCCTGGCGGATCCGGACAAGCTCAAGCTGTTCGAGGCCTTCGTCAACCAGCCGGAGGGGAGCACGCCCCCCAGACGGGAGGAGCGGGGCCAGTGGGTGCCGGATATCAGTATCAAGGAGGTGATATGAACGGGGCCAACCAGAGTGCATGGCAAGAGATGCCGGATGAGCAGCGACAAGGAGCAGAGATGGAGCCGAGCAGAGAGAACGTGTTGCAGAGCGAGCATGGCGAATGGTTGCGGGTATGCGAGCTGGCCGCCCTGCCGGAGCAGGCGGGGCGCAGCGCCTGGCTGGGGGGGCGGGCGCTGGCGCTGTTTCGGCTCGGCGAGCGGGTCTATGCGCTGGATGACCTGGATCCCCTGGCCGGGGTGGCCGTGTTGAGCCGGGGCCTGGTGGGGGATTGTGGTGGCGAGCCCGTGGTTGCCTCGCCGCTCTACAAGCAGCGTTATGCCCTGGCCGATGGCCGCTGTCTGGACGACCCGGCGCTGAAGGTGGCCTGCTGGCCCGTGATGCAGAGTGCCGGCGAAGTCTGGGTGTTGTTGGGCTGAGTGGCATCATCTGAAAACCGTTTTTTCATCGCCGGGCTTTGCCCGGTGATTTTTTGTGCGCAAACCGACAATTTTTGCACGGGGGGGTAGCGGGAAAACGTTTTTCGGAAATAATAGACAAACGTTTGTAACTGGATGTTTGTCTATGACGGAACGTGAGCAAGAGATCCTCGCCCTGCTGCGCCAGGACCCCATGATTGCCCAGCAGGAGCTGGCGGACAGGCTCGGCATCAGCCGCTCGGCGCTGGCGAGCCACATCTCCAGCCTGATGCGCCAGGGCTATGTGCAGGGGCGCGGTTATGTGCTGCGGGAAGGGCCCTACGCCGTGGTGATCGGCGGCGCCAACATGGATATCTGCGGCTGCAGCCACGACAACCTGCGCATCGGCGACTCCAATCCCGGCAAGGTTCGCACCTCCGCCGGCGGGGTGGGGCGCAACATAGCCGAGAACCTGGCGCGGCTCGGTACCGATACCCGGTTGCTGAGCGCGGTGGGCAACGATCAATACGGTCATCACCTGCTGGACGTGACCCAGCGCGCCGGCGTCGACGTGCGTCAGGTGCTGATGCTGGACGGCCAGGCGACCTCCTGTTACCTCAGCCTGCACGATGGCAGCGGCGAGATGAGCTGCGCCGTCAACGACATGGCGATCATCGATCAACTGACACCGGCCCGGCTCACCCCCTTGAGCGGTTTTCTCGGCGCGGCGCGGCTCTGGGTGCTCGACACCAACCTCGCCACCCACACCCTGGACTGGCTGTTCGAGCGCCAGGGCGAGCACATCATCTTCGTCGACACCGTCTCGGTGGCCAAGGTGGAGAAGATCCGCCCCTGGCTGCACCGGATCCACACCCTCAAACCCAATCGCAGCGAGGCCGAGCAGCTGTGCGGCTTCACCATAGCCGGGCCCGATACCTGGCCCATGGCGGCGGCCTGGTTCCACCGCGCCGGGGTGCAGCGGCTGTTCCTGAGTCTCGGTGATCAGGGGATTTTCTATAGCGACGGGGAGTGCCAGGGCCATCTGCCCGTGCTCGGCAGCCCCGTTATCAATGTGACCGGCGGTGGCGATGCCTTCATGGCAGGGCTGGCCCACGCCTGGTTGCAGGAGAGCGACATGACCGACACCACCCGGTTTGCCCTCGGCTGCGCCGCCCTCACCGTCAATTGTTCCGATACCGTCTTTTCCGGCCTATCCAAGGCCGCCGTTGAACGCATGCTGGAGGAGTACCCATGTTGAACGCTTACCTCGATATCCAACCTGAAGTCGCTGCGGCCCTGGCCGCCGGCAAACCCGTCGTTGCCCTGGAGTCCACCATCATCTCCCACGGCATGCCCTATCCGCAGAACGTGGAGACGGCGCGTCAGGTAGAGCAAGTGGTGCGCGACAACGGCGCCGTGCCGGCCACCATCGCCATCCTGGATGGCCGCCTCAAGGTGGGTCTGGATGCGGGGGCGCTGGAGGCGCTGGGTCGGGCCGGTCATGCCGCCACCAAGTGCAGCCGCCGCGACATTCCCTTCGTGCTGGCGAACAAGGGGTTGGGGGCGACCACGGTCGCCTCCACCATGATCATCGCCGCCATGGCCGGGGTCCGGGTGTTTGCCACCGGCGGCATTGGCGGCGTGCATCGCGGCGCCCAGGAGACCTTCGACATCTCGGCGGATCTGCAGGAGTTTGCCCAGACCCCGGTGGCCGTGGTCTGTGCCGGCGCCAAGTCGATCCTCGACATAGGCCTGACCCTGGAGTATCTGGAGACCCAGGGCGTGCCCGTCATCGGCTATCAGACCGATGAGCTGCCTGCCTTCTACACCCGCGAGAGCGGCTTCAAGGTGGATTACCGGCTGGAGAGCCCGGCGGCAATCGCCGAGGCGCTGCGCCTCAAGTGGGAGCTGGGACTGGCCGGCGGCGCCGTGGTCACCAACCCGATCCCGACCCAGTTTGCCATGCCCAAGGCCGACATAGATGCCGCGATCAAGCAGGCGCTGCAGGAAGCGGACGAGCAGGGGGTGAAGGGCAAGGAGTCCACCCCCTTCCTGCTGGCCCGGGTGTGCGAGCTGACCGGCGGCAACTCGCTGGCGGCCAACATCCAGCTGGTGCTGAACAACGCCGCCCTGGGGGCCCGCATCGCCGCCAGTCTGTAATCAGTTTCTGCAAACGAAAAAGAGGGCCTCTTGGCCCTCTTTTCTATCTCTGCTCTGTGATCGCCAGGGTGGGTTATTGCAACACCAGCCGACCGTGCAGCGGCTGCACGGGTCTGTTGTTGGGGTGGTGCATCACCGCCTTGAAGGCGTCGATCTGGGCCTGGCTCACCTGTACCGGTTGTTTCATCACCAGCCAGCGCACCCCTTCCGAGCAGGGCGGTGTGGTCAGCGAACCGCTGAAACGGTAGTAGTCGCGGTTAGTGGGCAGCAGTTGCTCCGCCGACAGTGGCGTTGCCAGCGACCGGCTTTCGCCCGCCTTGGCCGGCAGTTGCTGCCAGGCCTGGCTCAGCGTCGGGTTGGCGTGGCCCGGCTCGAACATCACGGCCACCACCGCCAGCTCCCCCTTGGCGTTGGCGTGCACCAGGTGCCCCTCCAGCGGGTAGGATTTGCCCTTGATGAGGTTTTCACTGGGGGCGTGGAAGTGGAACTGCTTGAGCTCAAAGCGCATGCCGTCGAGCTCAAGCGAGCTGCCCGGGGCATAGCTGACCTGTACCGTGTGGCCGTTGTTGGTGACGCTCTGGCCACCCCCCAGGTAGTGAAACTGCAGCGGGGCCAGCTTGGCCTCCACCAGACCATCGAGGTTGACCGGCGACTGGTTGCTGCCCGCGCACTGGCCAAATTCGGGGGTCAGTTTGGCCCATTGCGCCGGGCCGGCCTCGCCGCTGTATTCCCAATGCGGGGCGGCAGCGAAGGCGGTGGGACAGAGCAACAGGGCACAGGCCAACAGGGACTTTCTCATCATACATCCTTATCTTGATTGAAAAGCACAGCCATCCGCTTCCTTAATAAGTGAAGGAACAGGGGATGGCATTATCTGAAATGCGGGATACAGAATGTCAGACCGGATTGTTTATTATTAACAGCCGCATTACCGATCATATTTATGATGCATTTAATATGAATCTAATTAACAGTCGGCAGCGACTGCATATTGAATAATCGCTTTATTCAATGACAGCAATCTAATTAATTGGCTGTCATCTCAGATGAATTTGCTCATAATTCATTCATCAGAATTCAGCTCTTTTTTGGCTCGCAAGTCCCCGCCACCGATCCGTCCGCGATATATTAATTCATTGTTTTTAATGTGGTTTTTGTTGGTCTCATTTGATCTTGAACAAATAATAAGCAGGCTTTCCCGGCCAGGCTGATGCTGCTGTTATGCACAGTCACAAGGGAGAGAAAAAATGAATAAATATTGTCTGTTGCTGGCGCTGGGTCTGCCCGGGGCGGGGTGGGCGGCTGAACCGGTCCAACCGGTAGAGGTACCCAAGGTGGCATCGCCGGAAAAAGTCGAGCTGGGCAAGATGCTGTTCTTCGAGCCGCGGCTCTCCAAATCCAATGCCATCTCCTGCAACTCCTGCCACAACCTGGCGACCGGCGGGGTGGACAACCAGGTCAGCTCCCTCGGTCACAAGTGGAAGGAGGGGCCGATCAACTCGCCCACAGTGCTCAACTCCAGCCTCAACTTCGTGCAGTTCTGGGACGGTCGCGCCAAGGATCTGCAGGCGCAGGCGGCGGGCCCCATCGAGAATCCGCTGGAGATGGCCTTCACCCACAAGCTGGCGGTGGAGACGCTGCACACCCTGCCCGAATATCGCACCCGTTTCGGCGCCGTCTACGGCAAGGCGGACTTCGGCATCGATGAGGTCACGGACGCCATCGCCGCCTTCGAGGAGACCCTGGTCACCCCCAACGCGCCGTTCGATCTCTGGTTGAAGGGCAACGGCAAGGCGCTGACGGCGCAGCAGTTGAAAGGCTATCAGCTGTTCAAGGAGAAGGGCTGCACCGCCTGCCACAACGGGGTGGCCATCGGCGGCAACTCCTATCAGAAGATGGGGCTGGTCAAGCCGTTCAAGACCGACAACCCGGCCCTTGGTCGTGGCGGCGTGACCGGCGAGAAGCAGTTCATCGGTTGGTTCAAGGTGCCGACCCTGCGCAACATAGAGCTGACCTACCCCTACTTCCACGACGGTTCAGTCTGGGATCTGAAGGAGGCGGTGCAGATAATGGCGGACATCCAGCTGGGCCAGGCGCTGAGCGAGCAGGAGGCCGACGACATGACGGCCTACCTCAAGAGCCTGACCGGCGAGCAGCCGCAGATAGTGCTGCCGATCCTGCCACCCTCCCAACCCGACACCCCCAGGCCTCAGGTCAAGAGCTGAGCGGGTCGTGGTTCTGAAATCGAGCGGGGCTGATGCTCCGCTTTTCATGGCCCTATCTCTCTGATAACACTGCCAAAGTGCAGTATTCAGCATAATGACAAGGGGATGACAATCCCCCAGCTGGCGACGGGGATTTCACCGATTTGCAGCCCTCTTCACAATTTCAACACGCTCACAATCTGTTCGATTGCCTAACTCATCCGACCTGGTGTCAAATCACTCCGCCTAATACAAGGAGTGGCATAATAATGAATAATATCAATAAATTAGTTCTGGCTATCGGATTCACTCTCACCACATTCCCGACCCTGGCGGCGGGCTTCCAGTGCAAGGACCACGTCAAGCTCGGGGTCCCCAGCCAATCCAGTCAACTGCTGTGCCGGGACGGTTACGCCGCCGGTTACAACTATGACACCAAGGTCTCTGACTGGGTCTCTTACCGGATGACGGCCGCCAGTGCCCAGGGCCAGGTGCCGCGCAAGGATGCCTTTGCCGAAGACAGGGAGGTACCGGTGCAGTTCCGCGCCACCCTGGCGGACTACAAGGGCTCGGGTTATGACCGCGGCCACCAGGCGCCTGCGGCGGACATGCGCTCCACCGCCACCACCATGAAGCAGAGCTTCCTGCTGACCAACATGACCCCGCAGTTGCCGGCGCTCAATCAGGGAGCCTGGCGCATTCTGGAGGAGAAGACCCGCCAGTGGGCCATTGCCTATCAGGATGTGCAGGTGATCACGGGCCCCATCTTCACCAACTCCGATGGCGCCATCGGCAACGGAGTGACAGTGCCCCACGCCTACTATCGGGTGGTGATGGACGTGGCCAACCAGGAGGCGATCGCCTTCGTCCTGCCGCAGCAGAATGTGTCGGCCAGCAAGCTTGCGGATTACATAGTGACTGTGGATGCAGTGGAGGAGCAGACAGGGCTCGATTTCTTCACCGAGCTGCCGGATGAGCAGGAAGAGGCCATGGAATCCCGGCTGATGGCCATGTGGGGCAACTGACTCGCGGTAATGACAACAGGGGCCTTGGCCCCTGTTGTCAGTCGTTCAGATCGTCACCGATTTTCTTGACGGTATCCCGGGTGCCGTGACCGATTTCACGGGTCACATCCCGGGTGGTGTGGCCAATCTCGCGGGTCACGTTGCGGGTGGTGTGCCCCACTGTCCTGCCCGCCTCCTTGATGTCGGCACAGCCGCCGGTCACTGCGCCCAGGGTCAGGCCGAGTGCCAGCAGTGCCAGGTAGTTAGGCGTCATGTGTGCTCCTCCTCGTTTCATCATCATCTTGATGCCGATGACGGCATTATGGCCTCGTGTGCAGCGGGCGGGCAACCAGCAGGGTATGGCCCGGGCCCGGGATCTCGTGCTCCTCCTCCACGTGGAAATGCGCCTCGCGCAGGCACTGGTACATCTGTTTGGAGTGATAGAAGCGGCTGTTGCCGTTGGCCAGACAGGTGAAGTAGAGGGAGGTGGCGTTGAGACTGAAACTGGCGGCTTCGAAGGTCTGCCTGTCCCAGAACAGCTCCAGGATGCAGACCCTGGCGTCCGGTTGCATGGCCAGCCGGACTCGGTTCAGGATGGCGACTATCTGTTCGTGACTGAAGCAGTCGAGGAACTGGCTCATCCACCAGATATCGGCCTCGCCGGGCAGGAGGCCCGCTTGCAGCAGATCCACCGGATGGCCCTGCACTCGATCGCTGAGACCCGCCTCTTCAATATTCAGCCTGGCCAGCGCCAGCTGCTCGGGCAAGTCCAGTATGGTGACCCGCAGGGCGGGATCCCGGTTGGCGCAGGCGATGGCCCACTTGCCGGTGTTGCCGCCCAGATCGTAGAGGTGGCGCGGCTCATAGCCAAGCACCTTCGCCTGTGCCTGCTGGAATGCCCAGTCGGAGTAGAAGTGATCAAACGCAAACCAGCTGCTGCGGGCGGGCTCGGGCAGCTCGCTCAGGTGCGGGTAGAGGGTCTGCCAGGGGCCGAACTCCTGCAGACCGGCCGGCGTGCCGTCGCGGATGGCGTCGAGCAGATGGGCAAGGGGTTGATAGCAGACGTGCTGGGTGAAGTCGAGATTGACCCGGCTCATGGCATCGTGCTGCAGATACTTGCCGACCCGGCCCAGCACATAGCGATCGTCGGCCAGGTAGCAGAGTCCGCCACCGAGCCCCATGTCCAGCAGCACGCTGACCGCATATTCACTCAGCTCGCACGCCTGGGCTATGTCCGCCAGCGGCGCGCCCTGCTGGCCACGGGTCTCGAGAAAGGCGAGCACCCCGGTTTCACGCAGACACCAGCTGGCCTGGAACAGCATGGGCCCGAAGGCGATCTTCTGGGCCGCGCCTATGGCCTCCAGCGCGTTGTAGGGGTCTGCCTGATAATGGTTCACGGGGTGGCTCCTGCCGGATTAACGGCTCTGTGCGCGGGCGAGTTCGGTCTGGATGGCCTGATTCAGGCCCAGTACCCAGCGGTTATAACTGCGATGTATGCTGCCCTTGCCCTTGTCATCAAGGTTGATGCTGCTCACATAATTAATGGAATAGTCGTGACTGCTATATGGAATATCGATCACAGCCTGATGCTGGCGTACATTGACCTGGCCACGAATAAGTCCCGGCTTCTCTTTTTTCATCACCCAGCTCTTGCCGATCCCCGCCGTGATAATGGCGCTGGCGACCTGATCTTCGGTCAGGTTGAAGGCAACCGGGTTGGCGGCCATATTGCGAATGGGCTGGCTGGTGGAGCAGGCGGCCAGCAGGGCGCAGGCCAGCAACAGGGATATTTTATTAATGAGTTTCATAATATTTCCTTGCGAGGACATTCAATAAATGGAGCCCGGCAATGAGACAACACAAATCATTTATTTTCAATCACAATGCCAACGGATAATCCGCGCCAGCTATTATTTTTGATGAATAATGGTATTATTCGCGCGGTATTAATGTGATGACTCCGGTGGATAATCCCCAGGGAGCAGGCACTGCCCGCCGGGTGAGTGCCTTTTATCGTCCAAGCGCTCACACCAAGGTCAAGGACAGGTTGCCTGAAATATGCTCTCTTTTTCGCTGCAGGATAGTCAGGCACTGTCACCCGGTCTTGTCGACGAACTCGACTGGCAGGCGTGGGCACGGCAGGGACAATGGCCCGCCGACCCCCCGTTCCCCGCGACCCCCTTGCTGCCCATGATGATGGCGCGCCGCCTGAGCCAGGGTTCCCGGCTGGCGGTGCAGGTGGGGCTGAGCCTGCTGGCTCGCCATTCCGTCGATTACGCCATCTTCGTCAGCCGCCACGGCGAGCTGGCCCGTTCTGTGACCCTGTTGCAGGCGCTGGCGGACGGCCAGGCGCTGTCCCCTACCGATTTCTCCATGTCGGTGCACAACACGGCCGCCGGCCTTAGCTCCATTCAGGGCAAGGCCGCCATTCCCATGACCTCGCTGGCGGCGGGAGAGGGCGGATTGATGGCGGGGTTCACCGAGGCGGTGGCGGCGCTGCACGCCGGTGCCAGCCGGGTGTTGCTGGTGGCGTTCGAGGGGCCTGTGCCCGAGTTTCATCGCCCCTGGTTGCCGGACGAGGCGCCGCCCCATGCGCTGGGGCTGGTGCTGCAGGCTGGCGACGAGTGGCGCTGCGAGGGGGCACGTCGCACAGTCGAGTCTGCCGTCCGCCCGCTGCCCCAGAGTTTGGCCTGCTGGCGGGCCCTGCTGCGGCATGAGTCGATCCTGACCCTTTGTGATGGCCGCCAGGAGTGGACATGGCGGCGGCGCTGAACCGGGGCTGGCGGCTGATCGGCACGGCCCTTGGCTTCACCCTGTTCGGGGTGGGCGGCCTGCTGCTCTCCCTGTGCTGGTTTCCGCTGCTGGCGCTCTGCCTGCGCGGGGAGCGGCGGCGGACCCTGGCCCAGCTGACCATACGCCACAGCTTTCGGCTGTTTCTCTGCGTGTTGCGCGGCTGGGGCGTGCTGGATTATCGGGTGAGCGGCATGCCCGCCGACTTGCGCGGCGCCCTGGTGGTGGCCAATCACCCCAGCCTGCTCGACTACGTCATGCTGGCGGCCGAGATGCCGGTGTGCGACTGCATCGTCAAGCAGTCCCTCTGGCGCAACCCCTTCGTGGGCGGCGTGGTGCGGGCGGCCGATTACCTGCCCAATGTGGAGGCGGAGCGCCTCCTGCCCCTGTGCATGGCGCGGATCCAGGCTGGCGGCCTGCTGCTGATCTTCCCGGAGGGAACCCGCACCACGCCGGGGGAACCCATCAAGCTGCAGCGCGGCGCGGCCCAGTTGGCGGTGCGCAGCCGGGTGCCCCTGCAGCCGGTGCGGATCCACTGCAGCACCCGATTTCTCACCAAACAGGACAAATGGTTCAAGATCCCGGAAAATAAGCCGACTTTCACCATAGAATTCCTGCCGCAAGTGGCGGCAGACGAGGTGGTCGCCACCGACCAGAGCAGTGCGCTGGCCGCGCGCCAGCTGACCCGGTTTCTCACCCGGGCCCTGCAAACGGGGCCCCAATGACAGCGTATGGAACAGTTATGCACGACCTGCACCTAGAGATAAAACAACTCATCATCGACAGTCTCAACCTCGAGGGGCTGACCCCTGAGGATATAGACAGCCAGGCGCCGCTGTTCGGGGATGGCCTGGGACTGGACTCCATCGATGCGCTGGAGCTGGGCCTTGCCATCAAGGGCCGCTACGGCATAGTGCTCTCCGCCGAGGATGAAAATACCCGTCGTCACTTTGCCTCAGTCGCGGCCCTGGTCGCCCTGGTGCAGGCCCAGTCGAAAGGGGAGGCCTGAGCCATGACCCGTGACGACATCTTTGCCCAGATAAAGGCTGCCCTCGTCGAGTTGTTCGAGGTGGATGAAGAGGCCATTACCCCCGAGGCTCGCCTCTATCAGGATCTCGAGCTCGACAGCATAGACGCCATCGATCTGGTGGTGCACCTGCAGAAGCTGACCGGCAAGAAGATCAAGCCGGAGGAGTTCAAGTCGGTGCGCAGCGTCAATGACGTGGTGGATGCGGTCGAGCGTCTGCTCGCCGGCGCCTGATGCCGGCGCGCCCCCGCCCATGACGCGCTGGCTCTCCTGGCTTGCCGGTGGCGCCCTGCTGCTCTACCCGCTGGCGGTTTACTGGGGGCTAACCCGTGCCGGTCAGACCCCGCTGCTGCTTGGCCTGCTGGTCATCTTCTCGCTGCGGCTGCTGCCGGGTCTGCTCAAGGGCAGGGCCCGTCTCGGCCCCTTGCCCGAGTGGCTCTGGCTGGGCCGCCTGCTGGCCTGCATCGGGCTGGGGCTGACCCTGCTGTCGGCCCTGTTCAACGCCCGTCACTGGCTGCTCTACTACCCGCTGGCGGTGAGTCTGGCGCTGCTCTGCCTGTTTGGCTGGAGCCTGACCCGTCCCATGAGTCTGGTGGAGCGGCTGGCCCGCTTGCAGGATCCCCGCCTGCCGGATGTCGCCATCGGCTACACCCGGCGGGTGACCCAGATCTGGTGCGGTTTCTTCGTGGTCAACGGCGCCCTGGCGGCCTTCACCATCTGGTACGGCGATCTGGCGCTCTGGAGCCTCTACAACGGCCTCATCAGCTACGGGTTGATGGGCTCTTTGATGGCGGGGGAGTATCTGGTACGCCGGCGACTGATGAAGAGGCTGGCCCCATGACCCTGCTGCAGGCTCTCTGGCTGCGGGACGACGACCAGCTGGTGGCGTTCGGCCAAGGCGGCGAGGTGACCCTGGCCGAGCTGCGCCTTGGCAGCCTGCAACTGGCCAGGGCCATGGCCCGCCATGCTCGCCCCGGGCAGCCGCGCGCGCGCTGGGCGCTCTGTTTCGATGACAGCCTGCTGTTTGCCCAGGCCCTGCTGGCCTGCGCCCTCGGTGGTCATCAGGCCATCCTGCCGGGCCATCAACGGCTGGCCGGGCTGCTGGCGCTGCGGGATCAGTTTGATGGCCTGCTCACAGATGGCGAGCTGCCAGGCGACGAGCTTGATGTGCCCCAGCTGCGGCTGCCGCTGGCCGATTGCCATGGCGAGCTGGATGCGGAGCACGCCAGCCGGGTTCCCGAACGTCTTGACCTGACCCTGTTCAGCTCGGGCTCCACCGGCGAGCCCAAGGCCATCCCCAAAGCCTGGCCCCAGCTGGAGGCCGAGCTGCGGGTGCAGATGGCGCTCTGGGGCCAGGCTCTGGCCGATACCCGGGTGCTGGCCAGCGTCAGTCACCAGCACATCTACGGCCTGCTGTTTCGCATCCTGCTGCCGCTGGCTCTGGGTCGTCCGTTCGATCGCCGCAGCATCGATTATCCGGAGCAGCTGGCGGTGCAAACCGCTCCCTGGGCGCTGATCGCTTCCCCCGCTTTTCTCAGCCGGCTCGATCCGGCCATTCCCGCCGCGGGCTGCCGCCTTATTGTCTCCTCCGGCGGGCCCCTGCAACCCGAGGATGCCCAGCAGGCCCGGGCCCTGCTCGGCCAGCTGCCGGTGGAGATCTTCGGCAGCAGCGAGACTGGCGGTATCGGCTGGCGCCAGCGCCAGCAGGCGCAGACCCTCTGGACCCCCTTGCCCGGGGTCGAGGTGCGGGTCGGTCCGGATCAGGGCCTGCTGCTGCGCTCTCCCTTTCTGGCAGAGGAGGACTGGCTGGCCTGCGCCGATCGCATCCTGGTGACGGGGGCCGGGTTCGAGCTGCTGGGGCGCCAGGACAGGGTGATCAAGCTGGAGGAGAAGCGCATCTCCCTCGACGAGGTGGAGGCGCGCCTGCAAGCCCTGCCTGAGGTGGAGCAGGCCGCCGTGCTGCCTCTGCAGCAGGGCCAGCGTCAGATCCTCGGCGCCGTGCTGGTGCTGAGCGAGGTTGGGGTCGTCCGCTGGGCCGAACTGGGTCAGGGCCGCTTCCTGCTGGCCCTGCGCCAGCAGCTGCGCCCCTGGCTCGAACCGGTCGCCCTGCCGCGCAGCCTGCGCCGGGTCGAGAGCATGCCCGTCAACGCCCAGGGCAAGCGCCCCTGGCCACAACTCAAGGAGCTGTTCGATGAGCCTCTCTGCTGACACGCCGCCGATGAACTCGCTGCCGACAGTGCTGGGCTGTGAGACGCTGGCCGATGGCGTGCGCCTGCACCTGCGGCTCGATCCGGAGCTGCCCTGGTTTGCGGGCCACTTTCCCGGGGCGCCCCTGCTGCCAGGAGTCACCCAGATCCACTGGGTCATGCACTATGCCGCCAGCCGACTCAACCTGGAGTTGCCGTTTCACGGGCTGGATCAGCTCAAGTTTCAGCGCCCGCTGCGGCCGGGGGCCGAGTGCAGCCTGAGCCTGCAGTGGCAGCCACAAAAGGATCAGCTCGTTTTCAGCTATACGCTGGGGGATGAGCCGGCGAGCAGCGGACGGGTGCGCTTCATCCCATGACGCCCTGCATCCTGATCCCCTGTTACAACCACGCAGGTCCGCTGGCCGCCGTGCTGGATCGGCTGGCCGAATATGAGCTGCCCTGCCTGCTGATCGACGATGGCAGCGAACCCGTCGCCGCCGCGGCGCTGGATGCGCTGGCCGCCCGCCACCCCTGGGTCACCCTGCTGCGCCATTCGCACAACCAGGGCAAGGGCGGCGCCGTGATGACGGGGCTGCGCCACGCCCATGGCCTCGGTTTCAGCCACGTCCTGCAGGTGGATGCCGATGGTCAGCACGATCTGGCAGACATTCCGGCCCTGCTGGCCGAGGCGGGCAAGCACCCGGAGGCGCTTATCTCGGGGCGGCCTGTCTACGACGATTCCGTGCCCAAGGGGCGCCTCTATGGCCGCTACATCACCCATGTCTGGGTCTGGATCGAGACGCTGTCGTTTGCCATCAAGGACAGCATGTGCGGCTTTCGGGTCTATCCGTTGGCGGCCAGCTGCGCGCTGCTCGAACGGGTGGCACTCGGCAGGCGGATGGATTTTGACACCGAGGTGATGGTGCGCCTGCACTGGGCCGGGGTAGCGGTGCGTTTCGTGCCGACCCGTGTCATCTATCCCGCCGATGGCAGCTCCCATTTCCAGCTCTGGCGCGACAACCGCGATATTTCATGGATGCACACCCGGTTGGTGTGCCGCCTGTTGTGGGATCTGCTGTTGCGCCTGGCGAGCGGGCCCCGCCGCCTCGGCGCATGGGCGGCCCGGCTATGGCGCGAGCGCCGTACCCACTGGTCGCGCACGCCTGAGCGCGGCTCCCTGCTCGGCATGCAGATCATGCTGGCCAGCTACCGCCTGCTGGGGCGACGGGGCTTCTCCCTGCTGCTCTACCCCGTCATCGGCTACTTCTGGCTGACCGGCCGCACCCAGCGTCAGGCATCCCAAGCCTATTTGGCCCGGATCGAGGCCTTTTCCCACGCTCAGGGCATACGGCTCCCCCCTGAGCCGAGATCGAGCTTTCGCCACTTCCTGCGCTTTGGCGAGGCGGCGCTCGACAAGCTGGCCGGCTGGCGCGGCGACATAGCCGAGGATCAGGTCGAGCTGGTGGGAAGGGATCACTACGAGGCAGCCATCAACAGTGGCAAGGGCTTGCTGCTGCTGGGCTCTCACCTCGGCGATCTCGAGCTGTGCCGGGCCCTTGGCAGTCGCCGGGGGGAGGTGCGCATCAATGCACTGGTCTTCACCCGCCACGCGGCCCGCTTCAACGCCCTGCTCAAGCAGATCAACCCGGATTCGCGGCTCAACCTCATCCAGGTGCAGGAGATGGGGGCCGATACCGCCATCTTGCTCAAGGAGAAGCTGGATCAGGGGGAGTGGGTGGTGATCGTCGGCGATCGCACCTCTGTGACCCGGGAGAAGCGGGTGGTCTGGGCCGATTTCCTCGGCGCGCCGGCCCCCTTTCCCCTCGGTCCCTTTGCCCTGGCCAGCGTGCTGGGTTGCCCGGTTTACCTGATGTTCGGCCTCAAGGAGCAGGGGCGCTTTCGGGTGCATTTCGAGCCCTTTGCCGACAGCCTAAGCCTGCCGCGCCAGGGGCGACAACAGATACTCGCGTCCCGGGTGCAGGCTTATGCCGATCGCCTGCAGCATCACTGCCTGCGCGCCCCGCTGGACTGGTTCAACTTTTTTGATTTCTGGCAGCTGACCGATGAACAAGAGTGAGATGAAGTGCGTCACCTTCGGCGCCGAACCGTTGACCATCGAAGATGTGGTGGCGCTGGCAGAGCGTCGTGCCCGCCCGGCATTGAACCGGGATCCTGCCTTCATGGCCCGTATCCAGCGGGGGGCCGACTTCCTCGACCGGCTGCTGGCCGAGGAGGGGGTCATCTACGGGGTGACCACAGGCTACGGGGATTCGGTGACCCGGCCGGTGCCCGCCGAACTGGTGCCCGAGCTGCCGCTGCACCTGACCCGCTTCCACGGCTGCGGGCTGGGGGCGGATCTCGAGCTGGATGCCGGTCGCGCCGTGCTGGCGACCCGGCTCTGCTCCCTGGCGCAGGGGGTCTCCGGCGTCAGCCCGGGTTTGCTTGAGCGGCTCTGCTGGTTGCTGGAGCAGGATCTCATACCGCGCATACCACAAGAGGGTTCCGTCGGCGCCAGCGGCGATCTGACGCCGCTCTCCTACGTTGCCGCCGTGCTGGTGGGGGAGCGCGAGCTTCATCAACAGGGTCGGCTGCGCCCCGCCGCCGAGGTCTATCGGGAGCTGGGAGTGACCCCCCTGACCCTGAGACCCAAGGAGGGGCTGGCGCTGATGAACGGCACTTCCGTGATGACGGCGCTGGCCTGTCTCGCCTACGCCCGTGCCGACTACCTGATGCAACTGGCGACCCGGATCACGGCGCTGGTGAGCGTCGCCATGGGGGGCAACGCCTTCCACTTCGACGAGCGGTTGTTTGCCGCCAAGCCTCACCCCGGCATGCAGGGCATAGCGGCCTGGCTGAGGGAAGATCTGGTGGCCGGCGAGCTGCCGCGCCACAGCGACCGGCTGCAGGACAGATACTCATTGCGCTGCGCCCCCCACGTCATAGGCGTGGTGGCCGACAGCCTGCCCTGGTGGCGCCAGCTCATCGAAAACGAGCTCAACAGCGCCAACGACAATCCGCTGATCGACGGGGAGGGGGAGCACGTGATGCACGGTGGCCACTTCTACGGCGGCCACATCGCCATGGCGATGGACAGCATGAAGACGGCCATCGCCAATCTGGCCGACCTGCTGGATCGCCAGCTGGCCCAGCTGGTGGACACCAAGTTCAACGGCGGCCTGCCGAGCAACCTCTCGGGGGCGCCGGCCGGGCGGCAGATGATCAACCACGGCTTCAAGGCGGTGCAGATCGGCGTCTCGGCCTGGACCGCGGAGGCGCTCAAGCAGACCATGCCCGCCAGCGTCTTCTCCCGCTCCACCGAGTGCCACAACCAGGACAAGGTGAGCATGGGCACCATAGCGGCGCGCGATGCCCTGCGGGTGCTGACCCTGACCGAACAGGTCGGGGCCGCCTGCCTGCTGGCGGCGGTACAGGGGGTCGAGCTGCGCCTGGCCCAGCCCACGCCCTTCACCCGGCCGCTCAGCTCGGCCCTGGCCCATATGGTGCAGCAGGTGCGGGCCGAGTTTGCGCCTCTGCTGGAAGACAGGGCGCTGGAGCAGGAGCTCAGGGCGCTGATCGCCCGTCTCCGTCAGCGTCACTACCCGCTTTATGGGCCGAGCCAGGACTGAAACAAGGTCACTATTGATGAGACAACCCATGCAGAATGAACCCTGGCAAGTCAGCGCCGAAGTCGAGGTGACCATCCCCTTCCACGATGTGGACATGGTGGTTGTGTCGCTCTGGCGGGGGCACTACTTGTGAGAAAAACCATGCAGCAAGAACCCTGGCAGATCAGCGCCGAAGTCGAGGTGACCATCCCCTTCCACGATGTGGACATGATGGCGGTCGCCTGGCACGGCCACTACTTTCGCTACATAGAGCTGGCCCGCTGCGCCCTGCTCGACCTCATCGATTACAACTACCCGCAGATGGAGGCCTCCGGTTACCTCTGGCCCATCATAGACACCCGGATGAAGTACCTGGCACCGCTGCGCTTCGGCCAGCGGGTGCGGGTGCGCGCCACCCTGACCGAATACCAGAACCGCTTGAAGATCGACTACCTGCTGAGCGATGCCGCGAGCGGCACCCGCACCAGCAAGGGCTACAGCATCCAGGTGGCGGTGAGCAAGGCGAGCGGCGAGATGTGCCTGGCCTCGCCCCAGGTGCTGCTGGACAAGCTGGGGGTGAGCCAATGAGCCGGCTGACAAGGCCGCTGCTGACCGGTCTGCTCCTGCTGCTGACATGGCCGCTGCAGGCGGCCCCCCTGAGCCGTGACCAGGTGCAGCAGTTGCTGACCCTGAGTCCGGTCAGACACGCCCATTTCGAGCAGGAGAAGCAGGTGGCGGGGTTGAGCCAGCCGCTCAAGGCCTCCGGCGAGCTGCTGCTGGTGCGCGATCTGGGTCTCTGGTGGCAGCAGCAGAAGCCCTTTGACCTGACCCTGACCCTGACGCCGCAACGCATGGTGCAGCAGGTGGCGGGTCAGCCCGCCACCGTCATCGACAGTCCGCAACTGCTCGAATTCAGCCAGATGCTGCTGGCGCTGTTCGGCTCGGACGAGGCGACCCTGAGCCGCTACTTCAAGATCGATTTTCAGAGCACGGAGGCGGGTTGGCAGTTGCTGCTGGTGCCAACCCTGACGCCGCTGGACAAGGTGTTCGCCAGCCTCACCCTGAGCGGGCAAGGGCAGCTGGATCAGCTCATCATCGCCGACAAGCAGGGTGACAGCACCCGCATCCGTTTCAGTGCCTGGCAGGAACGAAGCCTGCCACTGACCCCTGAGGAGCAGGCCCGCTTTGCTGCCCACTAGACCCGTATCGCGCCCTGCCACTGCCCGTGGTCTGGCCGGGAGAACCGACTTTGCTGCAATCTGAAACCGCCTGGCGCAGCTTCTCATACCTCTGGCTGCTGCTCAGCCTGCTGGCGGTGGCGCTGCTTGGCTGGCAGCTCTCCCAGAGCCGCATCAACACCAGCCTGATGGATCTGCTGCCCCACGAGGAGCGATCCACGCTGGATCCGGCCCTGCGGGGTGGCCTGCTGCGCCAGATCGACAAGCAGCTGGTCTGGATGCTGAGCCTGCCGGCGGGACAGGATGGTCGCCCCGCGGCGCAGGCGTGGGCAAAGACCCTGAAGGCCCTGCCCGAACTCGGCGCTGTGCGCGGTGCCCAGCCGGAGCTGGCTCCCGCCTGGCAAGGCTTCATCCACGACTATGCCTGGCAGCGCCTCGACGAGGGCAGCCGGGCCAGGTTGGCCGCCGGCACCGAGGCCTGGAGCCAGTGGGTGCTCGGCCAGATCTACAGCCCTTTCGGCGGTGTCTCCCGCGCCGAATGGCAGGCCGATCCCCTGCTGCTGACCCGCGCCGGTGTGCAGGGCCAGATGACGAGTACACTGCGCCTCGATCATGACTGGTTGATGAGCCAGGACGAGACGGGGCGGCAGTGGTTTCTGCTGCGAGCCGAGCTGGATCTCTCGGCTTTCGATCTCGCTCGCAACAGCGAGCTGCTGAACCGGCTCAACGAGGCGGAGCAGAGCCTCAAGGCCGAGTTTCCGGGCGTGGAGCTGCTGCGCCGTGGCACCCTCTTCTACAGCCAGCATGCCAGTGATCTGGCTCAGGCGGACATCTCCACCATAGGGCTGGGCTCCACGGTCGGGGTCTTGCTGCTGATGTGGCTGGCGTTTCGCTCGTTTCGGGCGCTCTGGATCTCCCTGCTGCCCATCGCCATCGGCCTCGTCTGGGGGGTGCTGGCCGTGTTGCTCTGGTTTGGCGAGGTGCACATGTTCACCCTGGTGATCAGCTCCAGTCTGGTCGGCATCATAGATTACGGGATCCACTTCCTGACCGAGCGGCGCCTGCATGGGTTGCAGGAGAGCCCTCACCAGACCCGCGCCCGTTTGCTGCCAAGCCTCTCGATGGCGCTGTTCGCCACCCTGGTCGGCTATGGCCTGCTCTGGCTTGCCCCCTTCCCCGGCCTGCAGCAGATGGCGCTGTGCGCCCTAGTGGGTCTGACGGCCTCGTTTATTACCGTGCTCTGCCTGTTCCCGCTCTGGCTCGGTGCCTTGCCCCAGCGTGAGGCGCGCATCCTGGTGCCGATGGCGCTCTGGCTCACGTGGTGGCGGGAACGGCGTGTCTTGCGCTGGGGCGTGCCGCTGCTCTGCCTGGCGCTGATAGTGGCGGGATTGAGCCGGCTGGCCGTCGATGACGACATAGCTCACCTGCAACCCTTGCCCACCGAGCTGCAGGCGCAGGAGCGGCAGATCCAGCGCCTCACCGGCCAGCAGGGCGGCATGACGGGTTTTCTGGTGACGGCGGCAGATGGCGAGACGGCGTTGCAGCGTCTCGAGGCCCTTGGCCACAAGCTGGCACAGGCCAAGGCGCAGGGTCAGTTGGCGGACTTTGTGCCACTGACGCAATGGCTGCCGTCGCTGGCACGGCAGCGGGCGGATCATGCCGCCCTCACTCGCTTGCTGCCCGACGTGGTGGTGCGGCTCAATCAGGCTGGTGTGCCGGTCAAGGCCGAGCCCAGACCCTGGCAGCCATTGCTGCCGGCGCAGTGGCTGGCCAGCCCGGTCAGCGAGGGCAGTCGGCTGCTCTGGCATCAGCTGCCAGATGGTCGGGTCGCGCTCTGGCTGCCGGTCAACGGGGTGACGGATGTTGCGGCCGTGGCAGAACTGGCAGAGGGGCAGGAGGGGGTCTTCTGGCAGGATCCGCGCAACCAGTGGAGCCAGCTGTTTGCCCACTACCGCATCAAGCTGACCGAACTGCTGCTGCTGGCGATCGCCCTGGTGGGGGTGCTGCTGTGGGTCCGGTTCGGCTGGCGCAAGAGCGCGCGGATCCTGCTGGTCAGCGGCTTTTCGTTGGGGGCCGGTCTGGCCCTGCTGGCCGCCTGCGGGCAGCCGCTCACCCTGTTCGGGGTGCTGGCCATGAGCCTCATCTTCGGCATCGGCATCGACTACAGCCTCTTCTTTGCCTACTGCGGCCGGGATCTCCTGCGTCAACGCTCGACCCAGTTTGCCATCCTGCTCGCCAACCTGACCACCCAGTTGTCATTCGGTTTATTGGCGCTGAGCCACACCTCTGCCATCGCGGGCTTCGGTCTGGTGCTGAGTGGCGGTATCTTTACTGCCTTCCTGTTGTCGCCTCTGGTGCTGGATAAACAGGGATTGGACAAGCCGGTATTCAGCCCGCCAGTGCGGGATGACCGGGAGCCGGAGCCACTATGAGATCAGTGTTCGCATTATTCATCCTCCTGCTGGGGGGCTGCAGCAGCCAGCCGGCCTCCACCGCCTATCTCGACAAGAGCAGCGTCATGACGCTGCCTGCCCCCGTGCTTGCCACCCCCTTCTATCGCCAGCAGTTGCTGACGGCCACGGTGGGTGAGAGTTCCCATCAGCTGATGACTGTGCTGGAGGCTGATGGCAGTCAGTTGACCCTGGTCGGCCTGACCCCGAGCGGGGTGCGGCTGTTTCGGGTGCGTTACGATCAGCAGGGCATAGCGACTCAGCAGCTGAGTCCGCTGCTCGCCACCGGCATGCCGCCCGTGACCCAGGTGCTGGCGGACGTCATGCTCTGCTACTGGCCGCTGGCCAGCTGGCAGCCGCAGCTGCCGCCGGGCTGGACGCTGAGGGACGAAGGACTGACGCGCCGGCTGCGTGCCCCCGATGGCGCCCTGGTCACCGAGATCGGGTACCAGGACAAGGGCGGCGTGCGGGAGCCGGTCAGCCTGCAACAGCATGTGTTTCACTACCGTCTGCAGCTGGAGACTCTGAGCCAATGAGTTGTTATATCGCGGCCTACGGGCTCATTTCGGCATTGGGGGAGGGCAGGGATGCCAGCGCCGGGGCCCTGCTGGCCTGGCAGGCAGAGGGGATTACGCCGCTCACCCGCCACAACCAGACCTTGCTGGATGGTCGGTTGACCCCGGTGGGGCGGGTAGAAGGTGCGCTGCCGGAGATACCGGCGGCGCTGGCCCCCTACGCCTCGCGCAACAACCGCCTGCTGCTGGCGGCGCTGGCCCAGATACGCCCAGCACTGGACAAGGCGCTGGCGGAGTTTGGCCCTGCGCGGGTAGGCCTGGTGCTCGGCACCAGCACAGCCGGGATCGGCGAGGCCGAGCTGGCGATCGCCGCCGCCCGGCGGGGGGAGGCGATTCCCCCGGCCTTTGACTATCGCCAGCAGGAGCTGGGCTCCCCGTCCGAATTCCTGGCCCGTTATCTCGGCCTGGAAGGGCCCGCCTACACCCTCTCCACCGCCTGCTCCTCCAGCGCCCGCGCCTTCATCAGCGGTCAGCGGATGCTGGCGGCCGGACTGGTGGACGCCGTGCTGGTTGGCGGTGCCGACAGCCTGTGCGGGCTGACCCTCAACGGTTTCGACAGCCTGGAATCCCTGAGCGGCACCCTCAGCCAGCCATTCGACAACGACCGGCAGGGGATCAACATAGGCGAGGGGGCTGCGCTGTTTCTGCTGAGCCGCCAGCCTGCGCCGCTGGCCTTGCTGGGGGCGGGCGAGTCGTCCGATGCCTGGCATATCTCGGCGCCTCATCCGGACGGGGTGGGTGCCGAGGCGGCCATGCAGATGGCGCTGGCCCAGGCGGGCCTGACGCCGGAGCAGGTGGGTTACATCAACCTGCACGGCACGGCCACCCGCCTCAATGACGCCATGGAGAGCCAGGCCGTGCATCGCCTGTTCGGCGACAAGGTGCCCTGCAGCTCCACCAAGCCGCTCACCGGCCATACCCTGGGCGCCGCCGGTGCCATCGAGGCCGCGCTCGCCTGCCTGCTGCTGGAGCGGGCCCTGCCGTTGCCGCCCCAGCGGGTGACGACACAGGACCCGGCGCTGGCTCCCATCCGGCTGGTGAGTGGCGCCACTCGGCTGGCGGCACCCCGGGTCCTCTCCAACTCCTTTGCCTTCGGTGGCAACAATGTCAGCCTGCTGTTTGGACTATTACCCTCATGAATGAGCTCGTACCGCTGCCCGCCATCGATACTCTCTTGCCCCATCAGGCCCCCATGCTGTTGCTGGACAGGCTCTGCGCCGTGGATGCGAGCCGGGTGTGCTGCGAGACCCGGGTCGGCGCCCGGCACGCCTTGCTGCTCGATGGCGAGGGCTCGTTGCCCGCCTGGGTCGGCATAGAGCTGATGGCCCAGACCATAGCCGCCTGGGCCGGCATGCAGGGGCGATTGCGCGGCGAGCCGGTGCGCATCGGCATGCTGCTCGGCACCCGCAAGTACCGCTGCCAGCCCACCCGCTTTGCGGCGGGGGCCCTGCTCACCATAGAGGCCAGCTGCCTGTTGCAAGACGGCGGCATGGCCAGTTTCGATTGCCGGATCCTGCAAGATGGGCAGGAGTGCGCCACCGCGCGCCTCTCGACCTATCAGCCCGCACCCGGCGAATTATCCGATTTGTTAGCGAAGGACGTTTCATGATCTCTAGCGTATTGGTCACGGGCGCCAGCAAGGGGATAGGCCGCGCCATCGCCCTCAAGCTGGCCGCCGACGGTTTTCTCGTCGTGGTGCACTACCACGGCGACCGCGCCGGTGGCGAGGCTACCCTGGCGAGCCTGCAAGCCGCAGGGGGACAGGGGCGCCTGATCCAGTTCGACATCGCCGATCGCCAGGGCTGCCGCGAGCGGCTGGAAGCCGACATGGCCGAACACGGCGCCTATTACGGTGTGGTCTGCAACGCCGGCATCATACGTGACGGCGCCTTCCCCGCCCTCACCGACGAGGATTGGGACGGGGTGCTGCACACCAATCTGGACGGCTTCTACAACCTGCTCAAGCCCTGCATCATGCCGATGATAGGCTTGCGCCGGGGCGGGCGCATAGTGACCATCTCCTCGGTTTCCGGCCTGATGGGCAACCGTGGTCAGGTCAATTACAGCGCTGCCAAGGCGGGCATCATGGGGGCCACCAAGGCGCTGGCGCTGGAGCTGGCCAAGCGCAAGATCACGGTGAACTGCGTGGCGCCCGGCCTCATCGACACCGGCATGGTGGATGAAGAGGTGCAGGCGGAGGCGATGAAGCTGATCCCGCTCAAGCGCATGGGACAGGCGGACGAGGTGGCCGGCCTGGTCTCCTACCTGATGTCGGACATCGCCGGCTATGTCACGCGCCAGGTCATCTCCATCAACGGGGGCATGGTATGACGCGAATGCTTATGAGCACTTGCCTGATGTCGGTTCAACATGGCGCTGTCTCTGTGGCACGCCAGCTTATCTCTGTGAATGGCGGTATGGTATGAAGCGGGTAGTAGTAACCGGCATGGCCGGGGTGACGGCGTTCGGTCAGGACTGGCCGAGCGTGCGGGCAAAGTTGCAGGCGGGGCGCAATGCGGTGGTGACCATGCCTGAGTGGGCCATCTACGAGGGACTCAACACCCGGTTGGCGGCGCCCATTGCCGATTTTGTGCTGCCTGCCCGCTATCCGCGCAAGAAGACGCGGGCCATGGGGCGGGTCTCCCAGTTGGCGACCGTGGCCAGCGAGCTGGCGCTGGCGCGGGCTGGGCTTATCGACCACCCGGTGCTGACCGACGGTCGCACCGGCATCGCCTATGGCTCCTCCACCGGCAGCACGGATCCCATCCGCGCCTTCGGGGTCATGCTCAACGACAAGAGTACCGCCAGCATCACGGCCACCACCTATGTGCAGATGATGCCGCACACGGCGGCGGTCAACACCGGCCTCTTCTTCGGCCTGCGCGGGCGGGTGATCCCCACCTCCAGCGCCTGCACCTCCGGCAGCCAGGGGATTGGCTACGCCTACGAGTCCATCAAGCACGGCTACCAGACCCTGATGGTGGCCGGCGGGGCGGAGGAGCTCTGCCCGTCTGAGGCCGTGGTGTTCGATACCCTGTTTGCCACCAGCCAGATGAACGACAACCCAGAGCTGGCGCCGCGGCCGTTCGATCGGCAGCGGGACGGGCTGGTGATAGGCGAGGGGGCAGGCACTTTGGTGCTGGAGGAGCTGGAACATGCGCAGGCGCGCGGGGCCACCATCATCGCCGAGCTGGTGGGGTTTGCCACCAACTGCGACGCCGCTCACGTGACCCAGCCCCAGCAGGAGACCATGCAGCTGTGCATGGAGATGGCGCTGGCCCAGGCGGGGCTCAAGGCCGCCGACATCGGCTACATCAGTGCCCACGGCACGGCCACCGAGCGCGGCGACATAGCCGAGAGCCACGCCACCGCCGCCATCTTTGGCGACAAGACCCCCATATCGTCGCTCAAGAGCTTCTTCGGCCATACCCTGGGCGCCTGCGGTGCCATCGAGGCCTGGTTGTCGCTGGAGATGATGCAGGAGGGCTGGTTTGCCCCCACCATCAACCTGACCGAGCCGGATCCGGCCTGTGCCCCGCTGGATCATGTGGTGGGTGATGGCCGCGCGCTGACGGTGGACTATCTGATGTCCAACAACTTCGCCTTCGGCGGCATCAACACCTCCCTCATCTTCAAGCGCTGGTCCTGAGGCCGTGCGCCTTGCCTGCGGGCAGGGCGCCGGTACAGCCTGGGTTTAGCCTTGATGAATTAATATGCCTCCCATTTTTCGGGAGGCATAATGTCCGCTCCATCTGCTGTTTTTTCTGCTCGACCCAAGCTGCGTCGCGGCTTCAATGCGCTCTTGCTGTCCACCCTTTTATTGGCGCTGCCCGCACCTGTTATGGCCGATGATGAATTTCGGCTGGGCAGCACAATGCTGCTCGGCGTCGGCGATCATGCCGCCATTATTCCCATCATCGTCTGCCGACCGGCCAAGTCCATCATGGTCAAGGCGGGACGGGAATTGACCCTGGACAGGGTCAAGGTGTTTTACGGCAATGATCGCAGCAAGACCCTCAATTTTGACAAGGATCTGAAAGAGGATCAGGAGTCCGGCTGGAAATCCCTCGGTAGCCGGCTCTGCATCAAGCGGATCGAGGTCTATGGCAATTCGGAGGGGAGCAAGGCAGGGGTCAAGGTATACGGCCGCAAATAAGAAATGGACGGGGATCACCCCGCCCACTCAGGGCCTATTTCTTGGGGCGAAACGGCTTGATGACGGCTTCGTCGCATTCGAGATAGGGCCCTTCCATAAGATCGATGCAGTAGGGGATGGCGGGGAAGACGGCATCCAGGCACTCGCGGATGGACTTGGGCTTGCCCGGCAGGTTGACGATGAGGGAGCTGCCGCGCAGGCCTGCGGTCTGGCGCGACAAGATGGCGGTCGGCACGAACTTGAGAGATTCGGCCCGCATCAGCTCGCCAAAGCCCGGCATCATGCGATCGCACACCGCCTCCGTGGCCTCGGGGGTCACATCCCGCTTGGCCGGGCCTGTGCCGCCCGTGGTGACTATGAAGCTGCACTGCTCCTGGTCCGCCAGCCGGATCAGGGTTGCCTCGATCTGATCCTGTTCATCCGGGATCACCTGATAGACGGGTTCCCACTCTGAGGTCAAATATGCGTTCAGCGTGTCTATGATGGCCTTGCCGGAGAGGTCTTCGTAGATGCCTGCACTGGCGCGATCGCTGACGGTGACGATGCCGATTCTTGCCTTGCTCATGGTCTGCTCTTGGTTGCCTGGAATAAGTGGCAAATAAAATAACATAATCAGTGAGATATGTTAAACGAGGTCAGGGGGTGGCGAGGCTGGGGCACAAGATGGAGTGTCGAATGAAAAGCAATCTTGCAGACTCTCTTTCAATAAGACATAAGGCTCCGGCATTGCCGTCCTAAAAATGTATAAACGAAGACAGCCGCCATATTGATGATTAATTGGTTGATCCATAACGAATAAGAAAATGATTCCCCGAACGGCGGTCATTTTTTGGCGCAGTCAGCCTCGAAAGGCCGTGGTATGGATTGAACCTGGAGGGCAATCGTCTTATATAACTCATTATACGGTTGGTTGAATATTGTACTGATCGTTGTTGTTTGAGTATCACCATGCAGCGGCTGGCCGCAGGAGGGCATATGGAGTTGCCTGATTTTGATACCTTGAGGCGACTGGCGGTGGCGGAGCCGGAGCGGCTCGACGAGTTGCTGCGCCAGCAGATAGAGGGGTTGATCGACCGGGTCAGTCCGGAGCAGCAGCAGCGATTGCGCGGCCTGCAGTTTCGTATCGACTGTCAGCGTCAATTGGCCAAGAACAACATGGATAGCTGTATTCGTATTGCGGCCATGATGCACGACTCCTTTTATTCCATGCGCAGCGAGATGATCCAGCTCAATGCCAATCTCTATGCCGACCAGGCCCCCGTCTACAGAGAAAATAATGTGGTTTCTTTCTTCGATTACTATCGCAAGAAGAAATAAATATCCTCTTGATGGAATGGCTGAATAATATCCCGCATTATATATTTGTCATCGGGTGAGGTCCGCTTGTCGACGTTAATTTATCTGGGGTGATTTGTAATCTATTTGATGTATTTTCGTGGCGTTCGCTGTTTTATTAAAAATTGATTATTGCCGTGATCGGTGTGGATGTATGGCGCCGACAGTTAGGCTAATATGGCGATACTTTAATTTTGCTACGACTCGAAGGGATTATGAGAAGTATCACACCAAGACGGGTGCTGTCGCGGGAGCAGCAGACAGAGATCACCCGTATCATCGTCAAGGTGGGCCAGATGCTGGCCCAGTTCGGGGCCGAGAGTCGCATCATAGAGCAGACCACGGTCCGGCTCGGCATGGCGCTGGGGCTGGAGAGCGTCGAGATGGCCATCTCCTCCAGCGCCATAGTGCTCACCAGCCTCTATCAGGGCAGTTGTGTCACCACCACCCGCCGGGTGCGGGAGCACGGCATCAACATGCAGGTGGTGTGCGAGATCCAGCGTATCTGCATCATGGCGGAGAAGGAGCTGATCGGTGCGCGCGAGGTGCGTCAGCGGCTCGACGGCATAGTGCCGTTTCATTACCACCCCTGGCTGGTGGTGCCCATGGTGGGGCTCTCCTGCGGCGCCTTCAGCCTGCTGTTTGGCGGCGACTGGCCCATCTTCCTGGTGACCTGCCTCTCTTCTGCCGTGGCGATGCGAGTGCGCCAGTTGATCGCCCGCCATCACCACAGCCCGCTCATCAACTTTGCCGCGACCGGCTTCATCGCCACCCTGCTCTCCTCCAGTGCCACCTTCTTCAACTGGGGCGCCCAGCCCTATCTCGCCATGGCCGCCAGCGTGCTCTTGCTGGTGCCGGGCTTCCCGCTCATCAATGCAGTTTCCGACATGGTGAAGGGTTACTTCAACATGGGGCTGGCGCGCTGGGGCACCGCAACTCTGCTCACCATCAGCGCGGCGATAGGGATTATTCTCGCCATGTCGGTCACCGGGATCTGGGGGTGGAAGGTATGATGGATCTTGTCTGGTTGCTGGCCAAGGATGCCTTCTGGTCCTCCATTCCGGCGGTAGGGTTTGCCATGCTGTTCAACGTGCCGCCGCGCATGTTGAAGTACTGCGCCATGGGCGGTGCCCTGGCCCACAGCCTGCGTACCTTGCTCATTCATTACGGCATGCCCATCGAGTGGGCCACCCTGGCGGCGGCGACCACGGTCGGCTTTGTCTGCGTCTACTGGTCGCGCCGATTGCTGGCGCCGCGCCCCGTGTTCAGCGTCGCCTCCATCATCCCCATGATCCCGGGCAGCTATGCGTTCAAGGCGATGATCGCGGTGGTGGAGCTCAACATCTCCGGGGTGACCATGGATCTTATCCAGAGTGCGGTGGAGAACGGCCTCAAGGCACTGTTTATCGTGGGGGCCCTCAGTTTCGGTTTGGCGATCCCCTCCCTGGTCGTGTACCGTAACCGGCCCATTATTTGACAGACGGTGTGAGAGGCTGACCCCATGAAGATTTCCATGATTGCCGCCATGGCGCACGATCGCGTGATAGGCCTGGATAACCAGATGCCCTGGCACCTGCCGGCGGATCTGGCCCACTTCAAGCGGGTGACCCTGGGCAAGCCGGTGTTGATGGGGCGCAAGACCTTCGAATCCATAGGTCGGCCGCTGCCAGGGCGGCGCAATCTGGTGATCAGCCGCAACCCAGATTACCAGGCCGACGGGGTGGAGGTGGTCGATTCGGTCGAGGCTGCGCTGGCGCTGCTGGCCGACGGTCAGGCGGTAGACGAGCTGATGGTGATAGGTGGCGGTCATCTCTATGGCCAGCTGCTGCCACGGGCCGACAGCCTCTATCTGACCCGAATCGATCTGGCGGTGGCAGGGGATACCCGCTTCCCCGCCTTCGAGGAGGACGAGTGGCATTGCGTTGAGCGCGAACCCCATGAGCCCGACGAGAAGAATCCTCATCCCTACTGCTTCGAAACCTGGCAGCGGCGCTGAGTCTGTTGTTGGCTGCGCTGCCTCTATTTGTAATGGAATTACGTTTTTTGAGTGAATAACATGGATAGCAATTCAATTTATCCCATTGTACCCCCGCTCGCTTCCTTGCTCGCCCAATTTGATTACGCTTCCTGGCCCCGCTTTCCCAAGCGAGAACCCTATTGTCGTAAGAAGCTGCTAACAAGGGTTTCAAGTGAAAATCAATTTTACGATCATGCTCGACAATGGATTGACAAGACGCTCGCCAATATCCCCGTTCCTGAAGGGGATGCATACGCGTTGCTGCCAAGGGTTGAGAGTGTTTGCCTGGCGGAGCTGGATCACTTGGTGGGAACAAGCTTGCTGGCAGGCCGTTGGCCACAAACAGAATATCGCCGCTATCCGCTGCTCTATTGGCAACTGGTGTGTTACTACCAGATAGAGTTGCATCGCAGCAGACAGTTGAACCAGTTGCAGCCTCATGCAGGATTTGACTTTAGGCGCATGGGGTATGTGGCGATGCTGCTGGCCTTGCTCGGTGATCGCCGTCGTTTGATGGATTGTGTGGCATTGGCTCATA
>NZ_JBLNHP010000011.1:0-83352 GCF_047780465.1 Aeromonas sp. A04 | reverse complement strand
TGTGAGTGCCCACACAGATTGCTTGATTCAAATTGTTAAAGAGCGTCACGCTTGTCGCGTTGAGGAGGCGCATATTACGCTTCTCACTTCGAAAGTCAAGCGATTGTTTTCGCTTTTCTTTCGGCGCCGGCTTCACAAGGAAGCTGGCTCATCAGGTTGGCGCGTTCCGCCGTGCTGGTAGGGGCGCATTATAGGGAGCCGCGCCGGGATGACAAGGGCTTTTTCATCACAATTGCTCGTTCGCTCAGATATGCAGCAAACCCATGCCTTTTTGCTCAAAACCCCATCAACTCAAGCTTTGACTGGATTTAAATTGAACATTTGAAAAGTCACTTTATAATTGTCTTTTCAAATGTCAATTAAGGTTTCGCCATGCATCAGATCCTGGATAGCCGCAAAGAAGAACAGATAGTTCCTCTGTTCCGCTTGGGGTTTCGGCCTTTCTTCCTGCTCGGGGCCCTCTTCTCTGCCTTGGCCATGCTGGGCTGGCTGGCACAGCTCAATGGCTGGATCCTGTTGTCAGGAGTCGGCAACCCCATCTGGTGGCATGCACACGAGATGCTGTTTGGTTTCGGTGCGGCCATAGTAGCGGGCTTTCTGCTGACCGCCGTACAAAACTGGACGGCCCATCCCGGTGTTCGGGGCTGGCCGCTGGCACTGGTCGTGGGCCTGTGGGCCGTACCCAGGTGCTTGTTGCCCTGGCTGGGAGAAGGGAACCCGGTTCTGATGATGATGGATCTGATGTGGTTACCACTCTGCGCCTGGTTCCTGGCCAAACCCATCATAGTGACCCGCCAATGGCGCAACCTCTTCTTTGTCCCCCTGCTCGTGGTACTGACTCTGCTCAATGGCGCCAGCTGGTTGTGGCATGAGGAGTGGATCGTCATAGATCATCTGCTGATCACGACAGTGCTGCTGTTCACGACCCTGATTGCCGTGATGGGAGGACGGGTCATCCCCTTCTTTACCGCCCGAGGCACCGGTCTGGAGAAAGCCGCCCCCCTGCCCTGGCTGGAGCGCACAGCACTCGCATCGCTGTGGCTTATCTTGCTGTGCTGGCTGTTGCTCCCCACCCAATGGACCACCAGCACTTATATGGTGCCTCTATATATAGTGGCAGCAGGTTTGCATCTGTGGCGACAACTGCGCTGGCGCCTGCCGACCACCCTTGCTCATCCCCTGCTGTGGTCACTGCATCTCGCCTACCTGTTTATTCCGCTCGGTCTGCTCGCTCTCGGAGCGCAGGCCGCCGGCCTGCCCATCACCTTGTCGACGGCCAGCCACCTGCTCAGCGCCGGCTGCATGGGCACCATGATCCTGGGGATGATAGCGCGCGTCTCCCTCGGCCATAGCGGCCGAGCCTTGCAGGTAGGGCGCCGGATAAGCTGTGCGTTCGCACTGGTCATAGCGGCAGCCGTGATCCGGGTTGTGATCCCGCTACTCTGGCCTGCCTATACCCTGCCCGGCTGGAACCTGAGTGGCCTGGCCTGGGTCGGCGCCTATGGGCTGTTCGTCTGGGTTTATGCCCCCATACTGACCAGCCCCAGGGCGGATGGCCGTCCGGGCTGATCATCCGGGCTTATTCTCGGGGCCTGGCCGCAGGATAGTGGATCAGGTTGTGAAAGATCGCAGGGGCTATTCCCAGATTGCGATAACCATGGGGGCGGTCGGCGGCAAAGCGCACCGCCTCCCCTTGTACCAGTGAACGCCACTCCCCTTCCACCAGCACCTCCATCAGACCACTGATGACGATGACATGCTCAGTCACACCGGGCTCATGGGGCTCTGATTCGCGCTGATACCCGGGTAGCAGCGTCAATTCAAACAATTCAAAACCAAATCGCTTCTCATAAGGAAATAAGGGAGCGACCTGCATGCCCTCTCCCGCAGGCTGCTGGCGAATGGCGTCGGCGGTACGATAGAGCACCTCTCCCTGCGCTGCCGGGGCAGGCTCGATGAAGCTGGAGAAGGAGACCCGAAAACCGGTGGCAATCTTCCACAGGGTCGCCACAGTGGGACTGGACTCTCCCCGCTCAATCTGCCCCAGCATGGCCTTGCTTACCCCCGTCTCACGCGCCGCCACATCCAGGCTCCAGCCCAGTTCGCTGCGCAACCCCTTCAGACGTTGGGCCAGATGCTGATTCATCTCTTGCATGACTGCCTCTTCATTGCGCTTGCATGAATCGCCTTGTGCGCTATAGCGCACAACGATATAGTCAGAGTACACATTGTACGTAATAACGCACAGCCCGTCACAATCCGACAAGGACGTCACTATGCCCTTCGCCCTTCCCCACCTGGTGGCAGGTTTCATCGCCGTGATGGTCGGCTACACCAGCTCCGTCATCCTGATCATTCAGGCTGCTACGGCGGCGGGTGCCGATGCCGCTCAGCTTGCCTCCTGGCTATGGACGCTGGGTATCGGTATGGGAATAAGCTGCATCGGCCTCTCCTTTTATTACCGTATACCCGTACTGACCGCCTGGTCGACCCCGGGTGCCGCCCTGCTCATCACCAGCCTGGGCAACTTCACCCTGGCCGAGGCCATAGGCGCCTTCGTTATCTCTTCCCTGCTGATCACACTGTGCGGCATCAGCGGTTGGTTCGATCGCCTGATGCGGCACATCCCGGCTCCGCTGGCCGCCGCCATGCTGGCCGGAGTCTTGCTCAGATTCGGGTTGGATCTGTTCAAGGTCGCGCCACAAGATCCCTTGCTGCTTGGCACCCTGCTGCTGGCCTTCCTGCTGGGCCGTCATCTCTGGCCTCGCTACACCATGGTGCTGGTGCTGGCGATGGGAATAACCCTCTGTGCCCTGCGGGGGGATCTGCAACTCGACGCGCTTCACTGGCAGCTCGCCAGCCCGGTCTGGACCTGGCCGAGCTTCTCCTTTAATGCCCTGTTCGGCATAGCCCTGCCACTGTTCATCGTCACCATGACCTCCCAGAACATGCCCGGTATCACCATATTGCGAGCTCACGGTTATCAACCGGCCACCTCCTCCCTGATCACCTGGACCGGCCTGACCGGTCTGCTGCTGGCCCCCTTCGGCGGTTATGCCTTCAACCTGGCCGCCATTACGGCCGCCATCTGCATGGGCAAGGACGTGGATCACGATGCCAGCCGTCGCTGGCCCGCCGCCGTCTGGGCTGGCGGCTTCTATCTGCTGACCGGTTGCTTCGGGGCAAGCGTGGCCGCCCTGTTCACCGCCTTTCCTGCGACACTGGTCACCTGCGTGGCTGGGTTGGCCCTGCTCGGCACCATAGGCAGCAGCCTGCACACGGCATTGCAACAAGACGAGGCGCGCGAAGCCGCCCTGCTCACCTTCATCATCACGGCCTCCGGGATCAGCCTGTTGGGTGTCGGCGCCGCCTGCTGGGGGCTGCTCGTCGGTGTCATCCTGCATCAAGTCAACCAGCGGAGAAACTGACCTGACCATCTGGGGAGCCTCCCGTGAGACACAGCACATAATTCAGAAAAATTGGTTCACAGCTGAAACTAATTGCCATTAAGTGGTGCCGAGGCACTTCTTCTTCCCCGATGTGTGCCTCTGTCAGACTCATAAACTGGAGAATAATAATGAGGAATCAGGCTGTCATTTTGTTACTGGCACTGCTGGGCGCCACCACCGCCCATGCTGCCGACTCGGATCGGGAGCTGGCACGCCAGCTCGCGCTGCAGCAGAAAAACCTGCTGCCACTGCTGAGCAATCAGGAGTACCAGAGCCCGCTGCCCAACCTGCTGCAAAAAGCCAGTCCAAGGCTGAAACGGCAGGCGAGCGATGCCAACCAGGCCGCCATCAGCCGGCAAGGGCTGGACGGCGAGGTCAAGCAGTTGATGCAACTGCGACTGGCCAACCCGGAGCAGGCCGCCGCACTGCAACAAGGGGTCGAACCCCTGGTTGCCTATGTACCGAGCGGAGATGAGAAGAGCTGGAGTGCTATCGAAGCTTTCGACAGCGCCGGCAACCCCGTCTATCTGGATGTGGACAAGGCACCGGCGCGACCGGTCCTGGTGGTGGAAGCAGACCCCGTCAAGGCCAAGAACGCCGGTCTGAAGGTGATGCGCAAGGCGCTGGCCGCAGCCGATCTGCAGGCTGCCCCGCGCACCGCCGCTAGCACGGCACCGCTCAAGACCAGCATCCTGAAGAAAATTCGGTTGAAGGATGATCAGGAGCCCTGGCTGCTGGGTGCGGCCGAGGTGTATGCGGTGGTCGCCGGGGTCAATCCCAGCCGGGATGAGCCCGTGGTCGACATAGTCGACATGCCCTACCTCGACTATGACAACACCGACTACACCCCCAACCAGATCCTGGTGTACTGGGATCGCTACCGCTGGGGTGCCGTCGACATCGTCATGATGGAGCAGGACGACAACGTCAACTACAAGGAGCTGAGCGGCCTGTTCATCGATGCCCTCAAGCTCGCCTTTACCGCTGGCGGCGTGCCGGAGGCCCTGCCCTTCCTGGATCTCGGCGGTCGTATCGTCAAGGCGCTGCCCGACTCCTGGATGACCAACAACGATGACTATCTGGATACCTTCTACACCCTGGAGCAGGACCAGAGTTATCACCAGTATCCGGGTGCCGCCGGCAATGCAGTCATCGATCTCGAACCTAAAGAGATAGCCCCAACCCGGCCTTGATAAGCCGCCATGACAAAAAAGCCAATGAGCGACTCATTGGCTTTTTTTGTGCCTGCGACAACCTGTGTCAGGCTGGGTCCTTCGGTCTGACCCCCAGGGTATGGCAGATGGCGTAGGTCAGCTCGGAGCGGTTCAGGGTATAGAAGTGGAAATCTTTCACCCCCTCCTGGCTCAGCACACGCACCTGATCGATGGCAATGCTGGCGCCCACCAGGTTGCGGGTCATCTGATCGTTGTCCAGCCCCTCGAAGCGCTGATGCATCCAGCGCGGGATCTTCACGTTGGTAAAACCGGCGAACTTGGCCAGGGTCTGGTAGTTGGAGACAGGCAGTATCCCAGGCACGATTTCGGCATCTATGCCGATGGCGGCACAGCGATCCCGAAAGCGCAGATAGGTCTCCACATCGAAGAAGAACTGGGTGATGGCACGGTTGGCGCCGGCATCAATCTTGCGCTTCAGGTTGAGCAGGTCGGACTGCGCACTCCTGGCCTCGGGATGGCCCTCGGGATAGGCCGCGACCGAAATATCGAAGTCAGCTTCAGACTTGAGCAGGGCCACCAGATCGGTGGCATACATGTCCGGCTTGTCGAGTCCGGGCGGCAGGTCGCCACGCAGGGCCACGATATGGCGGATGCCGCTGTTCCAGTAATCGCGGGCTATGGTGCGCAGCTCGTCGCGGCTGGCATCGATACAGGTCAGGTGCGGCGCCGCGATCAGGCCGGTACGCTCCTTGATGTCCTTGATCACCTTGTGGGTGCGGTCCCGGGTGCCGGAGTTGGCGCCATAAGTCACGGAAACGAACTTGGGTTCCAGCACTTTCAGCCGTTCGATGGACTGCCAGAGGGTGTTTTCCATCCCTTCACTGTTGGGTGGAAAAAACTCGAAACTAACCCCTATGTCACCGCTTAAATCGGCCAAACTCTGGTTGAGCGCCTCAACCTGACGTGCACTGTGAAATCCCATCTGCTCTCTCCCTGTCCCGCAACCCATTCCTCTACGTCAAAACGGATGTTTGGACGTCTAAACGTCTTTCTATCTTTATGAGAAAACGGATCAAAGTCAACACTGATTTACGGATCTAGGCGAGAGGCTGGTGTTTATTTCGCAATTAACCTGAAGTAACGATTGGCACCCCATCCCAAAATCCGCGGAGTCGCGTTATGATGAACCCGGATCGTCCTGGACGTTCTGAATCTGCGTGTGATTGTTTGGCCGGAGGCTTCTCCGGCCCCTTTTTCAACCTATTCCCCTCCCTGCCGATAACCAATTGAGCCATTCGCAGGAGCCTCATCATGGATACCCACCCCGGCTTTGCCACCGACTTGCTGTTCGATCGCTATCAGGGCAACGTGGTAGATCATGAGCAATTCTGGGCCGTGCGCACCCCTGATGCCCCCGACTACTATTTTGGCAACTACTTGCTGCTCCCCACCCCGCCCAGCGATCGTGACAAGGGCTGGCTCGAGGCCAGCTTCGACAAGCTGATCGGGCAGGATCCCAGGGTACAACACCGCACCTTTCAATGGCCGCTGGCCGCAGGCCAAAACAGCCGGGTCGCCGGTTTCGTGGCGGCAGGCTATCAATACATGGAGTGCGTGGTGCTGGCACTGGATGCCTCCAGCTGGCATCAAGCAACGGCTGGCGATCCGGCGACGGATGCCCGTCCCTTCGAGTCCGCCGACTGGAATGAGTGGCTGACGTTTGAGCTCAATGAACGCGACCCTGGCCACTCGGTGGAGAGCTATCTGCCCTATCTGCAGTCGCGCCGCCACCTGTACGAGGCCATGATCGCGGACGGACTCGGGCAGTGGTGGGGGATCTGGCGGGAAGATCAGCTGGTCGCCAGCTGCGGCCTCTTCTTCACCGACACCATGGGCCGCTTTCAGCTGGTGCGCACCCATCAGGACTGGCGCAACCGGGGGCTGTGCCGCCAGCTGCTGAGCCAGGTCGCCCGTCAGGGGCTGGATCGCGTCAGCCAGCTCATCATAGTGGCCGACGAGCACTACCACGCCCAACGGGTCTATCGCTCGCTTGGATTTGCTCCGGTAGCGCGCATCGGCAGCCTCTGCCGCTGGCCCCACGAGGCACAATAGCCCGGCTGCGGGCAGCAATGAAAACGGGAGGCTGATGCCTCCCGTTGTTTATGGTGTTGCCGGTTATTGCTGTGGCGTCTCCAGCTCGTTGGAGAGCGCCTGTTCCACCTCAGCCGACGGCACAGGCAATGGGGCCGCAGCGGCAGACGCTGGCGCGGCGGGTGTCACCGATGGCACGGGCGCGGCAGGAGCAGCTGCCACAGCCGGCGTCGCCGCGGATGGGGCGGCAACGGCGCCAGCCTCTGTGGTAGCGGGGGCTGCTGATACAGGGGGCGCAGCTACATCGCATTGGCAATCCTGTCCCTTGGCCTTGTTGCCCTGATGAGCGGGATACCAGCCTTTCAGCCCCTGCTCCAGCCGGTCGGCCGCCGCCTTGGGCTCCATCTTGCCGAGCAGCACGGCCTGACTCACCTCGGCCAGCTCGTCGCCCAGTTTGGGCTTGCCACGGGAGAGGATCTGGGTCGCCACCCGTATGGTGGAGTCACACTGATCGCGCCACTCCATCATCTCCTTCGCCGCCGGATTGGTGACATCGAAGAAGTGGTTGGAAAGGGAGAAGAACCCCGGCAGCGAGTTGGTATAGAGCTCGGCAAACTGGGGGGTGGTCAGCCACTGCAGGAAGGCCATGGCAGCCTCCTTGTTCTTGCTGGCCGGGTTCAGCCCCATGCCGATGTCGGTGTGATCGGTAAAGAAGCAACCATCCCCCTGTTTCGCCACCGGTGGACGCATGACACCAAAGTCGACCTTGCCAGTGAAGGGGGCGATTTCCCAGGATCCCGCCACATAGAAGGCGGCCTTGCCGGAGGTGAACAACTCATTGGTGGCGGCATAGTCCCGGCTCTCGCCCCCCTCACCCAGGTAGGGGCGCCAGCGGGCCAGCTCCTCAAATACCTTGACGTATTGCGGGTTGTCGAGTCGCTCCTGACCCCCGATCAGCGCCAGACGACCATCTTCCCCCTTCCAGTAGTTGGGACCTATGTTCTGAAAACCGAGTTCGGACGATACCCAGCTTTCGGAGCCACTCATGGCCAGCGGCACATAACGACCATCCGCCTTCACCTTGTCGAGCGCGGCGAAGAAGGCGTCACGAGTTTGTGGCACTGTCAGGCCCAACTCACTGAATATCTTCTTGTTATAGAAAAAACCGTGAATAACCGAGGCCATGGGCACGCAGAAAGTCTGGGCACCTGAGTCGGTCTGCCAGGGTGACTGGGCAAAACTCGGGAAGTTTTCCATCCCCGACATCTCGGTCAGCTCCGCCAGATGACCGGCCTTGAACAGAGCCAAAGAGTCATCGAACGGACGACAGGTAATGAGATCCCCCGCCTTGCCATCTTTCAGGCTGGCCCACAGGGTCGGCATGTAATCGACGTTCTGCACACCGTTGAACTTCACCTGGATACCCGGGTGGGCCGCCTCGAAGGCGGGAATGATCTTCTGTTCCCACAAGGCCTTGTCATCGATCCGCCAGCTCTCTATCACCAGCTCGCTGGCCATCAGCTGACCACACAACAGGAGACTCAGGGCCCCAATCCACTTTTTAGACATAAGCCCTCCTAGACCTTGAAATGTGCGATCAATTGCTGCTGCTTGGCGACCAGATCCGCCAGCACTTCACTGCTGCTGGCCGACTCTCTCGCCTCCCGCTCGGTCTCGTAGGCCACGTCGGCAATGCCGGCGATATGGCGGGCGACGCCCTGACTGACCGAGATCTGCTCCTGGGCGGCATGGGCAACCTGATCCGCCATCGACTTGATGGAGGTCATCCGCTCGGCGATGGACTGCAATGCCAGATCCATCTCGCGGGTCTGCTCGACGCAGCTGTGGGTCTGCTCCTGACTGCGACCCATCACTTCCACCACCTGCTTGCTCGAGTTTTGCAGGTTCTCGATCATCGCCTGGATCTCTTCGGTCGAGGTCTGGGTGCGGTTGGCGAGCGCTCGCACCTCGTCGGCTACCACGGCGAAGCCGCGACCGGCATCGCCGGCCCGGGCGGCTTCGATGGCGGCGTTCAGGGCCAGCAAATTGGTCTGCTCGGCGATGCTGCGGATCACGTCCAGAATGCTGCCGATATTGTTGCTGAACTCGCCCAGCTTGTAGGTGATGCCGACGGCCTCTTCCATGGCGCCAGCCAGCTGCTCAGTGATGCGACGCGTGGTGGCCACCTTCTGGCGACCGCTGCGGGCTTCGTCATCGGCCAGATCCACTTCCCGCTTGGTGCCATCGGTGGAGCGGGCCACCTCGGTGGCACTGACCTCCAGCTCAGTGATGGCGGCGGCGACCTGATCGGTCTGGCTCTTCTGATCCTGCACCCGGGACATGGCGCGCTCGCTGATCTCGGCGGCGCGACTCGCCTCATCCACCAGATGGCGGGAGCCCGCGTTGATCTGGGAGAGCAGTTCCCCCGTTTTGCCGGCCAGAGTATCGATGGAGCGGGATAGGGTGCCGAACTCGCAGCTGCTGCGGTAGTTGATGCGGCGGGTCATGTCCCCGGCCGCCATGTAGTTCAGCTCCTTGTTGATCATCTGCAGCGGACGCTGAATGCTGCGCGCTGTTGTGTAGCCAATGATGAGCGCCGCCGCGGCCGAGATGGCGGCGACGATCAGGATCCAGAAGCTGGCACTGCTGACCGCATCATCCGCCGTGGTCCGGCTCTGACTGGCGATGGTCCCGGCCGACTGGCCCATCTCGTCGAGCAGGCTCAGGCTGTTGACCAGGCTGGCGTCGAGCTGCTGATTCAAGGTTTGCAGCGATGACGCCAGTTGCTGGGCATTGCGCATGGTGGCAAGCAAGCCCTGCTGGCCAAGCGCCAGCTCCTGCATGCGGTCCAGGTTGGAGACGAAACGCTGCTTCACATCGTCGGGGACCAGCACCCGATCGAGACGCTTGCGGGCCATCTCGATGTCCTTGCTGAGCACCTTTTCCAGCTCATTGAGATCCGTCTTGGCATCGGCCCGGCGAATGTTTTTCAGATCCCGCGCTATACCCGAGGTGATGAGTTCGGCCTTGTTGCGCATGGAGCGCTTGCTGGCGGTCTGCTGCAGCAGCAGATCGGCCGCCCATTGGTAGGTGTCTTCCAGCCGGATGAAGGCGATCTCCAGCTTGTGGCGTTGATCGAGGGCGTTGACCCACTGGCTGTGCTGGGAGAGCACCTGCTCCGCCAGCCCATAAAACTGTTTGGTGGCGCCATCCACCTGCTGGAAGCGACCATTGGCCTCCGCCACGCCGGTGAACTTGTCCATCTCCTGGCTCAGCTGGCTGAAACGGGCCTGCTGCTCCTTGAACTGGCTGGCGAGTTGCGGCAGCTGGCTCGCTTCCTCGCTGGTCCGGTAGACCAGCACCCAGCGGTTGCTGTCTTGCAGGGCGCCTTTCAGGCCCGCCACCGCAATCACCAGCGGCGTCGCCCGGTCTGAGACCTGCGACAGGCCGTCGTTGATACCCCTGATCTTCAGGGTGCTGATCACCCCAAGCAGGATCAACAGCAGCAGCATCAACACAAATCCGGCGATGATCCGCTGCACAATAGATAAACCCATGGAGACATCCTCACTCATTGGGGGAAGGTAACGTGAACATAGACACTATCGGCACAAGCGGCGAATTATAGAGGGGAGGGGGATGTTATTTTATTGATCTATATGGGGTTGGATCACAATTGGCGGGATCCGGCACAGGCATAAAAGGGCCCGGACAGTGCCGGGCCAAAGAGACGTGCTTAGCTGTACAGGCCGTGAGGAGGCCAACCTTGTGTCCTATCAGAAGCGATAGCCGACACCGAACATGAAGGCCATGGGATCGATGGAGGTCTTGATGGTGCCCACGGCTGTGTGCACATCGGTGTCGATATCCATGATCCAGGCGGAAGCGTTGACGAACCAGCGATCATTGATCGCCATGTCCAGGCCGACCTGACCGGCCAGACCCCAGGAAGAGTCCACGCTGACATCTGTGCCTTCCAGTGCACCACGGCCCTGCTCATCGAAGAAGGTGGTGTAGTTCACACCGGCACCAATGTAGGGGCGCACCTTGCTCTTGGCATCACCGAAATAGTACTGCGCCATCAGGGTCGGCGGCAGATGCTTGACCTTGGCGACCTCGCCCAGACCCGCGGTCGAGACGGAGTGGGAGAAAGGCGTGGCGGCCAGCAGCTCGACACCCCAGTTATCGGTGATCAGATAAGAGAGGGTCAGACCCAGCTGCATGTTGCTGTCAATTTCCAGCTCACCGGTACCCAACACATCGTCACTGCTCGTTTGAGGGGAGACAAATGCCAGGCCACCGCGGACCAGAATATCGCCGGCCTGGTGGGCCATGGCGACGGGAGAGGCAAGTGCGGCTGCGATCATCAGCGGAAGGATCTTTTTCATCACATTTTTCCTTTTAGTTTTCGTTCTATGTTGCAAGCCTGAAAACTATAAATGGATGTGAATGCGGAGTTATTGATTCAGCTCAAACGTTACCAATAAATAGATAGATGTGTACAGCAGCTTTCGACCCTGCCTGCAAACCGCAAAAACAAAGAAAAATTACCTATATAACAATGAATTGGATAATATAGAACTGATATGAAACCCACTAAGAGACAATTGAAATATATCTTATTGCGGATTTAAACGGCGAGAAATGGTTGTTTCATCCTGGCAACAAGCGTATTTTTGCGGCCAATGTAGCGCAGCTGTAAGCGAAAGTTTATGAAAGAACAAACAAGACGGGAAAAGATCATCGCCATTCTGGCGGCCATATGGGGCATAGGATCCTTCCTGTTTATTTTATTGGGATTCATTCTCGGCATGGCGCTATTAATGCTGACCCGTTAAACCAGCTGGCCGACATGGGATGTCTGGCACGACAGCCACTCTCCCGCCACTATCTGCTCCGGGCTCAGCGCCCATTGCTCCCGGGCCAGCTCCCCACTGTAGCCCCGCCAGCGATCCCGCCCCTCCTGCTTGGCCCTGTATAACGCCATATCTGCCAGTTTGAAGCTGAGATTCCAGAACGAATCTTCCAGTTCCCGGTGCAGGGGATAGCTGCAATATCCCAGCGACGCCGTCATCTTGAGCGGCACCTCCTCGCGCCCGAATCTGTACTCGGCAATCTTGCGGCGCAAACGCTCGACCCGACTCGCGACCTGTGTCGCCTCCTCGCACGTGAGCAGCAGCAGGAACTCCTCCCCACCCAGCCGGATCAGTGGCTCCTCCTCACCGAGGGCGGCGCGCAGCAGCTCGGCGAGCTGGCACAGCACCAGATCGCCGATATCGTGCCCGAAACGATCGTTGACCTGCTTGAAGTGATCCAGATCCAGGATCACCAGCATCCTGGCGGCGGTGACGTTATCCCGGCTCAGCAGCCACTCGTCGAGGTAGCGCCGGTTGAAGGCATGGGTCAGCGGATCCGTATAGGCGGCAGTCTCCATCTTGGAAGAGTGCGCCTGCAGGGCACTGTGGTGCAGGCTGATCTTGGCCGCCATCTCCCGGAACTTGCGGCTGAGCAGGGCCATCTCCTGGCTGCTGTCGATGATCGGCAGCACGCTCACGTCCTGTTTCTCGCCAAATTTCTGCAGCGCCTTCACCAGCTCGCTGACCGGCCCCAGTACGATTGCCCGCAACCGCGCCAGCGCCATCAAGATGCAGGCCAGGCTGATCAGCAGCATGCCGACGAAGGTCCAGATCGCCCCCTCCATCGCCCCCTGCAACACATCACGATCGTCTTCCACTATCAGGGTCAGCACGGGGTCGCCATTGCTGTCGAGCAACAGCCCCTCCCCCCTGACCCGCTGCAGCCCCAGGTCCACCAGGCGATAGCTCATCTGTGGCTTGAGTGGCTTGAAGGAGAGGAAGTTATCGGAAGGCTTCGGCTGGGAGAGGGTCAAAGAGAGGGCGGTACGCTCGGCCAGATCATGCAGATAGCGAGCATCCAGCCAGCGAGTCACCAGCAGATAACCGTTGGGTGTGGCGTTTCCCAGGGTGTTGGTCACCGGCTGAAGCGAGTAGATGAGCGGCCCCCACTGGGATCCTCTCACCCCGCTCAGGCTGCGCATCCCCTCCTGACGGGATTCACGCAGCAACTGCAGCTTGAGGTCATCCAGGAAGAAGGGAAGCAGGGTCGTGTCCGTGCCTGGCGTCTCGGGCAGCAGGGTGCGGGTCCAGATCTCGGCCCCCTGCAAATCCATATAGCTCAATACGTTGAGTTCGAAATCCCGCATCGGGGTATCGACCAGCAGATTGGAATGAATATAGGCCTGATTGGGGTGGGCAAGAAAGTGATAGCTCTCATCCCAGATACCCCAATCCCGGGTGAAGGCATTGATGGCATTGATGTCACCCTGCACCGCCTTGATCACCCGCTGCAGGTGATCCTGCATCCGCCGCTCCTCGACCCGCTGCGCCGCCGGCACCTGGGCCAGCGCAATCACGATGAGCAGCATCAGGATGGCTCCGGCCCAGACGGGAAACATGGAGTAGGCCAGCAAATGATCGATGGAGCGAGAAGGTTGAGCCATGAACGCCAATATCCTTTGGACGGCAAACAAGGGAGCGAAAACTGTCTTGCACCAAGTATGGAGTATCCGCCTCCTGGGGCGGCAACTGAATCACTTCCATAAAAAACAAGGGGCCCGGGGCCCCTTGTCTCATTGCTGCCGCGATTATCTTACCAACAGCGGGGCCAAGAAGCGCGCCGTATGAGAACCCTCACAGCGACTGATCTGCTCCGGCGTGCCTGTCACCAGGATACGGCCGCCTCCGGCACCTCCCTCGGGCCCCAGATCGACGATCCAGTCGGCGGTTTTGATGACGTCCAGGTTGTGCTCGATGATGACTATGGTGTTGCCCCGATCCCGCAACTGGTGCAGCACCTTGAGCAGCTGCTGTATGTCGTGGAAGTGCAGGCCCGTGGTCGGCTCATCCAGGATGTAGAGGGTCTGGCCCGTGTCGCGCTTGGAGAGCTCCCGCGCCAGCTTGACCCGCTGCGCCTCGCCGCCGGAGAGCGTAGTCGCCGACTGGCCGAGGCGGATGTAGGAGAGGCCCACATCCATCAGGGTTTGCAGCTTGCGCGCCACCGCCGGCACAGGGTCGAAGAAGGCTCTGGCATCTTCCACCGTCATGTCGAGGATCTCGTGGATGTTCTTGCCCTTGTACTTCACCTCCAGGGTCTCGCGGTTGTAGCGCTTGCCCTTGCAGACGTCGCACGGCACATAGACATCCGGCAGGAAGTGCATCTCCACCTTGATGACCCCATCCCCCTGACATGCCTCGCAGCGCCCCCCCTTGACGTTGAAGGAGAAACGACCCGGCTGGTAGCCCCGGGAGCGTGCCTCCTGGGTGCCGGAGAGCAGCTCGCGGATCGGGGTGAACAGGCCGGTATAGGTGGCCGGGTTGGATCTCGGGGTACGGCCTATGGGGCTCTGGTCTATGTCCACCACCTTGTCCAGGTGCTCCAGCCCCTCGACGCTGCGATAGGGGGCCGGGGTGGACTCGGTCGCCTTGTTAAGCTCCCGGTGGGCGATACGGAACAGGGTGTCATTGATCAGGGTCGACTTGCCGGAGCCGGAGACGCCGGTGACGCAGGTCATCACCCCGATCGGCAGGTCCAAGTTGACGCTGCGCAGGTTGTTGCCGCTCGCCCCCTTGAGTTTCAACCACTTGTCTGTGAGCGGAGTACGCACTTCAGGAATGGCGATCTGCTTGCGGCCGGAGAGGTAGTCACCGGTCAGGGAGGCGGGATTGTCGATGATCTGCTGGGGCGTCCCCTGGGCCACTATGTTGCCGCCGTGCACCCCGGCGCCCGGGCCTATGTCGAGCACATGGTCGGCAAGACGGATGGCATCCTCGTCGTGCTCCACCACTATCACAGTATTGCCGAGGTCACGCAGGTGGGTGAGTGTCTTGAGCAGCCGCTCGTTGTCACGCTGGTGCAGGCCTATGCTGGGCTCATCCAGCACATACATGACCCCCACCAGACCGGCGCCTATCTGGCTTGCCAGCCGGATGCGCTGGGCTTCCCCGCCGGAGAGGGTCTCGGCACTGCGCGACAGGCTCAGGTAGTTGAGGCCCACGTTCACCAGGAAGCCGAGCCGCTCGATGATCTCTTTCAGGATCTTCTCGGCGATCTGGGCGCGCTGGCCGGTCAGACTCAGCCCCTCGAAGAAGGCGAGCGCATCACCGATGGACTGCTCCGCGATGGCGGGCAGGTTGCGGTTGTCCACAAACACGTGGCGCGCCTCTTCCCGCAACCGGCTGCCACCACAGCTGGCACAGGATTTGTTGGCTATGTACTTGGAGAGCTCTTCGCGCACCGAGTTGGACTCTGTCTCCCGGTAGCGCCGCTCCATGTTGTGCAGGATCCCCTCGAACGGGTGCTTGCGCACCACCACATCGCCGCGGTCGTTCATGTAGCGGAACTCGACCTCGGTCCGCCCCGAGCCGCGCAGTATCACCTCCTGGGTCTGGAGCGGCAGATCCTCCCACGCAGCCTCCAGATCGAACTGATAGTGATCGGAGAGGGACTTGAGCATCTGGAAATAGTAGAAGCTGCGTTTGTCCCAGCCACGGATGGCACCGTTGGCCAGGCTGATGGCCGGATCGCCTATCACCTTGGCCGGATCGAAATACTGCTGCACCCCGAGGCCGTCACAGGTGGGGCAGGCACCGGCCGGGTTGTTGAACGAGAAGATGCGCGGTTCCAGCTCCGACATGGAGTAGCCGCACTCGGGGCAAGCGAAGTTGGCAGAGAAGGTCATGGGGGCAACCCCCTCCTCCCCATCCATGGGCACCACCAATACGATACCGCCGGAGAGGGTCAGCGCCGTCTCGAACGATTCGGCCAGGCGCAGCGCCAGATCATCGCGCACCTTGAAGCGGTCCACCACCACTTCGATGGTGTGCTTCTTGTGCAGCTCCAGGGTGGGAGGGTCGGAGAGATCGCACACCTCGCCATCGATACGGGCACGGATATAGCCCTGGGCCGCCAGGTTCTCCAGCAGCTTGCTGTGCTCCCCCTTGCGATCCCGCACCACAGGGGCCAGCAGCATCAGCTTGCTGCCCTCGGGCTGGGCCAGCACCTGATCCACCATCTGACTGATGGTCTGGGCGGCGAGCGGAATGGCGTGGGTCGGACAGCGGGGTTCACCTACCCGCGCAAACAGCAGGCGCAGATAGTCATAGATTTCGGTAATGGTGCCGACGGTCGAGCGCGGGTTGTGGGAGGTGGACTTCTGCTCTATGGAGATGGCAGGGGAGAGCCCCTCGATATGATCCACATCCGGCTTCTCCATCAGGGAGAGGAACTGGCGGGCATAGGCGGAGAGCGACTCCACATAGCGGCGCTGCCCCTCCGCATAGAGGGTATCGAACGCCAGGGAAGACTTGCCGGAGCCGGAGAGACCTGTGACCACGATCAGCTTGTCGCGGGGCAGGATCAGATTGATGTTCTTGAGATTGTGGGTGCGGGCACCCCGAATCACGATTTTTTCCATCTTTTGCACGCTCGATACACAAACCAGAGCGAATCAGTATGGCATAGAGACTACTGGATGAATAGACAGGTTTTATCCATCATCCCCATCGATTTCAGAGATACTCCTTGGCCCAGCTCACCGCCTGCAACCGGTTCTTTACGTTCAACTTCTTGAAGACGTTATAGAGGTGGGACTTGATGGTGTGCTCGCTCACGAACAGGCTGTCGGCAATCTCGGTATTGGAGGCCCCCGTCATCAGATAACGGATGATCTCCTGTTCACGCACGGTCAGCAGCGTCTGGTTGCGCAGGTGATGCTCCCCTCCCTTGCGGTAGTAGTTGACCAGATCGCACAGCAGGTGGCGCGGGATCCAGTACTCCCCCTGCAGCACCTTGCGAATGCCGAGCACCAGCCGATCCAGCGGATCCTGACGAAAGAAGAGTCCGCTGGTGTGGGGCCACATCAGCAGCAACTCCCGATCCGTGCTGGTCGGGGCGTTGAGCAACACTGTGTTGGCCTCACCGAAGCGGCTGGAGATCTCCCGCGGCCAACCTGACTGCTGGCTCGACTTGAGATAATCCAGATCGACCAGAAACAAGGGATGCGACTCGAGTTCATCCTGCTGCGGCAGGGTTTCCAGTATGCTCACCAGCAGTATGGGGAGCGCCAGCTGCTCGGTCAGATAGCTCTGAAAACTGACCGCCTGCACATTATTTTCGGTAACCAGTACGATGGGATATGGGGTGGTCATGAAGAGCACGTCCTTGAACATTCAGGCCATGGTTTTTTTTGGCAGCAGAGAGTACCAAGCCCCTCGATCGGCGCAGCATTAAAAAAGCATTAGACACAAGTGTGCCTCCTTTGAAACTCACCAATTTCCCAAGCAATACAAATGACTAGCCATACCCCCCCCATTTGGGTGGAATGCTGGCGCCACGGCTGACAAAGGGTGTCACATCGCGGCAAACCCGCATTCCTGCGGCGATCGCGCCATGGGCACAGACACCCTGCCGTTCCTGCTCGCTTGCTGGCCAAGGTCTGCCTCGTGTAAGTTAATCCTTCGGTCCAGGCCCAGGGTGAAGGCTGAACGGGCAGGAAGATGTGCGCTCGTTCGCGCCAACTGTTACTATTGCGGGCAAAATCTGAAAGCGGGGCTTTGGCCAGCAGGCCGACTGAACCGGGTGCAGTCATCACTTGAGTGACGGTATCGTCCAGCGATGCTGCCTATCTGACAGAAAACAAACGATATGTTGAATTGGTCCGGGCATATGGCCTGGCCGGTATATAAGGGTGGAAGAGAGATTATGGCCAGTCGAGGCATCAATAAAGTCATTCTGATCGGTAACCTGGGACAAGACCCGGAAGTGCGCTACATGCCGAGTGGCGGTGCCGTGACCAACATCACCCTGGCCACCTCTGAAACCTGGCGCGACAAGCAGACCGGCGAGCAGAAAGAGCGTACCGAGTGGCACCGCGTGGTGTTCATGGGCAAGCTGGCCGAAGTGGCCGGCGAGTACCTGAAGAAGGGCTCCCAGGTCTATGTCGAAGGCAAGCTGCAGACCCGCAAATGGCAGGATCAGAGCGGCCAGGAGCGCTACACCACCGAAGTGCTGGTAGACAGCTTCAGCGGCGTGATGCAGATGCTGGGTGGCCGTCCGCAAGGTGGCGCAGGTCAGAGCATGGGCGGTCAGCCCCAAGGTAACTGGGGTCAGCCACAACAAGCCGCCCAGCAGCCAATGAACCAGGCTCGTCCTGCCGCCGCGCCGCAGCAGAACATGCAGCCGCCGCAAGGTGGATACGGCCGTCCGGCACAGCAGCCCCAGTCTGCACCGCCGGTATACAACGAGCCGCCGATGGATTTCGACGACGACATTCCGTTCTGATCGGCAACGCATTGCCAGAAGGCCCTGTTCATTCAGGGCCTTTTTTTGCCTGTTATTGACGCAGGCTCGCCATGCAGTACTGTTCCTGTGCGGACTTGCCGGGTATTTTCCCCGCATGAGATGCCTTGGGCTTATGATCAGGGCGACCAGTTTGCCAGAGAGAACACATGGGGTTTTTGTATCGCATTCTACTGCTCGCTGTTTGCCTGACCGCCACCCTAGCGGCGCCCTTGCTCGCGGCAGCCGAGCCGCTGCGGGTGGGCGTCAGCTTCGCCATCCCCCCTTATGTGATAGAGGAAGAGGGCCGCGGGATCGAGCTCGATCTGCTGCGAGAGGCCTTTCGCAACAGCGGCTATGAGCCCAGTTTTGAATATCTGCCGCTGGAACGTACCTTCCGGATGCTGGAGTCCGGCAAGCTGGATGCCATCATCAACGTCAAACCCGGCATGCTGGGCGATGTCTTCCTGTCACAGCCGGTGATCGCCTTCCACAACCGGGTATTCACCCTCAGCAAGACCCATATCAGCACCCTGGATGACATGAAAACGCTGCGAGTCAGCGCCTTCCAGCGGGCACGTCAGGTGCTGGGAGGCGCCTTCGCCAGCATGGCCGATCAGAATCCCCGTTATGAGGAGGTCGCCAAGCAGCAGGGGCAGGTTCACAGATTGATGCTGGGACGGGTGGATGCCGTGGTTCTGGAACAGCGGGTGTTTTACTACTATCTGGCGCAACTGGCCGACAGCAAGTATGGCGCCGAGCTCTACGCACCCGGCCGGGTCAGACAATATGACCTGTTTGCCCCAACCCAGTATCACTTTGCCTTTCGCCAGGCGGTACAACAGCGCTGGTTTGATCGCCAGTTGAATGCCATGCGGGCCGATGGCCGGTATCAGAAGATCTTCGAGACCTATGGCGCCACGCCTTGAGCCAGAAACATAAAAGCCAGCCTGTGACAGGCTGGCTTGATACTGGCTCCGGAGGAACTACAGCGTGGAGGAGCGTTACTTGATCGCGCTGCCGTTTTTCAGATCTGCTTTCTGACGTTTGGCTTCGCGCTTCTCTTTCAGTGACAACTGCGGCTTTTTCTTGGCATCTTTGCCGTTGTGATGTTCTTTGTTACTCATCATCAAACTCCAAAAATGTTACCCAGACAGTTGGAACCCAGGTTCCAGCATGCCATCCGAATCGTAGACTTCAGTACGCTTTCAGTGACGACCTGTTGATCGCACTCACTTCAGCATACCCCCAATCTTGCGCAAGAATCCACCCTCATCAGTCAGGCTTCATTCTGGGCCGGGTTTCGGCGATCTCGAGGCACGACTGGCGAGGGCATGAACGGCCAGAAAACTTGAATATTCCTTATAAAATCTGGCCCCTTCGACGTATTTAATTACCAACTGAAATAAATCACCAAAAGCAAAAGACAACTATTAATTAAATGAGAAGAGATAATTTAGATAAGCATTCTCACTCTCGCCAGAAACAAAACGTTACAACCTGCCGCAGCTGTTTTATTTTCAAGCTGATATTATCCAACCCTATTTGCGAAAATATTATATCGAGAATAAGGATATCCCATGACCAGAAAAACCAGAGCGGCCTTGGTCTCGGTTTGCTCCAATATCACACTGATTATCATGAAGATATTTGCCGGGATCCTGAGTGGTTCCGTCAGTATTATTTCCGAAGCCATCCACTCGGCAATGGACCTGGTTGCAGCCCTCATCGCCCTGTTTGCGGTACGTCGGTCGGATATTCCACCCGATCAACGCCACCCCTATGGCCATGACAAGATCGAAAACGTCTCCGGCGTCATAGAGGCCCTGCTGATCCTGCTGGCCGCGGGCTGGATCATCTTCGAAGCCATCGGCAAGTTGATCACACCAACGCCGATCGAAAGCGTGGGCTTTGGCGTGCTGGTCATGCTGATCTCGGCACTGGTCAACAGCGGTGTCTCTACCTATCTCTACCGGGTAGCGAAAGAAGAGGAATCTGTCGCTCTCGCCGCCGATGCCCTGCACCTCAAGGCCGACGTACTGACCTCTCTCGGAGTCGCAGTCGGCCTGCTCGGTATCTGGATCGCCGACGGGCTGGGCTACAACCTCTATCTGCTCGACCCCATAGTGGCCATCTGCGTGGCGATCTTCATTCTCCGGGAAGCCATCACCATGCTTAACCAGGCCTTTCAGCCCCTGCTGGATCACAGCATGAACGAGGAGGAGCTGGCCATCACTACTCAGGTGATCGAGCAGTGCTGCCCCGAGCATGGGGGTTTTCACGCCCTGCGCAGCCGTCAGGCCGGACGCCGTCGTCACATCGATTTCCACCTGACCCTGCCCAAGGAGATGAGCATAGAGCACTCCCATGCCATCTGTGACCGGATAGAGCAGGGCATAATGCGCCACCTGCCCCATGCCATAGTGCTGATCCATGTCGAACCGAGCGGCCACGGTTGAGAGATAGTCGATGCAAACCGGAAAATGCGAGAAATCTGTAGTGAACTGGCAGATAAATAACGGAAAAAAGCGTGGAACCCGCACTTTTATGGCCATAGAGCGCATTGCGTAAGAAATAGTCGGCGAAAATGTGTTAGGGTATCCCATCCCCCAGCCGCCAGGAGCGCGCCGTGAAAAAGTTGGAAATGAAAGACCTCACCGAGGCCGAAAAGGCCGAGATAACCCTGTTGCTCCAAAAAGCCCAGGCCAATGCTGACCATCAGCTGACCAACGCAGAACGTAACAGGATCCGTGAGGAAGGCCGGCTTAAAATCGTGGCAGATCGTGCAGAGGCGGCCAAGGTGGCCTCCAAACTGGCTCGGGAGAAGGCCAAAGAGCGGGCCAGAAATCAGGTCTTGCCAGAAACCTTCAGCTGGATCGACTCCGTCAGCAACAAGTTTCGCAGCAAGCGCTGAGTCAGCGCCGTGTTGATGAGCGCCCACCCACACCAGACCGGTGTGGGTGGGCGTTTGCCATTAAGGCCCTGCGGCAACCAAGGAAGATCTCTTCTATACCGCTCTTGATCAGGAACGCCTCTACGCCAGCCAGAAAACAGTCCCAAAAAGCTCAGCGCCAATCATAGCAGGCGTCAGCGCTCAATCTCGCCAGTGAACGCCGTGGCTCATGTGACAATATGAAGTTGGTAGCACCTCGATAACCAGAAATTAATATTGAGATAAAGTTTGCTTTAACGAAGAGAGCATGTTTTAATCTCTCTCGATGGTTCGGTAGTTCAGACCTGATTATGTTAGGCAGTCATTTTAGTAAAGCAGTGATTAGTATAAGAGTTATCTACGATAGTTCTTATTAAATAATTCTCCTTCTTTAGTGCTCCCCATACGTATTGCTGACGAAAAATCATAGATTGCCAAATTTTGGCACTTAAAACACTATTTTAGGAAATTATTATGTCTAACAAAATGACTGGTACCGTTAAGTTCTTCAACGCTGAGAAAGGTTTTGGCTTCATCTCCCCGGCTGACGGCAGCAAAGACGTGTTCGTACACTTCTCCGCTATCCAGTCCACCAGCTTCAAAACCCTGGACGAAGGTCAGCGCGTTGAGTTCACCATCGAGCAAGGCCAGAAAGGCCCGGCTGCTGCCAACGTAGTTGGTCTGTAATTCAAGCAAGGAAGCCTTCACGCTCGCTAACGCCTGCTGAGAAGACCTTCTGCAAGAATTAAAAAAACCCGCCCAGGCGGGTTTTTTGTTGCCTGCAATTCAGCATTTTCCCTCCCTCCAGACTCTTTCTCCCTCTGTTTAGCCATTCTGCCCCACCCCTTTTCTTCCGGTATCCCTCCTGCATCTCCTGGTTGGCGCTAGCATTACAGCACAACCTTAATGAGATTAATTATCGTTTACACATCATCCCATGATCATTACAATGCCTGCCGACAAACGGGAGGATTATCCAATTGAACCTGCCCGGTCCGGGTTTCACGCGGGATGCGGTGAAACCACCCCATAGATTCACCCAAAGGATGAATGCATCTTCTTACTAAAAGAGTTCAGGCCAACATGATAAAAATGCACCGCAACAAGCTGACCACGCTCATTCTCGCCGCCCTCGCCTCTCACGCCTATGCCGCCGAACAGGAGGTCATGGTCGTGACCGCCTCCGGCTTCCAGCAGAAGATCGAGGATACTGCCGCCTCCATCTCGGTGGTGACCCGCGAGCAATTGGAAAAACGCGCCTATCGCGACGTGACCGATGCCCTGAAAGACGTACCGGGCGTGGTGATCACCGGGGGTGGCAGCAGCAGCGATATCAGCATTCGTGGCATGGGCTCCAAATACACGCTGATGCTGGTGGATGGCAAGCGGGTCGACAGCCGTGGCACCCGTCCCAACAGCGATGGCCCCGGCATAGAGCAGGGCTGGTTGCCACCGTTGCAAGCCATCGAACGGATCGAGGTGGTACGCGGCCCCATGTCCTCCCGCTACGGCTCTGACGCCATGGGTGGCGTCATCAACGTCATCACCCGCAAGACCGCCAGCATGACAGCCTGGCAGGGGTCGCTGCATGCCGACTCCACCTTCCAGGAGAACAAGGACTCCGGCGACATCTTCCAGACCAACGCCTACACGGCCGGTGCCCTGGTGGATGGACTGCTGGGGATGCGCCTGAACGGCCAGCTATCCCATCGCGGTGAGGATCAGTTCCAGAACGGGTTCGCCGAGCAGGAGATGCGCAGCGGTACAGCCGTGTTCAGCCTGACCCCGGACGAGCACAATCGCTTCGACTTCGAGGCCAGCCGCGGCCTGCAGGATCGTGATCGCACACCGGGTGAATCCCTCTCGGCCAAGTCCAAACCCAGCCTGAGCACTTACGAGCGCACCAACTACGCCATCACTCATGACGGCCGCTATGACTTTGGCTCCTCCACCAGCTATCTGCAGCGGGAAGAGAATACCAACCCCGGCCGCCAGATGAAGCTGAGCAACACCATAGCCGATACCCATACCCAGTTTGAGCTGGGGGATCACTACCTGAGCGTGGGTGGTCAGTACCGCTACGAGGATCTGCAGGATCAGGGCAACCAGCTCAACGTGGCCAACCGCGCCAATCAGCTGACCCGCTGGAGCTGGGCCATGTTCGTGGAAGACGAGTGGGCACTGACCGACACCTTCGCCCTGACCGGCGGCGTGCGCATGGACAGGGATCAGAACTACGGTACCCACTGGAGCCCGCGTCTGTACGGGGTCTGGCATCCGGCCGAGTTCTGGACCTTGAAAGGGGGCGTCTCCACCGGCTACCGTTCACCGGATCTGCGCATGTCAGCCGCCAACTGGGGCCAAGCCACGGGGGGCGGCACCCAGGACGGCATGCTGGTCGGCAGCCCGGAACTCAAGCCGGAAACCAGCGTGAGCCAGGAAATCGCCCTGTTGTGGGATGGTCAGGAAGGGCTGAGCACCGGGCTGACCCTGTTCAACACCGACTTCGAGGACAAGATCTCCGAGATCCGCCGTTGCACCAGCAAGAGCGACCCCTCCTGCACCCTGAACGGTCACACCTATGACTTCATCAGCGACCGCATCAACGTCGACAAGGCAAACATGCGCGGAGTGGAAGGGACAGCCAACTGGACCATCAATGAAGAGTGGTCGCTGGCCTCCAGCTACACCTTCACCCAGTCCGAGCAGAAGAGCGGCCCGATGGAAGGCAAGGCACTGAACCAGATGCCGCGCCACATGTTCAACACCACGGTCGACTGGCAGACCACAGAAGAGGTCAGCCTCTGGTCCAGGGTCAACTTCCGCAGCAAGACCTCCGATTACCTGAGCCGGGTCAAGATGGCAGAGGGCACGCCTTCTTACACCTTCTTCGACACGGGTCTGGTCTACAAGGCCAACAAGAACCTGAACGTGACCGCCGGCATCTACAACCTGTTCGACAAGACGGTGGATTACACCAGCTTCGGCACAGTGCTGGACGGTCGTCGCTACAACCTGGGGATGACCTACAACTTCTGATGATGAGCCGCCGCCCCCCCGGGGCGGCGGCCTACTCTTCGGCTACATTCTCCTTCTCCTCGGCATAACAGGCCGCCTGCCAGGTATTGCGCCCCAGCGACTTGGCGCCATACATCAGCCTGTCCGCCTGCAACAACACCCGTCTGCCATCGGCTCTGACGCCATCCGGCACCCAGACGGCCCCGGTACTGATGGAGAGCCCCAGCTCACCGGCACTGGTCTGCAACTTGCGCAGACTCACTTCCCGACCTATCCGGCTGGCCCAACCCTGCAGTGCAGCCATATCCACCATCGGCAGGCTGATACAGAACTCCTCCCCCCCGATACGGGCAAACAGCGCCCCGTCCGGCAACACCAGCCGCACCCGTTCGACCAGCGCCGAGAGCACCTCGTCACCGACCCCGTGACCGAAGTGATCGTTGATCCCCTTGAAGCGATCTATGTCGAACAACAGCAGGGCCGAGGCCTGTCCGCTGGCCAGCCGCTGCTCAAACTCGAGCAGAAAGGCGCGCCGGTTCAGGATCCCCGTCATGGAATCTGTGCCGGCGAGGCGCTCAAGCCGCGCATTGGCCTGGATCAGCTCGGCGGTACGGCTAGCCACCGCCCGTCGCAATTGCACTATGTAGACCAGCAGCACCATGCCTCCCAGCGCCAGCAACCAGGGCCAGAGGTGGAGTGGATAGACTGTCTCGATATGCATCCACTTGCGGATGATCCGCTCCCGATCCGCCACACCCAGGCGGGAAAACCCCAGCTCCAGCTCCTGCAACAGGGCCTGATTGCCCTTGGCGACCGCAAAGCGTATCTCGTCGCTGTAGAGGTGGCGTACCGGGATGAAGCGGCTGGGATCCGCCGAGGTGTAGATATAGAAGTTCGCCACCTGCAGATCGGCGATGAAGGCATCCAGTTCACCGCTGAAGGCGGCGCGCAGCATGGCATCGTTGTCGCTGAAGGTTTGCAGGTGGGTGGTGGGGAAGTGCTTGCGGGCGTAGTACTCCTCATATCCTCCCGCCACCACACCCACACTCTCGTGCAGCAGGTAGTAGTTCACATCCGAGCCGCGCAGGGAGTTGGCAAAGAACAGCTGGGCATCGAGACGGGAGAGCCCCTGGCCATAGTCATAGAGCGGATTGCGCTCCGGTGACCAGAGCAGGCCGCCATGGACATCGGCCTCGCCGGTACGCACCAGATCCAGCGAGGTCTGCCAGTCCACCAGTTTGAACTGGATCGGGCGACCGGTGACACGGCCATACTCGCGCCAGAGATCGATCAGCAGGCCATCCGGCTGCCCCTCCTCATTGATGTAGGAGAAGGGCTGCCAGGCCTTGGAGTTGGTCACGATCAAGGGTTTGGGGGCTGGCGTTGCCAAGGCGGGCAGCCACAGCAGACAGAGCAGGAGGCAGCATCCGCTGCGCACCCGCCATCCAGAACCAGAAGAGACCGCCATTCCTGCACCAACCTTGCTATTGGCCGTCTATGCGGCCATTGATTATCGCCACCTTCAGCATAGAAGAACAAGCATGACCGAGTATGAAATTGGCGTGATTTCAGTCAGATAACAGCAAGATAAACATGGGGAGGGCGCCTGGTCGGCGCCCTCCCCAGACAGATGTCACTATGCTCACAGCGGCAGGCTGATCCTGGCCTCCAGCCCGCCCTGCGCGCGGTTGTGCAGGGTCAGCTCGCCACCGTGCTGGTGCACCAGGGTGCGGGCGATGGAGAGCCCTAGTCCCACGCTGCCGGATTCGGTGTTGCGGGCCTCATCGAGCCGCACGAACGGCTTGAACACATCCTCCAGCCGCGCCGGATCTATGCCGGGCCCCTCGTCACAGACCCGGATCAGCAGCTCGCTGTCGGTACGCTCCAGCGATACCTCGGCACTGCCGGCGTACTTGATGGCGTTGCCGATGAGGTTTTGCAGCACCCGCCGCAGGGTGTTGGCGCGGCAGGCGTAGACCTGCTTGCCCTCGACCATGCAGGTGACAGGCTGACCGGTATCGGCGTAGTCATCGCAGAGGCTCTCCAGCAGGCTGACCAGATCCAGCTCCCGGGTCGCCTCCTGCTGCCCCTCCTCCCGGGCGAAGCTCAGGGTGGCCGCCAGCATCTGCTCCATCTGTTGCAGGGTCTGCTGGATCCGCTCCTTGTCCTCCCCCTCGTCCAGAAACTCGGTGCGCAGCCGCAAACTGGTGATGGGGGTGCGCAGGTCGTGGGAAATGGCCGCCAACATCCGGGTTCTGTCCTGCACGAAGCGATCGAGGCGGGTGTGCATGCGGTTGAACGCCTGGATCGACTCGCGGATCTCGGTCGGCCCCACCTCCCGCAGCGGCTCTATGTCTTCGCCGCGCCCCAGCCGATCCGCATTGGCGGCCAGCTGCTTGAGCGGCTGGGTGGCCCGCCGGAACAGCCAGATCATCAGGCCTATCACCAGACTCGCCACCAGCATCAGGTTGAAGGTGGTCTGCCAGGACCAGCTCGCCGATTCCTTGTCCACCAGGGAGCTGAACTGCAACCAGCCACCGCGCGGCAACTGGATGGAGCCATAAAGCCGCATATCCTGCGGCGGCGGCATCCCCTTGCGGTCCTTCATCATGCGGGTGTGGTGCTGCCAGGCGCGGCTGCGCTGGGCGTCCTGCTTCAGCTCGGCGCTGATCTCCACCATCAGCGACGGCGGATAACCGAGCCGGGAACGCACCTGCTGCTCGAAGCGGGGGCTGCGGTTGTCCGGTTGCAGCGGCTCGTCGGCGAGGCGCAGCAGCAGGGTTTCGCTGCGACTCGCCTTGAGGATCTCGTCATAGAGCGAAGGCGGGGAGAGGGCCAGCAGCCGCGCCACAGAGACGATGCGCTGCATGGCGTTGCGGCTGTTGACATAGCCGAGCGCCTCCTCCCGATCCGAGCGGTAGATCTGGATGCTGAGCAGCTGGATCAGCACCAGCCCGGCCAGCGCCACCAGTATGATCTGGCCGGTCAGCCCCTTGGGCCACAGTCGGGAACAGAGTCGCTTGATCATGACCACGGCGTCACACCTGGGTCACGTCGGCGGCGAACAGATAACCGCCGCCCCAGATGGTCTTGATGAGCTCGGGATTCTTGGGATCCCGCTCCAGCTTGCGCCGCAACCGGCTCACCAGGGTATCGATGGCCCGATCGAAGGCCACCGCCTCGCGGCCCCGGGCCAGATCCAGCAGTTGATCCCGGCTCAGCACCCGCTGGGGGCGCTCCAGAAACACCCGCAGCAGGTCGAATTCGGCGGTGGAGAGGCTCAGCCCCACCCCTTCCTCATCCACCAGTTCGCGGCGATTGATGTCGAGCAGCCAGCGATCGAAACGCAGATCCCGGGTCAGGGTCTCGGGGGCGGGTTGCGGCTCGACCTGGGTGCGGCGCATCACCGCCTTGATGCGGGCCAACAGCTCGCGCGGATTGAACGGCTTGGCGAGATAGTCATCGGCGCCCATCTCCAGTCCTATGATGCGGTCCGTCTCCTCCCCCATGGCGGTGAGCATTATGATGGGCAGGCTGGATTTGGCCCTCAGCTCGCGGCACAGGGTCAGGCCGTCTTCTCCCGGCATCATCAGATCCAGCACCAGCAGATCGAACTCCCGCTCCTCCAGCAGCCGCTTCATCTCCTTGCCATCCCGGGCACAGCTGACCCGCAGGCCATGCTGCTCCAGAAAGCGTTTCAGCAGATCGCGGATCTCGCCGTGATCGTCGACGACCAGAATGTGGGTGCTGCTTTGGTTCATGAGGGCCTCTCCTGTTAGAGCTGGCACGAGTATACGGAAATCTGTCGGACGGTTTGTGTCAAAGTGTGCCAGATCAGCAAGATGCCACACTCTGCTACAAAAAAGCGGTCACTCGGCAAAGTTGAGACACAAGGCGAGGGTTTACTGAGGGCACACCAAACTCGTCCATTGCAGGAGACAGGCCATGCTCGCCCTTACCACGCCCTTCATGCTGGCTTATGCCGCCAGCGAGGCCCTTGCCAGAGCGGCGGCCAAACCGCATCAGCCCGCACAGGCCAGCAGCCTGACGCAAGCTTCCCCCCTGGATGACGATGAGGCCGGCCTCTGCCCGCCCGGCGAGACACACTTCCCTTCCCCATGATGACAGGCAGCGCCCGATTGTTAGGGCGGCGCCTGGCACCATGACACACAACGCCGGCATCCTTCGGCGAGCCATACCAAGGAGACAATGATGATGAAAAAGACCCTGACCCTGTTCGCACTGGCCGGACTGGCCCAGATCGGCATGGCACAAGCAGCCATTCCGGCTGACGTCAGCGCCGCCCCCGGCCTGCTGTTCGTCAACTGGCACGATGACGCCAGCAGCAGCAACGCCAACCCGACCCTGATGATCCGCAACGCCTCCGGCGACGTGCTCAAGCGGGTGCCCGCCGAGTTGAAAGGGATGCAGCAGGTACGACTGCCGATGAGAGCCCAGGGCAATCTCACCCTCAGCCTGGACGGTGAGAGCGACAGCTATCGCATGCCTTACAGCGTTGGCAGCGGCCGCCAGCGCTGAGCCGAGCCATTCACCCTGTGGTTTTCTCACGATAACCATGTTGCCTGACCGGTGACATGAAATACCCCGCCAGAGACGCTGTCCGGCGGGGTATTTCATTTTCCGCCCCTGAGAACGCTATTCCGGCCCCAGGCCGGCGCGTATTTTGCCAGGCGGATTGGCGCTGGCTTTTCAGGGTGACAGGCCTATCCTCGAACACTGTGACAGACCCGGTTTTCGTTAACCCACAGCACAGCCTCACAGTGTCACACTCTGCTACAAAATAGGCTTCAACTGGCAAAGTTCAGACACCAGTCTGGTGTTTACTTAGGGTCAAGGCGAGCAAGCCGAACCCGAACTCAATCCGCGAGGAGATAGACCATGAAAACCCTGACCAAAACCCTGCTGACCGCCACCCTGATCCTTGGCCTGCCGCTCGGCGCCTATGCCGCCAGCGAAGCCGTCGCCACCACCCAGGCCGGCATGATGACCGACTGCCCCATGGATGGCAGCGGCATGATGGGTGGCAAGCACCACGGTAGCCGCCATGACAAGATGGCCCGCATGCAGAACATGACCCCGGAGCAGATCCAGACCAACCTGCAACAGCGCTACGACAAGATCGAAGACCCGGCCAAGAAGGCCGAGTTTGTGAAGAACCTGACGCTGCGTGCCGACGGCATGACCAAGCACGCCGAGGCGATGAAGCAGTTCGCCGAAGCGCACCAGTAAACGCATCTCGACCTGCAACAGGGTGGCCTAGGCCACCCTTTTTCGTTTCCCTCTCCCGCTCGGCCGCTCGCCCTCTGCGATCCCCCGGCCCCCCTCATTTCCCTTCGCCTCTGCTCCGGGTTCTGTGAGCGATAACAAACGTTTTATGTTCGAAATAGCTAATAATGGCGACTCAAATAACAAGGCCATGCAAGACAGTGCCAACAATAGACAGGAGTCGTTATGGGGTGGAGTCTGGGGACAATCAAGGGGCGCTATAGCGCCGTTTTTGTGGGATTCATGGCGCTGGTGTGTGCCCTGACGGTATTTGGCATCCAGATCTGGATCAAACCGGCGTTGCAGAAGGCCGGTGAACAGAACGTGGCGCTGCGGGTCAGCGAGATAGCGACCGACATCCGCGATCAGCTCAACGGGGTGCAGAGCCAGTCCCGCAGCATCACGCAACTGGTGTCCCAACTGCCGAGCGAGCAGATCGATGCCCTGCTGCCGGCGCTTATCGATCAATACGGCAATGCCATGGTGTTTGGCGGCGGCATCTGGCCACTGCCGGATCAGCGGGAAGCGGGCCGCGCCAAGTTCAGCACCTTCTACCACAGGGATGCGGCCAACAAGCTGATCCCCAATACCTACTGGAACTCGGCCGAGGCCCCAAACTACTTCGAGCAGCCGTGGCACAAGGCCGGCCAGCAGGCGCCGCAGGGCATGTGCGTCTGGGCCGCCGCCTACAAGGATGGTGCCAGTCAGCAGCCGAGAACCAACTGCGCCATGGGGATCTACCGCAATGGCGCCCTGTTCGGGGTATCGACCATAGATGTGACCCTGGGCTTCTTCAACGATCTGGTGGCCAGGAAGGAGCAGGAGATCGGTGGTCAGGTGATGATCGTCGAGGCTGACGGCAAGATCCTGAGCCGAAATGCCCGCCTGAGCGGTGACGTTGTGCTCGGCAACCTCTCCGCCCACACCGATTACCCCTTCGCCGGCGCCATCGCCAGCCTGCTCGGCCAGAGCCAGGGCAAGGGGCTGCTGCGCACCAGCTTCCAGGATCAGGGAGAAGAGCAGACCCTGCTGCTGCAAGCCATAGAGGGCACCCCCTGGTTGCTGGCCACGGCCCTGCCGACCAGTACCCTGACCCAGGACAGCCAGGACGTGCTCACCACCTTGGCCGCGATCCAGCTGCCCCTGGTGGGACTGTTGTTCGTGCTGATGCTGCTGGCCATCACCCAGCTCGGCAGCCGGCTGCAGACCCTCAAGCAGAATATCGACGCCCTCTCCGCCGGCGATGCGGACCTGACCGCCCGCATCCAGGTGAAGGGCCACGACGAGCTGGATCATATCGCCCTGTCGGTGAACCGCTTCATCGCCTATCTGCAGCAGATGATGGTGCAGGTGACAGACGCCACCGACCTCATCACCCGCGAACTGGCGCAGCTCGATCAACAGACGGGTCAGGCGCGGCGGATCCTGAGCGAGCACGCCGCCGAGACGGATCAGGTGGTCACGGCCCTCACCGAGCTCAGCTCCACCGCCGACAGCGTGGCACAACATGCCAGCGACTCGGCGAGCTTCACCGAGACCGCCAACCGCCAGGCCGCCAACTCCCGCAAGGTGGTGGGATCGGCCTCCGCCAGCGTGGTGGCGCTGATCGACGAGGTGGATCTCGCCGCCGCCAAGGTGCTGGAGATGCAGGAAGATGCCAAGCAGATCGGCAGCGTGCTCGGGGTGATAGGTGGCATAGCCGCCCAGACCAACCTGCTGGCGCTCAATGCCGCCATAGAGGCGGCGCGAGCCGGTGAGCAGGGCCGTGGTTTCGCCGTGGTGGCGGACGAGGTGCGCGCCCTGGCAGCCCGCACCCAGAACAGCACGGCCGAGGTGGGCAGCATGCTGTCGCGCCTCACTCAGGGGGTGGCCGAAGCCGTGGTCGCCATGGAGCAGACCAAGCACAGTTGCCAGGCGGCGGCAGATACCACGGGCCAGGTGACGGGAGGGCTCGACAACATGGCCGATTCTGTGGTGCAGATCCACGATCTCAGCAGCCAGATCGCCACCGCCGCCGAGGAGCAGAGCCGGGTAACCGAGGAGATAAACCGCAACATGGTGAGCATTCGCGACATGCTCAACCTGCTGGTGGAGAATGGCCGCAACACGGAGCAGAGCGCGGAGTCACTGCTCAGCTCCAATCGTCAGCTGCTGGCCCTGGTGCGCCGCTTCAAGGTGTGATGAGGAATTCCAGCCAGCAAAAAGGGGCCCGAGGGCCCCTTTTTCATGCACGTCGTTCAGACTCAGGCCTTGGCTTTGTCGGCCAGGTTCAGGGTCTTGACGGTTTCGCCTTCGAACTTGATGACGACGCTCTTCTGAGCGGCTTCGGCATCCTTGAACAGGGTCTTGGAGGTCTCTGCCAGCATGGGAGATACCTTGTTCAGGGCGCTCAGGTCATAGGTCCACACTTCCAGACCGGCTTCGGTCTTGGTGCTGGCCGGGGCGCCCAGCTTGTCCTTGATGGCCTGCTTGTTGGAGCCGCCTTCCTTGATGTCCAGTGCCTTCTTGATCGCTTCGTTGGAGGCGCTGTCCATGGCGGTACCGGCCATCTCTTTGGCACTGCTGGTGACGCTGCTGGTCACTGTATCGGTCAGGGAATCCATCAGGCCGGCGTGGGCGAACAGGGGCAGTGCAGTCAGGGCAATCAGGATGCGCTTTTTCATCGATTCATGTCTCGTGGGGGATTAAAGAGCGCGCATCAGACCAGTGCCCTCAGGCGGAGTCAAGGCAATCGATCGGTCAATACGCATTCGGGGGGGAAAAGAGAAAAATCCGACGGCCGGTAGGCGGGGGGCAACCCTATGGCCCCCTGGATCCGACTATTCGCAGATCTGGTTCTTGCCCGCCAGCTTGGCCTGATAGAGCGCCCTATCCACCCGCACCATCAGCTGGCTCATGGGCTCGTCCGGCAGGTATTCGGCCAGCCCGAAACTCATGGTGATGTCGAGCTGTTCGCAGACCCGCGACAGCACGATCAGCTCTCGCAGCTTGTCGGCAACCAGCCTGCCATCGGCCAGACAGGTATTGGGCAGCACCACCATGAACTCGTCGCCACCCCAGCGCGCTATGAGGTCAATTTCGCGAATGTGAGTCCGCACCAGCGCCACTATGTTGATCAGGGTCTGATCCCCGGCGCTGTGGCCATGGTTGTCATTGATCTGCTTGAAGTCATCCACATCCATGGCGATGACGGAGAAGGACTGATGAAAGCGCCTGGAGCGCTCGCACTCCTGCTTGATGACCCGCTCCAGCCGGTAGCGGCTGGCGGCCCCGGTCAGGGCATCCGTCTCCGCCAGCTGGCGGTTCTCCTCCGCCTTCTGCTGCAACACCCCGTTGAGCCGCACCAGCTCGGCGGTACGTTCGGCGATCTGCTGCTCCAGCGACTGGTTGCGCGATTCCAGCTGTTCATACAACAGCTTCTGGGCATGTATGTTGCGATGGGCGCCTATCATGCGGGCCACAGAGCCATCCGGATTGCGGGCTATGACGCGGCCACAATCCTCAATCCAGATGAAGAGGCCCTCCCGGCTGCGGCAACGATACTCGACCCGATAGTCGGCGGCCGTGCCGCTCAGATAGGCATCGAAGCAGGCCATCACTCGATCAATGTCATCCGGGTGGATCACGCTCTCCCAAGTGAAGACGTTGTTGCCAAGGGAGTGAGGCTCGTAGCCCAGCATCTGATACCAGCCTGGATTGCGATAGACGAAACCCGTGTTGGCGTTCCAGTCCCAGATCCCGTCGCTCACCACCTCCAGAATGCCGTGCACCACGGCTTCGCTGACGTCCGAGATCCTGATCGTGTCACTGTCTTGCAGCATAGAGACCATCCTTGCCCTCTAACCCCGCCGACGCGGGGGATTCAAACCTGATTGGTGGAAAACGACAACGAAGAGACGACAACTATGAAGCGCAACCCAATATCTGCCTGCCGGCGCACGATCCACCTCTGGTTAACAGGGTTATCGGCCGCTATCGGGTTCGTATGAACAACAACAGTAGCAACCAGTGTGGCTCAGGATCTCACCCTTGTCCGGTTTTAAATCCGGGATGATGCAGGCTGCGATAATGGCTGGGAGCCAGGCCATGCTGGCGTTTGAAGGCGGTGGAGAAGTGGTACTCGTTCTTGAAGCCGCACAGCTGGGCCAGCTGCTTCACCGGCTCGCCGCGACTGGCCAGCAGCAGAGCCGCCCGTTGCAAGCGCAGCCGTTGCAGCAAGGCCATGGGAGCCAGCGCGAAGTGCTGCTGGCAGAGGCGATAGAGCTGGCGCTGCGAGAGGTGCAGGGCATCGGCCATCCGCCCTATGTCCCAGCACTCGGCCAGCGACTCTTTCAGCATCAGCTCGAGACGCAGCGCCAGCCGCTCACCGCGACTCTGCCCCTCCCCCTTTTGCAGCAGGCGGCGCAGATAAAAGCCGAGCTGTTCTACCAGCAGCGCACTGAGCAGCGGGTCCTGGTGGCGCTCCTGCTCCGCGTAAAGGTTCTCCAGGGTGTGCAGCAAGCTGGCCTGCTGGGAGGTACAACCCAGCCTGGGGTGGCTGGCGAAGGCATCCCAGGGGGAGTCCTTGTGCAGCAGCAGCCACACCAGATCCCAGTCGCCGCGCGGCTCTGACGACGATCTGTCCGGCAGCTGCAGCTCAGGCAATTGATAGCAGAGCGGTTCCCCGGCCGGGATCAGGGCCCACTCCCCAATCTTGAGTCGCTCTAGACGATCGCCGATCAGCACCTCCCCCTCGCCCCCCAGGGTCAGCAGAAAACAGTGCACGTCCGCCAGGCGGCGCTCGATCCGGTAGTGGCTGCGCAGGTGGGAATGGCCAGCCAGCCACACCTGCTCTTGGGCAAGGGCGGGCAACAGGCTGTCACAGCAGATCTGTTCGCGGCAGTCGGGGGAGACTTCAATGACTTCAGGATTGGCAGTTTCAGACATCATCAGGACGGGCTCAGCCATGTCGAACATTCAAGGCCCAGCATAGCATGGTCGGTATCAAGTCACAGGAGACCAGCCATGCACATACATCACGTCGCCATCTGGGCGCAGGATCTGGAGGCGCTCAAGACGTTCTACTGTTCTCTGTTTGGCGGGCAGACCAATGAGCGCTACCACAACCCGGCCAAACAGTTTTCGTCCTACTTCGTGTGCTTCGAAGGGGGCGCCAGTCTGGAGCTGATGCACAGCCCTATCCTGTTTCCGGCGGATCTCAGCCTGCCGCACCCACTGCAGGGGCTGGCCCATCTCGCCTTTTCCCTCGGCAGTGTGGAGGCGGTAGACAAGATGACGGCGCGCCTCAAACTGCTCAAGGGCGCCGAGGTCAAACACCTGGACGGCCCCCGCTGGACCGGCGACGGCTATTACGAGAGCACCTTTCTGGATCCCGAAGGCAACCGGCTGGAACTGACCCTCTAGCCCATGGGGATCGATACAAGTTGGCCAAAGAACAGACTGGCGATCCGGGCTCTTTCGGCTCATCCGCAGTGTGGGTGTTCATCACCTCCTGCATTTGCAGACACAGGTTCAGCAAAGCGCTCCATGTATGCGCGACCTAAGTACAGGTAACTGCTTGGATAGATCCTTGATCCTTGGCGCTATTTCCGGATGGCATAAGCCTTGATTGAAAAATGACACGGCCTGTGTAGATGGATATAACGGATTATTTTTGAATTGTAACGCCCCGCTAAATAGCGGGGCTTTTGATATTGCCGGGGAAATAAGCAGTCAATCAGCCCGGATAACGGCCAGCGGAACTGACTGCGCGACCCGCAGATGCCCTTCATGATTGAGATGAAGATGATCCCCGGAATCATATTGCGCGCTGAGCTGTTGAATGCATTTCGGATCCCGTACCAGCAGGTCGCAGTCAATAACAGCATCAAACTCCCCGCTTGTTCGCATCCAGTGATTCACTGCCTGCCGGACAACCTCTTTCTCAGGCTGATAAAAGTGCTCAATACCATATTCACCGGTTCCCCGCAGCGGTACCAGGGTTACGCCTGTCATGCGGATACGGTATTCCCGCGCAATCTTCAGCAATTGCCGATAGGCGTTGATCAGCACGGTTGCCGCCGGCACCGGATTTTCCGGATCCAGTGCCGTACCCGCCAACCCGATATCATTCAGTCCGACCTGCACGATACAGGCAGTGACACCGGGTTGCTGCACCACATCCAGCTCAAAACGCGACAAGGTAGCGATGCCGACGCCGTCTTTCAGTAGCCGGGAACCCGACTGCCCGGCATTCACCACCGCAATATTTTCGGGAACAAGGCGCTCTGCCAAAAAATCGGTCCAACGGCCATAGGTGTCCATCTCCACGCCGTTACCATCCACCATAGAGTCACCGATGACGACCAGAGTGCGGCACGCAGATTCCGGCTGAACCTGGACACTTTCAACCAGAAGACGGGAACTGATTTTCTGACCATCGCCGGCTGCTTCCCTGATGGCCTGATTACCCGGTTCAAGCAACGAAAAATGACGGGCATCCCAGTGGAAGGTATTGACCGGGATCTGCTCCGGCAGATATGTCCGCAGATTGATCACCGATAGTGATGGAATATCCAGTGGAATTTCATCACTGCACAGAGTGCCCCCCGCAGGAATTATCGCGCCGGTTTGCCCATTAAAGGTGACAGGCAGTGCACCGCACAGATCAGACACGGAAATATAGCTCTCGCCTGTTATCAGCGGCTGTGCGCCATAGCGATTGGAAAAGATCAGCCGCAGCTTTTGGCCGCCCAGGCTGATGCGCAGTGTCTGCCTGAGTGTCTGCGCCCCATGAATTACCGGTATATCCGATGGAAACGGAAAAGCGTCTCCCGATGCAGGCTGAGAGGTGGAAAGCCAGGTGCATATCCACTTGTCGCGCATTGACGGGGCTGAAGGCACTGAATATGACATCAGAAACTCTCCTGAAATGAATAACGGATTTAGTGCGCGTCCGGCGGGGCCGTCATGACATCAAAGGTGTGCATGGCGATATCTGTCATTGCCATCAGACGCGCCCGGCTGACGCCATCCCGGGCCTGGATGGAGATCCCGTGAAACAGGGTCGCCACATAATCTCCGAGCGCTTGTATATCGGTGTTTTCCGGCAGATCACCGGACTGAACGCCTTGCCGGATGCGCTGTACTATGCCGTCAATCCGCTCCCGGCGGTAACCGGCCAGCCATGCCATGACCTCTTCGTTGTCACGGCCATAGTTGGTCAGCGACAACACCACCATACAGCCGTGCGGCCGATCGTCTCGGGTGTAGTTTTCAACCGCGTTCACAAGCAGTTGCCTGACAGCCAGGCGGGTATCCGGCTGTGACAGGGCGGTGTCAGCAAAAGCACCTTCTTCGGCCAGATAAAGCGCTATCGCCTCACGGAAAAGATTCTCCTTTGAGCCGAAGGCGGCATAAATACGGGCAGAAGCAATCCCCAGTGCAGCAACCAGGTCAGACAGGGATATCCCTTCATAGCCACGCTGCCAGAACACCTCCTTTGCTTTGCGCAATGCCTCTTCACGATCGAACTCTCTTGGTCTTCCGGCCACAACACACTCTCCGCATCAGTCATTTCAGACAAAGGCTACCAGTTCATTGTCGACTAACAAAGAATTATTTTTTGTTGATTGACAAAGATTGTAAGGCCCTCTTAACCTATTCGCTGTTGATCGACAAACAATAGGTGCCATCGCAGCTGACACGGGCTCTGTCTATGGCCTGCTGCGGGTATTTTTTATCAATCATTCAGACGGAAAAAGTATGAACACATCATTCATCAGGGCATTGCTGACACTGGTCATGCTGTTCCCATTGCATGGCACTGCCGTCGCGGCAAATGCACAAAGCGCGGCAGTGACAACGCAGGTTAATGAGGCAGATTTCCAGCATCAGTATGTCGACGTTGCAGGACAGAAGATGCATTACGTGACGGCGGGAAAGGGGGAACCTGTGTTACTGATCCCGGGCTGGCCGCAAACTTGGTATGCATGGCGTCATGTGATGACCAGACTCGCTGCCGAAGGCTATATGGCGATAGCGGTTGATCCGCCGGGAACCGGTTATTCCGCACGGCCGACTACGGGTTATGATACCGGGGCGGTGGCAACCACATTGCACAGGATGATGAATCAGCTGGGCCATAAGCAATATTCGGTTGTCGGTCACGACATCGGCATGTGGGTTGGTTATGCGCTGGCAAGTGACTATCCCGCAGACATTAAAAAAATAGCGCTGACCGAGGCAGTCATTCCGGGCCTGGCGCCGGCACCGTCCATCTTTGTCGATCCACAGGAGAATATTTTCCTCTGGCACTTTATGTTTAATCAGGTGCAGGATTTGCCGGAAATGCTGACGGCCGGCAAAGAACGGGAATATCTGAATTTTATCTTTGACCACTGGTCTTATCGTCGTGATCGCGTCGCCGCACAAACCTATATTGATGCTTATTCTTCACCTGGCGGACTGCGTGCAGGATTTTCGTATTACCGGGCGATTCCGCAAACCATCCAGCAGAATAAACAGCGGGCTGAGAAGAAATTGATGATGCCGGTTCTGGCCATAGGTGCAGATCATGCCACCCGTGATGCACCACAGCAGACGATGCAGGGAAGAGCGGTGAATTTGCAGGGCGCAATGCTCAGCGAGTGCGGTCACTTCGTAACGGAAGAGTGCCCGGAACAGCTGATGACAGTATTGCTGCCGTTTTTGAGAAAATAAATGCACCGCCAATATACGAAAGTTTAAAATATAAAAATTGTTTTATGATGTGGAGTAAAAAGCGCAATACATAGTCAATATTTTATTGTGTTTTCTCTCATCGCATTTTATTATGGCTTCGCTTACTTATTTAGGAAGTAAGGTGTATCACAAGCTGTCAAGTAGAAAGCTCACCAGTACACTGGCTAGCAGACGACTTGCATGGCCGCAGATGGCTAGTAGACTCACGTCGAACACTCCTGCGATGATGGTATCATATATCATATCTGACATTCGTGGCCGACATCATATCGATGTTGTGAATGCGTATTTAAGTACGTTTGTTAAGCCCGGATTGGGAATCGGATGGCCACAGTCCTTTACCTTTCCGGGTTTTGCAATTTAAGGCTTACATGATGAACTCAGAAAATAAATGGTTTCGGAGTCGTGGCTACTTACATTTTGATTCTCCAGTAAAATTACGGAAAGCATGTCAAATAGTCAAATCTCCCCTTAATGTCGCCCAGCATGCTTTCTTCCCGCTAATCAAGTACGATATACAAAGTCTTAAAATATCAATAGACAAGGATGGCAATGTTCTAAAAAAAATAAAAACAAGACCAATCTCATACGCATCACATATCGACTCTCACATTTATTCTTACTATGCAGAGTTATTATCTGATTTATATGAAAAAGCTCTCGATAAATCGCAACTGCAAGACTCCGTACTTGCTTTTAGAACTCTTGGAAAAAGTAATATTGATTTTGCTAACATAGCCTTTGAAAAAATAAAGGCTCATAGCGATTGCACTGCAATCGCCATGGATATCTCTGGTTTTTTTGATAATTTAGACCATGAGATACTCAAATCAATGTGGTGCAAACTACTCCAAAAAAACTCATTACCCAATGATCATTTTAATATATATAGGTCTCTAACTAAATCTTCCGTGGTCAATAGAGACCTATTGTATACAGCACTTAAAATATCGAAAAACAACCCCAAAGCTGCAGGATTAAGGCTTTGTGATATAAAAACCTTCAGAGAGAAAGTGCGAGGCCTTGAGTTAATAAAAACCAACTCGACTGGGAGAGGAATACCACAAGGAACATCTATAAGCGCCCTTCTTTCCAATATATATATGCTAGATTTCGACAAGAAAATAAGAGACATAGTTAAATCTATTTCAGGAGAATACTATCGCTACTGTGACGATATGCTTTTTATCATCGACAGTGATAAAACTAGCGAGTTAATGTCTCTAGTGACACAAAGTATCTCCGAGCTAAAAATAGAGATAAATGATAAAAAAACAGAAATTAGAACTTTCCATACATACCGTGGAGTTCAAAAATGCGACAAGCCACTGCAGTACTTAGGCTTTATTTATGATGGCGAAAGAAAATTAATCAGATCAGCAGCCCTAGCTAGGTTTTCAGGCAGAATGAAAGCTGGGGTAAGGTTAGCTAAAAAGACACACCAAAAAGCCAACCTCATTGAAGAAAAAGATGGCGTGGCTAAAACACCACTATTTAAAAAGAAAATTTATGAACGTTACTCTCATTTAAGCAAGAGAAATTTCATCACCTATGGCCATAAGGCGGCGAATATAATGGGATCTAATGCGATCAGAAAGCAATTAAAGCCTCTTTGGGGACGTCTTATTAAAGAAATAAATGAGAAATAATATTTCATTCCTAAAAAATTATACGTTGACGGCGGCGAATCTCTTCACCACCGCCATCAATCACTCCCCCAACCTCTCCGCCAATCCGGAATAACGCTCGGTCTTCTTCCGTACCGCTTGTGCCAGCAGGGCGCGATCGCCATAGAGATCGAGCCGCGCCTTGGCGCGGGTGATGCCGGTATAGACCAGCTCGCGGGTCAACAGCGGGCTGGGGCTGTCGGGCAGCACCAGCACCGTATGGGCAAACTCCGAGCCCTGGGATTTGTGGATCGTCATGGCGTAGACCGTCTCGTGAGGTGGCAGCCGGCTGGGCAAGAGCGCCCGCAGGGTGCCGTCCGGTTGCTCAAACCATACCTTGAGCCGCCCGCTTTCATCGGGCAGGCAGAGCCCCATATCGCCGTTGTAGAGGCCGACCCCGTGGTCGTTGCGCACCACCATCACGGGGCGACCGGCATACCAGTCGCCATCGCGGGCAATCAGGCCAGCACGTGACAAGGCCAGTTCGAGTCGCTCGTTAAGCCCCAGCACCCCGAAGGGGCCGTCACGCAGGGCGCAGAGGATCTGGAAGCTGTTGAATGCCTTGAACACAGCGGCGGGCTCCTCCCCCGCGCGGGCCGCCTTCAGGTAACTGCCGTAACCGGCGACCCCCTGGGCAATCAGGGCGTCGTAAGCCTCCCCGGCCCAGGGGTGCAGGCTGATATCGGCGAATCCTGCGCCCCAGACAGCCTCCACCGCAGTGGCATCGCCGCTGTTGCAGGCGCGCGCCAGCTGGCCTATGCCGGAGTGCTGATCGAAGCGCCAGCTCTTGGCCAGCAAACAGAGGCTGTCGCGCACGGGTGCCCCTGCGGGCGTGCCCTGCAAGCGGTAGCCGGTCTGGCGGGAGAGCCAATCCGCCTGCGCCGGGCTGATGCCCTGTTCGATAAAGCTGCAGATATCGCCGAGCACGGCCCCCGCCTCCACAGAGGCGAGCTGATCCTTGTCGCCGAGCAGGATAAGACGGGCGTGGCTTGGCAGCGCATCGAGCAGGCGCGCCATCATGGGCAAGTCGACCATGGAGGCCTCATCCACCACCAGCAGATCCAGGTGCAGCGGGTTGCCTGCGTGGTGGCGGAACTGGCTGCGCCCCGGGATCACACCGAGCAGCCGGTGCAAGGTGCCCGCTTCGGTGGGGATCGCTTCGACCCACTCAGGGGGCAAGTCCAGCGCCTGAAGGGCAGAGCCGATACTCTCGGTCAGGCGTGCCGCCGCCTTGCCGGTGGGGGCCACCAGCCGGATCGCCGGCGCCTTGCCTGCTTGCAGGCCAGTCTCCACCAGAATGGCGAGCAGTTTGGCCACAGTCGTGGTCTTGCCGGTGCCGGGGCCGCCGGAGATGACCGCAAAGGGGCGCGCCGCCGCGGTGGCCGCCGCCAGCTTCTGGCCGTTGCAGCAGAGCGCTTCGGGCACCAGCGCATCCAGCTTGCTCAAGTCGCTCGCCGCCTGGGCGCTGGCGAGCAGCCCTTCGATGGCGGGCCAATCCACCTCGCTCGGGAACACCAGATCGAGATACTTCTCGATAAAGTGGCGGGCCGAGAAGTCGGGGGCGAGGCGGGCCTTGAGTAGCGCCCCGAACACCAACCCATAGTCGCGGGCAAACAGCCGCGACAGGGCCGGGGCAATTTCCGGCCATTCGGCTCGGTCACTCAAGGCGCGCAGATGGCGGGCTACTCCCTGCTCATGATCGTGGTAGCGGGTGAGGTAGAGCCGCCCGTGCCACAGCCGCAGCGGCCAGCGCGGGGCGAGCCCCTCATCCTGTTCGGACCCAACCAGGGGGCTTGCCGCAAACAGGGCGGGCCAGCGGGAAGGATCCGCCAGATCCCCCAGCAGATCCCGGCTCTGCTGGGGATCCAGCCCGAACGGGCGTAAAGCTCCACTCGCCAACATCTCAAGGGGCAAACAGACATGGCCGCGCCCCAGCTCGAAGCAGGCAAGTGCAGCTCCCAGCACCAGCTCGGGGCTGCCGCCCAGGTCGGCCACCAGCTTGGCAAATTGCAGATCCAGCTGGCGGATACGCCCCGCCAGCGCCAGTGCTTTCAACCGTTCGATCATGATGGCGCTGGTCGCCGTGCTGATCATGGTGTCGCTCATGCCTCTACCTCGTTCAATGCTTGGGATCCCGCTGCTGGCAGCTCACTGCCTGCGCTAAACAACCGATCCAGCCCCGACACCAGTTCACGGCTCGGGCGGGTATGGAAAATGCCCCCCTGCGGCATGCCGCGCAGGAACAGATAGAAGACGCCGCCAAAGTGCTGCTCGAAGTCGTAGCCCGGCAGGCGCAGGGTGAGCAGCCGGTGCAGCGCCAGCGAGTAGAGCTGGTATTGCAGGTCGTAGCGATGATCACACATGGCCCGCTCCAGCGCCGGACGGCTGTAATCGGCGGGGCTCATGCCGAGATGGTTTGATTTGTAGTCGAGCAGATACCAGCGCCCCTGCCACTCGAACACCAGATCGATAAAGCCTTTGAGCATCCCCTGCACTGTGGCAAAGCTCAGCGGCTTGTTGCCCCGCGATAGCGGGTCGTGCTGCTGGCAGAGCGCGGTCAGCGCCGGTGCCGTCACCCGCCCCATGGGCAGGAAGAACTCCAGCTCCACCTGTTTGCGCTCGGGCGCCAGATCCCGCAGTCGCACCGGCTCGCCAAAGCCGGTATCCAGCGGGGTATCGAGCACAGCCTCCACCTGCTGTTGCAACACGGGTGCCCAGCTCTCGTCGAAGCCATCCTGCACCAGCAGGCTGGCGATATGGTGCGCCAGCGACTCGCCGCCCGCGCTCTGGAAGTCGATGGTCTCGAACAGGCTGTGCAGCAGGGTGCCGGGGCGCGCCCCTTTCGGGAAGGTGAAGATGGAGGGCTCAGGCGCTGCCACCTCCCCCGGTTCGGCCAGCAAGGCCGCGCTCGCCGCCTCGGTCACTACCTCGTCATCGAAGCCGGGATTGGCCAGCACACCCTTGCTGTGACCATTTCCTTGCGCCGCCAGCCCGGAGTAGGAGCTGATCCACCAATCCCGCTCGAGGGAACCGGTAAAGCGGCGCACCTGCGGCTCACCCAACTGCTCCTCTTCAGGCGGCAGCGGGGCCGGACGGGTGAGCGAGGGCTCACAGACCACAACCCCGGGCAGCGCCTGCGACAGCTCGGTGAGGGCGGTCGCCAGGGTTTCGGCATCCCCCTCTTCGCCCTTTTGCAGCAGATAGCCGATGGCGGTGTGGTGCAGGTCCGTCTTCTCCGACTTGCCGTTGCCCGAGCGCACAGGGGCCAGCCCCAGCCAGGTGGCGTAGACGCCCCGGGTCAGCGCCACATAGAGCAGCCGCAGATCTTCGGCGAGGCGCTCCTTGTCGGCTTCCGCCAAGGATCCCTCGGCACCGGTCAAGTCGAGTATGGTGCGATTGCCCCCCTCGTCCGCCTCGTGATAGAGCGGGGTCTCGGCGGTTCTGTGGCTGCAGATGAAGGGCAGGAATACCAGCGGGTACTCCAGCCCCTTGGATTTGTGGATGGTGACTATCTGCACCAGCTTGCGCTCGGATTCGAGGCGCAGTACCTGCTCAGCATCCTGGCCGTTGGGGCGGCTCACCGCCTCCCCCAGCCAGCGCAGCAGGGCATATTCCCCGTCCAGCTCGCTGCTCACCTGTTGCAGCAGTTCGCCGAGATGGAGGAAGTTGGTCAACCGCCGCTCGCCGTAGGGGCTCGCCAACAGGGAGGAGGCGAGGTTGCGCCTGTGCAGCAGGGCCCGCAACATGGCCAGCACGCCACGGCGGTGCCAGATCTTGCGGTACTCCATAAACTCCTGCACCGCGCTCTCCCAGGCCCGCTCGTCGCTGGCCAGCCCATCGAGCGCCCTGGCATCCAGATCGAACAGGCCGGTCGCCAGCGCCGCCCGCAGGCTGCGCTCTTCGCTCGGGTTCTGGCAGGCGTGCAAAATCAGCAGTATCTCCCGCGCCTCCACCTGCTCCAGCACGCTCTCGCGGTTCGACAGATAGACGGAGGCGATGGCGAGCCGCGCCAGCTCCTGCTGCACCAGCTTGCCCTCGGCGCCGGTACGCACCAGCACGGCGATATCCCCCGCCTTCACCGCCTTGTCGCCTATCTGCGCCTTGCCCTCGCGGGCCTGGGTCAGCAGGCGGTGGATCTCGGCGGCCGTGGCGCGGGCCATCTTGCTCTGGTAATCCCCCCGATTGAAGGTGGGCTGGCCGGTCAGCTGCCAGCAGTGGAGCACGGGCGCGGTGGCGCCACCCAGCAGCAGCGCCTTGCTCTTGCCCTGCGCCTCCACCGGCAGGAAGGGGATATCCGCCTCGTAGATAAAGGGATCTTTTGCCCGCTCGAACAGGCCGTTGACCGCCCCCACCAGCGCACTGCTGGAGCGCCAGTTGCGCCCCAGGGTGTAGTGGGCGCTCACATTTCGCCGCGCCTGAATGTAGGTAAAGATATCGGCGCCGCGAAAGCCGTAGATGGCCTGCTTGGGGTCACCGATCATCAAGAGCGCCGTGTCTTGGTGACCGCCATAAAGCCGGTGGAAGATACGGTACTGCTGGGGGTCTGTATCCTGGAATTCATCGATCATCGCGACCCGATAGGTGGCGCGAATGCGCTCGCAGAGCCGCTCGCCCAAGCTGGAGCCGAGCGCCCCGTCGAGGTCTTTGAGCAGGTCATCGAACGAGAGCTGATGGGCCTGCCGCTTGCTCGCCTGCATCCGGCTACGCACCACTTTGGCGGCCCGTTGCAGGATCAGATCCCGAATACCGGGGCGGCTCGCCAGCAGTTCGTCGATCTGGTTGAACAGCGGCAAGGTCGGTGGCGCCTTCCCCTTGTTCAGCTTGGCTTCCAGTGTCTCCTGGCCAAAGCGCTCGAGATCCTTGGGCAGCGCGTAGCCGCTCCCCTCGTCCTGCGCCCAGTCGCTTATCTTGGCAAGCCAGCCTTCGTAGTTCTTGCCGGTATAGAGCTTCATCTGCCCCTCGGTCTGGCGGCGTATCTCGTCCATCTGCGCCAGCCAGGCATCTTTCACCGCATCGACACGGGCCATGGCCGCCTGATGGCGGGCGGCGAGGGTCTCATCCCCCAAGGCCGGGTGGATCTCCAGCTCGCTGTTGTCGAGCCAGCTGCTCATCTCCCGCAGCAGGGCGGCGGGGCTAGGCCAGAGCGCGCGCACCGAGCCGGCCAGGGTCTTGTCCACCGGATAGAACTCGGCGCGCCAGTAGTCGCTCACCGCCTGCAGCCTGAGCTGGCTGTCGTCGGTCAAAAATTCTGTCTCGAACAGGGCGCCCGACTCGAAGGCGTTCTGCTTGAGCATCCGCTGGCAGAAGCCGTGGATGGTGAAGACCGCCGCCTCGTCCATCTGCCGCTCGGCGGCCAGCAGGCGGCGGGCCGCCAATTCATGATCCTCCACCTCCACCAGCAGCTGGGCCAGCAGATCATCGCGGCTTTGCCCGCGCATAAAGGCAAGGCGCGCCTCGTGGATGCGGGCGCGGATCCGCCCCCGCAGCTCGGCAGTGGCCGCCTCGGTAAAGGTCACCACCAGGATTTCGGTCACCGACAGCGGCCGCTCGTGGGCGCTGGGCTGACCGGCATCGGCCCCCTCTTCGCCACTGTCTTGTTCAATAATCGGGCCGTGGCCCAGCAGCAGGCGCAGGTAGAGACCGGCTATGGTGTAGGTCTTGCCGGTGCCGGCGGAGGCCTCGATCAGTCGTTCACCGTGGAGGGGAAAACGCAGGGTATTGAGCGGGTTGGCCATTATTGCAACTCCTCCAGGGTCTGGTGCAGCGGGGTCAGGTGTTCGCGGGCTAGCGCCTGTAGCTGGGCCAGCACGGCCTCATCCAGTTCGGGGAAGCAGCGGGCGACATAAACGTCCTCCCCTTCGCCGTTGACCATATAGCCGCCGTTGAAGCGGGTGAGGGCCGCCTTGTCGGCTGCCTCCGGCTTCTCCGGATCCTTCTCCATCGCCTTGAGCCAATCCCAGGCTGTGTTGGGGAAAAACGGCAGCGGCCGCTTCATCCCCTGGGCCCAGAGCGCCACCAGGGCCGCCAGTTTGGGGCGCGCCTCGTCGGCCGAGAGCTTGGGCAGCCGCAGACTCTGCTTGGCATCGAACAGCAGGGTGTCGCCGGGGGCACTGCTCAGGCAGAGGCAGAGGTGCTGGATCCAGCCAAGCAGCAGATCCTTGCCGTTGAAGCTGCCGGGTTTCACCACCAGCAAGCGCCCCTTCTGGGTGTCGATCCACCCCTGCAGCTGGCCCTGTGCCAGCGAGATATCGATCTCCACCGCCTGTTTTTCACTGACCCAGGGGCGCAGACGCTCCGCCAGCTTGCCCATCTCGGCATCCAGATCGTCCAGCAGCAGGCTGCCGAACCAGCCTTGCGGCAGCAGGCCTGTGAGCTGCAACCGCTCGCGGCGCACCGCACTATCACCCTCAGCCAAGTGAGCACCGAGCAGCAGATCTTTAAGCTGATAATGTTGCAGACCGTCCAGCTCGAACGGCTCGCTGTCCTCTATGTTGGCTTCGTTCAACTCGAACCACACCTTGAGGCGGCGGTTGAGGAAATACTTGGTGGGTTGACGATAGAAGCGCAGCAACTCGGCCAGCTCCAGCCCCTGCTCCTTGCCCCATTCGGGGGGCAGCGGCAGCTCGCCGCTCTGGAAGTTGGCGGCGCCGCGCACAGGATTGAGGGCAGGCAGCCAGTCGGCGGCATAGGTAAAGAGGCGTGAACCCGCCTCCGGATGGAAGTAGTGGCGGCTGTAGGGGGTGAGCGGGTGCGGCACCATCAGGTGCTTTAGCAGCCGCTTGCCGGAAGTTTCATCGTCGAGATTCTCATCCCCCGCCAGCACGAAGCCCTGACGCACATAGTCGATCAGCTCGGCCAGCAGCACGGATGGCACCTTGTCGCTGTTGTCCTGGGCGCTGAAGCCCTGATAGCTGATATAGAGCCCCTGCTGGGCGCTGAGCAGCGCCTCGAGGAAGAGGTAGCGGTCGTCATCCCGGCGGGAGCGATCCCCGCGCCGCGAAGCCACCGCCATCAGATCGAAGCCCATGGGGGCCAAAGTGCGCGGGTAGACGCCGTCGTTCATGCCGAGCAGGCAAACCTGTTTGAAGGGGATGGAGCGCATCGGCATCAGGGTGCAGAAGTTGACCTGACCGGCGAGGAAGCGCTGGCTGGAGCGGGACTCCCCCAGCACGCTGCCGAGGTAATCCTGCAGCAGGGAGGCGGTGATGGGCTGATCGAAGCGAGCCTCGCCGAGCTGGGTCTGCCAGTCGGCCAGCTGGCTGCGAATGAGCTGGAGCTGACGCTCTTCCTCCTCGTCGGCCAGATAGAAGCGCTCCAGCAGCGCCAGCAGGCAGGCGTTCCACTGTGCCAGCGGCTGCGCCTGTTGCAAGCGTGGCAGGAATTCGGCCAGCGAGTCGACGAACCAGGCGAGCTTGCCGAGCGCCAGCCCCTGCTGACCCTCGATCTCTGCATAGGGCAATATGCTGGTCAAGGGCCCCTGCTGCCCCCCCATACTGTCGGCACAGGGCAGGATGCCCGCCACCGGCTCGCCATCCCCCATGGCAAAACCGAGCAGCATTCGGCGCAGGCCGAACAGCCAGCTGTTGCCGGACATGGGCGGCAGATCGAAACGGGCGGGATAGCCATCGTCCAGCCCCCAGCGGATGCCGGTCTCCTGCACCCAGACCCTCAGCTGGTTGAACTCGTCGTCATCCAGCTCGAAGCGGCGCAGCACGGCGGGCACCTCGAGAATGGCGAGCAGCTCGCCGGCGCCGAAGCGGGCGTTGGGCAGCTTGAGCAAAGCGAGGAAGCTTTGCAGCAGCGGGCTCTCCTGGCTCGCCGCCCGATCCGATACCGCGAAGGGGATCTGGCCGCGCGCACCGAACACCGCCTGAATGTAGGGGCCGTAGCTGTTCACGTCCGGCATCATCACCACTACGTCTTTCGGGTTGAGGGACGGGTCCTGCTCGAACAGCGCCAGCAGCCGGTCGTGCAGCACCTCGAGTTCCCGCATCGGGCCGTGACAGGCGTGGATCTGCAAGGATCCATCCGTTGGATCGATCGGGCTCTTGTGGTGGCTGCTGTCGAGATCGAACTGCCCCGCCCCCCGTTCGGCCAGCTCCAGCACATCCTTCTGGATGGCGCGCAGCAGGCTGACGTTGCCCCTGGCATCCAGCTCGTCGATGTCGACAAAGGCCTCGATTTGCGGCACCTCCAGCTCCATCAGCTGATGCAGGTAGTCGCGCCCCAGCTTGCCCATGGAGGCGAGCAGCGGGTTGGCGGGGCCCTGCAAGGTCTCGATATCCGTGCCGGGCTTGAGCTTGTTCTCGAGGCGCGCCAGGGTTTTGCGATCGAGCAGATCGCCCCAGTAGTAGCGGCAGGGGTTGGTGACGAACAGGTGCACCTCCACCTCGGGTCGGCTGCCGAGGGCCAGCAGCGCCTCCACATAGCGCGGCGGCAGCGCCGAGATGCCGAACACGAACACCCGCTGCGGCAGCTTGCCCGGCAGATCCAAGGTGCGCGCCAGCTCGTGGATAAACTCCTCGTAGAGGTTGGCTCTGTGGTAGCCGCTCGGGCTCAGCGCCAGGGTGCGGGCCACCAGCTCGCGCCACAGTTCGGGCTGCCAATCCTGCCCACTCACCCCGGCCAGCTCCAACCCCAATCCTTCCCCCTCTTCCCAGCGGGCGATCCAGTCCGACCGGTAGACCAGATACTGGTCGAACAGATCCGCCACCTTCTGGCAGAGCTGCCACAGTCGCACCTGCTCGGGATCTTTGGCAGGATCTTCGTCATCCCCGCCCCCCAGATAGGCGGCGAGCGGTGCGAAGGCGGGCCTGCCCAGCAGGGCGGGCAAAATGGTCATCAGTTGCCAGCTCATGGCGCCCTTGTTGTAGGGACTCTGGCGCGGCACGTCCGCCAGCACCCGGGTGAACATATCCCAGATGAAACTGGCGGGCAGCGGGAAGTCGATATTGGCGGCGATGCCGAAGGCCTTGGCCAGCTCCAGCTTGAGCCACTGGGCCATGCCCGGACTCTGCACCAGGATCTGCTCCCGATCGAAGGGGTGAGAGAGAGGAGCCTGCCGGATGCGGCTCACCAGCAGCTCCTTGAGCAGATCCAGCTGATTGGAGTGGTAGAGGGTAAACATGGACGACTCCCGCCAATTCAAATGAGGGGTGGGTGCGAGAAAAGGTGAGTCATTCCCGTCACTTCACACGAAATGGGATTGTCGGGGATCGAAGGGTAAGATGCAAAAGGCGCTTGTTGCCGCAGATCACGTCGCCATCATGCGGGGCAGGAAAGGGTCAATGGCGGACATAAAAAAGCCGGTGCTGCTGCACCGGCCAAAAGGCGTTGGAAAACTCTCACTATCCGGGTATTACCAGTTCTTGCCGAGGCGGGCATCCAGACTGAAGGCCCCTGCACCGGCCGCCGCCAGGGCCAGGAAACCACCGGCCACGGAGACGTTCTTCATGAACATCAGCATCTGCATCTGATCCGCAGGCTGATAGTGGAAAATAAAGGCGGCCATCAGGGTGAAACCGGCCATCAGCACAGAGATGCTGCGGCTGAACAGACCCAGCATGATGGCGAGGCCACCACCCAGCTCCAGCAGTATCACCAGCGGCAGAATGAATCCGGGCACGCCCATGGCTTCCATGTAACCCTGGGTACCGGCATAGCCGCCGATCTTGCCCCAGCCTGCAATCACAAACATCAGTGCCAGCAGTACGCGACCCACCAGCAGTGCCACATCTTTCATCTTGTCCATTTCAAACTCCTCGTTGTATGTCAAATCACCGCTGACTGCTTCAGGGTAGGTCAAATAACAGGGCTTGGCTGGCACTCATTGCCACCAGATCCCATTTGGGTTCATCACGACTGAGTACCCCGTCGCCGGGTCGGGCAGCCAGACCGTTGGCGGTCAGCTCCCCTGAAATCATCTGCAGGTAACCGTGTCGGCCGGCCAGCACCCAGGCGAGGCTCTCACCGGGTTCAAGCTGCAACCGCCATACGCGGGCCTGTTGGCGGATCCTGAAGGATCCCGCTTCGCCATCCGGTGATGCCACCAGCGTCAATCCCGGGTTGGCTTCAATCTTCTTCTGCTGATAGCCGGGGGGCGTGCCGTGTTCGTTCGGCTCGATCCAGATTTGCAACAGGGAGAGCGGCTCGGTCTGCGAGGGGTTGTACTCGCTGTGCCGAATGCCGGACCCTGCGCTCATCAGCTGGAAATCCCCTGCCGGGATCTGCTCGGCGTGGCCGAGGCTGTCCTTGTGCTCTATGGTGCCTTGCAGCACGCAGGTCAGGATCTCCATGTTGGCGTGAGGGTGAGTGGCGAATCCGCCACCCGGTGCAACCAGATCCTGATTGATGACCCGCAGCACCGAATGCCCCATCCAGTCCGGGTCGTAGTAGTGCCCGAAGGAAAAGCTGTGGCGCGCATCCAGCCAGCCGAAGTTGGCCTTGCCGCGCGCTTCTGCGGCTCTCAATTTCATCATGGTGTGCTCCTCACGTACCGATACGGTTGATTAACGCTGCTTGCCGCTACCGATGCCGAACGGAATGCGGTAGTCGCTGCTCTGCTCACCCAGGCTCACGGTCAGGTTGCCCTGGGTGCGGCTCGGGATCTGTACCTGCTGGCTGCCCATCAGGTTGGCATGCACGGAGGCAACCAGATCGCCAGACTCGTCACGCACTTCCAACATGGGGTTGCCCTTGCCTTCCACCGCGGCGGTCGCATGCCAGTTGACGAACAGCACACCCGGGGCGGCGTTGAGGTCAGCGGGGACGGAAGCCTGAGCAAAGCCGGCTNGGTCAGCGGGGACGGAAGCCTGAGCAAAGCCGGCTGTCATCAGGCCTGCAACGGCCAGCATCTTGATTACGTTTTTCATGTTCATTCACTCTCTTGGTTTTTATGTCATTGCCAAGGCCGGTTCGGCCAGAATCAATGCATCCATGCAAGAGGTTATTCAAATAGTGTGTTGTTCTTTTACCGACATCAGACATCACTCTTTGTGATGTCGCAGCCCGGAACTACTGTTTATTTGGCCGCTTGGCCTTCCTGCCTAAGCGTTGATTGAATATTAAAGACACTTGGCCTAAGTTGTTAGCGAGATAAACTGGCAAACATGTTCAAAAAAATTGAAGGTATGAAATGGCCAAGGAATCGAACAAGGAACGGGCACTGACCCTGGAAGCCATACGGGTGCTGGACGCCATCGATCGCCGTGGCAGCTTCGCGGCGGCCGCCGACGAGCTGGGCAAGGTCCCCTCGGCGCTGAGCTACACGGTGCAGAAGCTTGAAGACGAGCTCGACGCCATGCTGTTCGACCGCAGCGGCCACAGAACCAAGTTCACCCCGGCCGGCCGCATGCTGCTGGAGCGGGGCCGGGTGCTGCTGGAGGCGGCCGAGCATCTGGTGGGCGAGACCCGGGCGCTGGCCCGTGGCTGGGAGACAGACATCACCATAGCCGTCGATGCCCTGGTGCCGCTGCAGGCGCTCTATCCCCTGGTCGAAAGGCTGGCGGAGCTGACGGATACCCGGCTCAGGTTTCGCGCCGAGGTGCTGGCGGGCAGCTGGGAGTGTCTGGAAGATGGCCGGGCCGACCTGCTCATCTCCTCCCTCAACCCCGACATCATGCTGACCGGCATCAAGCATCAGGCGCTGCAGGAGGAGGTGATGCTCTACGTCGCCCACCCGGATCACCCGCTGCATCAGGAGCCCGAGCCCCTGGCGGACGAAACGCTGCGCCGCTACCGCGCCATCGCAGTGGCGGACTCTGCGCTGCGCAAGCCGGTGCTCACCTATCGCCTGCTCGACAAGCAGCCGCGCCTCACCGTCAGTACCATGGCGGAGAAACGCGATGCCCTGCTGGCGGGGATAGGCGTCGGCACCATGCCGCTGAGCTGGATAGAAGAGGACATCAAGGCGGGCCGCCTCAAGGTGATCAGCCCCGAGTATCGTCACCAGATCCAGGTTGTACTGGCCTGGCGGCGCGATACCATGGGCAAGGCCAAGAGCTGGCTGGTGCGGGAGATCCCCAAGCTGTTTCCCTGCAAGGGGGAGTGAGGCCGGGAAGCCTTAACCATGATGGATGGAGACGGCGCTCGCCTTCGCTTGACGGCGGGCGCAAATTCGGGGAAAAGAAAAAAGCGGACCTCTTGCGAGTTCCGCTCAATGCCAGGAAAGAATAAAAACCTTGCGGTTTAAAAAACCCTTAAATTGGAAGCAAACAATCGATTTCTCAACCAGGAAGGTCTTGAATCCGATTCGTTTTGAATTATGCGCGATGTTTTATGCGCCACCAGCAAAATGTTGAATGGTTGAAGGATATGCACCGCAGAGTATCACTATCTGCAACCTTCACCCTTGACTGGTCTGGCCATTTCAACCGATTACGACGGGTTTATTTCCTCTGGTTTTTTTAAGTGTCAGTATCTGAGCCCATAACTAAAAAAGAACCCAGTTTCTGACACAACATAAAGATGCAGATAAAGGAATAGTTGCATGACCTACAGCCAGACCCTGGCCAACAATATTCTCGACACCCTGAAGAAGACCCTGACCGACAAGGGGATCCGCTATCAGACCCTGGCAGAAGCCATGGGGGTCTCCATCGCCACCGTCAAGCGGATGATGAACAAACCCTCCCTGCCGTTCGATACCCTGCTGGAAATCTGCCACCTGGTGGGGCTCTCGTTCGAGGAGCTGCTGGACCGCACCCAGGATGCCCAGAGCCGCCGCGCCGTCTTCACCCAGGAGCAGGACGAGGCATTCCATAAGGAGCCGGGGCTCTACGCCTTTCTCGCCAACATCTTCTGGCGCGACAAGACGCTGATCGATCTCAAGCGGGAGTACGGCCTGACCGACGCCTCCTGCTACCTCTACCTGCGCAAGCTGGAGAAGCTCGGCATCCTGCAGCTCGGCATAGACAACAGCTACCACTTCCTCATCAGCGAGCGCATCAGCTTCGAGCAGCACAGCCGCTTCGCCCGCCAGCAGGCGCGCCAGGCCATGTCCGTGCTGGGGGACTATCTGGTGGAGAACATGCACAAGTCCAACAACTACATGGCGCTGTGCCAGCTCCATCTGGGCGAGAGCGAGGCCATGGCGCTGATCGAGCGGATGAAGGAGTACTGGCACCAGGAGCTCAAGCTCAACCGCCCTGCCATCGGCCAGCGCGAGGGCAGCAAGACCTACACAATGTCGCTGCAGCTGGCGGACTGCGGCTACCAGAGCTTCGACGACCTGATCCCCAATATCGACAACTGATCCCGGCGGATCCTGCGGGATCCGTCTGCTTTAGTCAGCTCGATAGCGGCAATTCAGACCGTCTTGCAGCCATTGGCCGCAGCGTCCGCATCCCCCGACAGATACCTGTCGCCACTGTGCCCGCCAGTGCGCGCTGATTCATTGTGACTCCGCCATATGGGGACATTTTGAGGGGCTGAATGCAGGCGACAGCGCCCGGGTGTCGAGATGAATTCGTATGGCATCCGGCCGCCAGTGCTCGATATCGCAATCCACCAGCCCCCCTCGCTCGTCATAGTTGACCCGCACCAGCCGCAGCACTGCGCTCCCTTCCGCCAGATTGAGGGCACGGGCTATGGCGCCCCGCGCCGCCGAGGGGGTGATCTCCAGGCTGGCACCGCCCTGGCCTATGCCATAGTGCTGCTGATAGAGCTCGGTGAGTGAGCTGGCCAGCGGCGCGCTGGCGATATCGGGGAAGCGGCTCGCCAGCAGGTGGTGGCTGACGTGGAGCACGGGTCGACCGTCGATCAACCGCTGGCGGCGGATCTCGTAGAGCGGGGTGAAGGGATCCAGCCCCATCCAGCGGCACAGCTCGCTGCTGGCCAGGGCGCTGCCGTGGGCCAGCACCCGGGTCTCGGCAATGCGCTGCTGCTCGCCGATCCACTGGTGAAAATGGGTGTGGATGGCGGGGTCGTAGGTGAGCCGGGGCGGCGCCACAAACCAGCCGCGCCGCTCGGCCCGGTAGATAAGGCCGTCCGCTTCCAGGCTGGAGAGCGCCTCCTTGATGGTGATGCGGGTGGTGGCGAAACGCTCGCTCAAGGCCCGTTCGGCGGGCAGCTGTTGCCCCGCCCCCAGCTGGCCGCTGCCGATATAGCGGCGCAGAGTCTGGCAAATCTGTTCACACTTGGAGGGGCTGCGGCCAGCGGCCACCCCCTGTTCGCTCAATCGCTCTGTCACTGTCACATCCCTGTCGGTCATTCCGGTTTGCGTCCGTCTGGAGTAGACCAGCGGCTGTCGGCCCTGAGTTGTAACCGCTGTGGATGACAGTGCCGTGACAGGGCGATTGTCATCAAACTGCCATCAAAGCGCCCCGCCACCGTCATATTTCCCCTCTAGCATCCCTCTCGAACCTTAACTGACCTAGTCCAGAGGGATGGGATGATGAAAAGCGTGATCGCAAGTGCACTGGCCCTGGTGGCCATCAGTCAGCCACTGTTTGCCGCCGAGAACATCGCGGATCTTGAGAAAGCCGCCCGCGGTGAAGGCCAGCTCAGCAGCATTGGCATGCCCGACAGCTGGGCCAACTGGAAGGACACCTGGCAGCAGCTGGGCAACATCTACGGCATCAAGCATCAGGATACCGACATGAGCTCGGCCCAGGAGATCGCCAAGTTCGCCGCCGAGAAGGCCAACGCCACCGCCGACATCGGCGACGTGGGCGGCGCCTTCGGCCCGGTCGCGGTCAAGCAGGGGGTCACCCAGCCCTACAAGCCCTCCACCTGGGCAGACATTCCGAACTGGGCCAAGGACGCGGACGGCCACTGGATGCTGGCCTATACCGGCACCATCGCCTTCCTGATCAACAAGGATCTGGTCAAGGCCGCCCCCACCAGCTGGCAATCCCTGCTGGGCGGCGACTACAAGGTGACGCTGGGTGACGTGGGTGTTGCCTCCCAGGCCAACAACGGCGTGCTGGCGGCGGCCTATGCCACCGGCGGCAGCGAGAAGAATCTCAAGCCCGCCTTGGAATTGTTCGGCCAGCTGGCCAAGCAGGGTCGCCTGTCGCTGAACGACCCCTCCATCGCCAATATCGAGAAGGGCGAGGTGGAAGTGGGCGTGCTGTGGGACTTCAACGCGCTGAACTACCGCGACAAGATAGACCCCAAGAAGTTTGATGTGGTGATCCCGAGCGACGGCTCCGTCATCGCCGGCTACACCACCATCATCAACAAGTGGGCCAAGAACCCCAACGCCGCCAAGCTGGCGCGGGAATACATACTCTCCGATGCCGGTCAGATCAACCTGGCCCGAGGCTATGCCCGCCCGATCCGCAGCAACGTGACCCTGCCGGACGACGTGAAAGCCAAGCTGCTGCCGGCCGAGCAATATGCCAATGCCAAGCCGGTCAGCGACCATGCCGCCTGGGAGCAGAGCTCCAAAGCCCTGCCGCGCCAGTGGCAGGAAACCGTCATGATCAACATGCAGTAAGGAGTGCCAGTGCAACACAAGGTGATAGTGGTACTTGTGGATGGCCTGTCTGCCGAGGTAGCCCACACCATGGGCTACCTCACAGGCATGGTGGAGGCAGAGCGCGGCCTGTATACGACCCTGAGCTGCGCCCTGCCCTCTCTCTCCCGGCCCCTCTACGAGTGCATCCTGACCGGCGTACCGCCGGTGGCCAGCGGCATCACCCACAACGGGGTGAGTCGCCTGAGCCAGCACGACTCCATCTTCCATTTGGCCCGGGCCGCGGGCAAAAGCACCGCCGCCGCTGCCTATCACTGGGTAAGCGAACTCTATAACCGCAGCCCCTGGCTGGCGCTGCGGGATCGTTACACCCATGACGAGCAGTTGCCGATCCAGCACGGCTGCTTCTACTGGGATGACAACTACCCCGACAGCCATCTGCTGATGGATGGCGAGTGGCTGCGAACCCAGCATGACCCAGATTTTCTGCTGATCCACCCCATGGGTGTGGACGATGCGGGCCACAAGTTTGGCCTGGATTCCCGCCAGTACCGCAACCAGGCGCGCCGCATGGACAGCCTGCTGGCCGATCTGCTGCCCCAGTGGCTGGCGGAAGGGTATCAGCTGGTGATCACCTCGGATCACGGCATGAACGAGGATCTCAGCCACGGCGGCACCCTGCCAGAAGAGCGCAGCGTGCCACTCTGGCTGTTTGGCGATGCCTTTGTGGCCCAGTGGCCGGAGGGCGCGACGATCGCCCAGACCCAGCTCTGCGCCCTGATGGCCGACTTGCTGGGCATTCCCCACGACAAGCCAGCCGCACCACAGCTGCTCAAGGCGGCCTTTATGCGCGAGGTGCACTGATGATGCCTGCCACCACGAGGATCGCGGCGGATCAACCCGTGAAGATCCTGCACGGAGCCCGCCGCCACTGGCTGCCCGCCCTGGTGCTGCTCCCCTTTATCCTGCTGATGATGTTGTTCCAGCTCGCCCCCATGGTGTGGGTGCTGGTGGGCAGCTTCCAGACCCCGGATGGCTGGGGCATCGACTACTACCGGGAAATTTTGGGCTCCCCCTTCTACCTGCAATCCTTCACCAACTCCCTGCGCATCGCCGGCATCGCCAGCCTGGCGGGGCTCGTCATCGGCACCCTGGGCGCCGCTGCGCTGCGCCACAGCGGCGAGCGGGTGAAGCGGCTGCTGCTGGCCTTTGTCACCATGACCAGCAACTTCAGCGGCGTGCCCCTGGCGTTCGCCTTCATCATCATTCTCGGCATCAACGGCGCCGTCACCCTGCTGCTCAAATCCTGGGGCTGGATCGACGGCTTCAACCTCTACTCGGGGTCGGGCCTCATCCTCATCTACACCTATTTCCAGATCCCGCTCGCCTTGCTGCTGCTCTATCCGGCGTTCGATGCGCTGCAGGATGACTGGCCCCAGGCCGCCGCCCTGCTGGGGGCGAGCAAGGGGCAATACGTGTGGCACGTGGCGCTGCCTGTGCTCACCCCCGCCCTGCTAGGCACCCTCATCATCCTGTTTGCCAACGCGGTGGGGGCCTATGCCTCCGCCTACGCCCTCACCACGGGCAACTTCAACCTGGTGACCATCAGGGTGGCCAGCCTGGTCTCAGGCGACATCTTCCTCGAGCCCAATCTGGCGGCGGCGCTGGCGGTGATCCTGATGGTGCTGCTGGGAGTGGTGACGGCCGCCAACCAGTGGCTGCTGAAGAAGAGCTATGTGAACAAGGGGCAATCCCATGCATGACCTGACACCCTGTTTTGGATCGAACAAGCTGGGTGCAGTTGGCCCACATCATGGCGGGAGACGACAAGATGCATGACCTGACACCACGCTGGCCAAGGTGGGTGCTGGGGGCGCTGGTCGCCACCCTGCTGCTGCCGCTGCTGGCCACCTTTCTCTATTCCATCTCCACCCGCTGGGGGGCGACCCTGCTGCCGGACGGCTTCACCCTCGACTGGTATCTGCAGCTGTGGGGCGACCCGCGCTTTCTGGCGGCGTTTGGCCGAAGCCTATTGGTCTGCTTCGCCACCCTGCTGCTCGGAACCCTGGTGCTGGTGCCGACCGTGCTGGTGGTGGCCTACTACTTCCCCAGGCTGGATCCCTGGATGAACCTGCTGATCCTGCTCCCCTTCGCGGTGCCGCCCGTGGTCTCCTCTGTGGGGCTGCTGCAGATCTACGCCGACGGCCCGCTGCCCATAGTCGGCACGCCCTGGATCCTGATCGGCACCTGGTTCACAGTCGTGCTGCCCTTCATGTACCGGGCACTGGCCAACAGCCTGCAGGGTGTACCGCTGAAAGATCTGATGGATGCCGCCCACCTGCTGGGGGCCAGCAGTACCCGCGCCTTCGCGCTGGTGGTGATCCCCTGCCTGCGCAAGGGGCTGCTGGCGGCGCTGTTCCTGTCGCTCTCCTTCCTGCTCGGGGAGTTCGTGTTTGCCAACATGCTGGTGGGCACCCGTTACGAGACCCTGCAGGTCTACCTCTACAACATGCGCGCCACCTCGGGCCACTTCACCAGTGCGCTGGTGATGAGCTACTTCCTGCTGACCCTGCTGCTCACCTGGGCGGCAAACAAATTCCATCGGTGACGCGCCATGATCCACCGGACAACCCGCACCACACCGACCGACTCCATACCGCCCACCCCCAGCCTGGGCAGCCCATTATTCGCTTTCATCGGTGACTAACCATGTTCCATCTAGAAGTAACCCAACTGCACAAATCCTACGGCGAGACCAAGGTGTTCGAGGGGATAGAGTTCGGCATCCGCAAGGGGGAGCTGGTCACCCTGCTCGGCCCCTCAGGCTGCGGCAAATCCACCCTGTTGCGGGCGCTGGCCGGGCTCACCCCGGTCGATGGCGGTCAGGTACGGGTGGCCGGTGAAGAGATCACCTGGCAGGCACCCCAGAAACGGGGCATCGGCATGGTGTTCCAGAGCTATGCCCTCTTCCCCAACATGACTGTGTGGGACAACGTGGCCTTCGGCCTCAAGATGAAGCCCCAGCCGGGACGGGAGCTGGCGGCCAGCGTGCAGGAGGCCTTGAGTCTGGTGGAGCTGGATGGCTTAGAGCGCCGCTATCCGAGCGAGCTCTCCGGTGGCCAGCGCCAGCGGGTCGCCCTGGCCCGCGCCCTGGTGGTTCGGCCAAGGATCCTGTTGCTGGACGAGCCGCTATCTGCGCTGGATGCCCGCATCCGCCGCAGCCTGCGCTTGCAGATCCGCGAGATCCAGCAGCGGCTCGAGCTCACCACCATCTTCGTCACCCACGATCAGGAAGAAGCGCTGACCATGTCGGACCGGATCTTCCTGATGAACAAGGGATCCATAGTCCAGAGCGGCACGCCTGAGCAGATCTACACCCGCCCCGCCAGCGAGTTTGTGGCGAGCTTTATCGGCAACTACAACCTGCTGAACGCAGAGCAGGGCAAGTCGCTGTTCGGCCCCCGTTTTCAGGGCAAGCTGGCGCTGAGGCCGGAGTCCATCACACTGCTGCCCGCAGGGGCGACCAGTAGCGAACCCAGCCTGCCCGGCATAGTTCGCCAGCAGCAGCTGCTCGGCAACGTCATCCGCTATCAGGTGGCGTGCGAGGCGGGGCTCTTGACGGTGGACTGCCTCAACCGCTCGGCCCGGGATTTGCTGCCGGCAGGCACAAGTGTCACTCTGGCGGTGGCCCGGGATCAGCTGTGTGAGGTAGCATAAGGCCATGTATCCCATTCTGTTTTCAGCCGGCATCAAGATGCCGGCCACCAACCCAAGGAGCCGTCATGGCACTGGCACTGTTTGATCTGGACGAGACCCTGATTGCCGGGGATTCCGCCAGCCTCTGGCTGGAGTACATGGTAGCCCAGGAGCTGGCCCCGGCGGACATGATTGCCGAGGAGCAGGCCATGATGTCCCTCTACCATCAGGGCAAGATGGACATGCATCAGTACATGGCCTTCACCCTGCGGCCGCTGGCCGGCAAGTCGCGCCAGTGGCTCGGCCAGCAGTGCCAGCACTTCGCCGAGCAGGTGCTGAGGGCGCGCATCTATCCGGAAGGGCTGGCGCGCATCGAGTGGCACAGGGAGCGCGGCGACGAGCTGGTGCTGATCTCCGCCTCCGGCGAGCATCTGGTGGCGCCCATGGCGCAGATGCTGGGGATGGATCACTGCGTCGCCATACTGCTGGATGAGGAAGAGGGCATGCTGACCGGCCAGACTCGCGGCACTCTCAGCTTTCGGGAAGGCAAGGTGGCCCGCATCAACCAGCTCTTCGTCGGGAACGACAACCTCTGGCAGGAGAGCCACGGTTACAGCGACTCCCACAACGACCTGCCACTGCTGCGGGCTGTGACCCATCCCCATGCGGTCAATCCGGCTCCCGGCCTGCGTCAGGTCGCCGTCGAGCAGGCCTGGCCCACCCTGGACTGGCAGTTGGTCGGCTGATCGGCTGATCGGCTGAATAATGAAGAAGAGGCCCTCAGGCCTCTTCGTTGCTCAACAGGCTGCCTTTTGGCAAGCTCCCCTCTCCGGCCACCAGTTCCTGCGGCTTGCCCAGGTAGATGCGGTTCTTGCCATCGCGCTTGGCACGATAGACCTCGGCATCGGCCACCTCCAGCAGCGTCTGGCCGTGCGTCACCCCATGGCTGGCCACCAGCCCGCCACTCAAGGTGAGTCTGAGGCCAGGCTCGCGCCAGTCCAGTGACTCCACCCCCTTGCGAAACTGCTCCATCAGCATCAGGCAGAAGTGGGTGTCCGGGTTGACCATCAGCACCACCAGCTCCTCCCCGCCGTAACGGCAGACCCAGCCATGATCCCCCAGCAGCCGCATGGCCAGCTTGGACACCCGCTTGAGCACCACGTCCCCGGTCTGGTGGCCATAGTTGTCGTTGACCCGCTTGAAGTCATCGAGATCGACCATGGCCAGGCAGAAGGGCTGGTGTTCGAGCAACAGCCGGGTCAGGCGTTCGTCGAAGAAGCGGCGATTGTAGAGGCCGGTCAGCTTGTCCAGATGGGCCTGCTGGCGCGCCTCGTGATAATCCTTGCCCACCTCGGCCAGCTCGGCGTAGACGTCCTTGAGCTCACGCATCCCGCCCTGGGGCACGTCATCGGGTTGGGTCCGGCTGGCCCGGATCATGGAGGAGATCTCGTCGAGCATGCGGCGGAAATAGCGGGACCACACCAGTGCCAGCACGAAATAGAGCACGCAGGCCAGCGCCACCATCAGCAGCACGTTGAGGGAGACCCTGTCGATCGCGGCCTGGACGCTGGCCGCCGGTTGCACGCTGATGAGCACCCAGTTGCGTTCAGGCAACTTGCTGTAGGCCACGAACAGCTGGGAGGCCTTGTCCAGGAAGATGCCATCCCCCTGCTTGAAGCGGGAGAGCCACTGGGGATGGGTCATGGGCTTGAGCAACTGGGCGGGATCCGGGTGCACCAGCACCTTGCCGGACTGGTTGACTATCATCTGGTACCCGTTGTCAGCCTGGCGGTTCAGCTGGGCCGAGAAGGGCGCCAGGATGGCATCGACCGCAAACACCCCCCGCACCTTGCCGCTGGCATCGGTCAGGGCCCGCGCCAGGGCGATGACCAGGTTGCCATTGGTGTAGTCGTAGTAGGGCTCGGTCCAGACTATCTTGCCCAGATGCTGGCTGGCCAGCTGATACCAGGGGCGTACCCTGGGATCGAAGTTGGCATCCGCCTCCCACTTGGGGTAAATCAGCATCTGGCGCTCGGCCGTGCCGACATAGATGTAGATGAGATCGGCCATGACCCCCTTGTAGAGCCGCCACTCCTTCAGATAGGTCTCGGTATTGTACAGGCGGGGGCCGCTGATATCTTCCACCTTCACTTGGTCGTAGATAAGCGTAAACTGCCGTTCCATCTCCTGGAGATAGGGCTCGATGAAGACGTGACGCAACTGGTGATTGGTGGCGAGCAGACGCTGCTGCAACTCGTTTTGCAGGCTGCGTTCCATGTGCAGATAGTAGATGCCGCCCAGCATCAGCACGGGAATGAACAGCAGCAGCAGCCCCAGCCGCATCCGGGCAACCAGGGACCAGGTTTTCTTGGAGACAACACGCTTATCCAACCCGGACTCCTGCTACCGTCAGACATGATGTAGTGTCAGAATATCAGCACCACGGGATGGCGTCCAAAATGAAGCTGGTTATGTGCTCAACAAGAGGTAATCGACACGGATGTTGAACCCTGATCTGCTGATGGCGCTGCACTATTGCGCCGTGATCACCCTGACCGGGGCCATCACCTCAGAGTATTTTCTGTTCCGGCGCGGCATGTCCATCGAACAGGTGCGCAAGCTGCTGCTGGCCGATGGCCTCGCGGCGCTGGCCCTGCTGCTCATCTTCATCACGGGCGTGTTGCAGGTGCTCGCCCACCCCGACGAGCCCGCCGTGCTGCTCGCCAACCCCGGCTATCGCACCAAGCTGCTGCTGTTCTTCGTGATGGCCATCAGCTTTGGCTACCCCAGCCGCCTCTTCTATCGCTGGCGCCGCTCCCTGCGCCAGGGTCGGGCCCCCATGGTCTCCATCCAGCAGCAGTTCTGGGTGATATGGATCCTGCGTAGCAACCTCTTGCTGCTCGCCCTGATCCCCCTGCTGGCCAGACTTGCCAACAGCTGAAAGCAGCCGCCATAAAACCGCAATAACGGCTGATCCTGAGCCTGGGTAGCAAGACACTTGCAGCTCACCCTGATCCCCCTGCTGGCCAGACTCGCCAGTAGCTAAAGACAAATCCCCCCGAGCACGGTTATCTTGGTGGCTGGAGCTTTGCGGACGGGTGCCTGCCCGCCACCTTTTCAGGGATGAATTCGTATGCGTTCGAACATGATGTTACTGATGGCCGCCGCCATCTGGGGGCTGGGCTTCGTCGCCCAGCGGCTGGGGATGGATCACATGGGGCCTTATACCTTCAACGGCCTGCGCTTTCTGCTCGGTGCCGCCTCCCTGCTGCCGCTGCTGTGGTGGCTCAAGTCACGCCAGCCCACCGGTCAGTCCGGTGATCGCCGCCTGCTGCTGACCGGAGGCCTGCTCGCCGGTGTCGTGCTGTTCAGCGCCGCCTCCCTGCAGCAGGTGGGGCTGCTCTATACCACGGCCGCCAAGGCGGGCTTCATCACAGGCCTCTACATCATACTGGTGCCCGTCATCGGCCTGGCCCTGCGCCACAAGACCGGGGCCAACACCTGGATCGGCGCCCTCATCGCCATGGCCGGGCTCTATTACCTGAGCGTGACCGAGGAGTTCACCATAGGCTACGGCGACCTGTTGCAGGTGATCGGTGCCCTGTTCTGGGCCATCCATCTGCTGGTGCTGGATCACTACTCGAGCCGGGTCGCGCCGATCCGCCTGGCCGGCGTCCAGTTCCTGGTGTGCGGCCTGCTCAGCCTGGGGGTTGCCTTCACCATGGAGACGCCGACCATGAGCGGCGCCGTGGCGGGCTGGCAGGCGCTGCTCTATGCCGGTCTGGTCTCGGTCGGTATCGGCTACACGCTGCAGGTGGTGGGGCAGCGCGGCGCCCATCCGGCCCACGCCGCCATCATCCTCAGTCTGGAGACAGTGTTCGCCGCCATCGGCGGTGTGCTGCTGCTCGGCGAGACCCTGGATGAACGCGCCATGGTGGGCTGCGCCCTGATGCTGGCAGGCATGTTGATCTCCCAGATCCGCCTGCGCTGGTGGTGGAAGTCGCGTCGGGACAAGGTGTCGAGCCAGCCTTGATGCGGGCGGACATCTTGCTCTCACGGGTGCGGCTGTGCCGAGACGGCGTCACCCATCTCACAAGAAAACGAGGCGCCCATGGGCGCCTCGTTTTCTTGTCATTGATTGATGCCTAACGCACGCTGGAGCAGAAGCTGACATCGTCGCGCAGGGGATCGTTGCTCACGCTGTGGTAGAGCTCGAAACAGGGGCCGCTGCCAAATTCCAGCCCGGCCGCGACTATGTCGCCCACATGCTCCTGCCAGCGCGGCCCGTACTGGCTGCGATCCGTGATGAGGTAGCGGGACTGGGCATAACGCCCGGCGGGAATGAGCTGGGTTTCCACCTCCCCCTCGCCCCGGGTCTGGGCAGGCACAGTGACGCCGATATCGGTGCGGCACTGGGCCGGTGGCGTCACCTCAGGGTTGTCGTGGTAGATGAAGATCCACTCCCCCTGCTCGAGTCCGCGGGTGGCCGCCCACTGGTACAGGCGGCCGCAGACGGCGTCATACCCCTCGCCATAGGGGCCTGTGACCCGGATATAGGCCAAGGTACGGGCGTCCATCTCGACAGTTTTCATGGTGTTGCTCCTTGCTGATGAGTGGCCTTCAGCATAAGGGGACGAACCCTCCCATGCGTGTCCATCCTTGCTCTCCAGGTGTCCATTCTTGCGCTTGTCGCGGCGAAACTCGCCAGGGGTGCAACCGTAATGGCGGCGAAACGCCTTGGCGAACGCCTGGGAACTGGCAAGGCCCGCCCCCAGCGCGATGGCGGTGACGCTGGCGTCCGTGTAGCAGAGCTGCCAGGCTGCCCGCTGCATGCGCAAGCGCCGACACATCTCCCCCGGCGCCTCGCCCGCCACTGCGGTGAACACCCGGTGAAAATGGTAGAGGGAGAGGCAGGCCCGATCCGCCAGCGCCTCGATGGAGAGATCGGGATCTCGCTCCAGCGCCCGCAGCACAGGGATGAGCCGCCGGCGGTAGTCGATCATGGCCGGATCCTCGCCATGTAGAGGGCATCCACGTATTCACCCTGCCGAAAAGCGAAGCCGCGGGCCAGCCCCTCCTCGACGAAGCCGAACTTGCGATAGAGCGCCTGCGCCCCCGGGTTGTCGGTGTAGACGGTGAGCTCGACACGTTGCAGGTTGAGCCAGTTGTCGGCCATCTCCAGCGCGGCCCCCAGCAGGGCCGAGCCTATGCCCTTGCCGGCCCAGTCATCTCGCACCCCCATGCCGATGCAGGCCACGTGTTTGCGCCTGGGATTGGGCTCGATATGCAGCGAGAGCTGGCCCACCAGCAGTCCATCGACCTCGGCCACCAGCGCCACCACGCTGCCGTTCTCCAACCGCTTCTGCCAGACGCTCAGGGTCGGATAGGGCAGTTGCAGGGTGCCCGCCTGGGCGTTGGGCATGGCATAGAGATCCCGCAAGGCGGGAGCATCGGCCGGTTCGGCGTGACGAATGGTGATCTGCATCTGAGGCTCCTTCTCGAAAACCTCATCATGCAGCATCAGAAGGGTCCGGTCATCCCCCCAGCCCCACCCATTTGTGATGCCTATCAAAGGGCGAGGGAAGGCCCATTGGTTCCGGGGTTTTTCCTTGTTATAGACTCAAGGCTCACCAACAAGGAGAAGCACCATGAACGACAAGACCCTGCACAGTGCCAATGGCGCCCCCGTTGTCGACAACAACAACAGCCTCACCGCCGGCCCCCGTGGCCCAGTGCTGATGCAAGACATCTGGTTGATGGAAAAGTTGGCTCATTTCGATCGGGAACGGATCCCGGAGCGGGTGGTTCACGCTAAGGGCTCGGGCGCTTACGGCACCTTTACCGTGACCCATGACATCAGTCAGTTCAGCAAGGCGGATCTGTTCAATGCCGTCGGCAAGCAGACCCCCGTGTTCCTGCGCTTCTCCACCGTGGCCGGTGAGAAGGGGGCGGCCGACGCCGAGCGCGACGTGCGCGGCTTCGCCCTCAAGTTCTACACAGAGCAGGGCAACTGGGATCTGGTGGGCAACAACACCCCGGTCTTCTTTATCCGCGATCCGCTGAAATTCCCGGACTTCATCCACACCCAGAAGCGGGATCCGCGCACCAACCTGCGCAGCGCCACCGCCGCTTGGGATTTCTGGTCCCGTCATCCGGAATCCCTGCACCAGGTCACCATTCTCTTCAGCGATCGCGGCATCCCCAAGAGCCTGCGGGAGATGAACGGCTACGGCAGCCACACCTTCAGCTTCATCAACGATGCCAACGAGCGCTTCTGGGTCAAGTTCCACTTCAAGACAGAGCAGGGCCACAGCTTCTACACAGATGAAGAGGCGGCCAATGCCGTCGGCCAGGATCGGGAGACCAGTCAGGCCGATCTGTTCAACGCCATCGAGCGGGGCGACTTCCCGCGCTGGAAGGTCTATGTGCAGGTGATGCCGGAGGCCGAGGCCCAGACCTACCAGATCCACCCGTTCGACCTCACCAAGGTGTGGCCGCACAGCGACTACCCGCTGATCCCGGTCGGCGTACTGGAGCTCAACCAGAACCCGGACAACTACTTCGCCCACGTGGAGCAGGCTGCCTTCACCCCGGCCAACGTGGTGCCCGGCATCGGCTTCTCGCCGGACCGCATGCTGCAGGGCCGGCTCTTCTCCTACGGTGACACCCAGCGCTACCGCCTCGGCGTCAACCACGGTCTGTTGCCGGTCAACGCCCCGCGCTGCCCGTTCCACCACGGCGCCCACCGTGATGGTGCCATGCGGGCCGACAGCAATGGCGGCGCCAGCCCCAACTACCAGCCGAACCGCTTCGGTACCCAGCAACCGAGCGAGCAGCACGAGCCGGCATTGAGCCTGGAAGGAGCCGCCCTGCACTACGATTTTCGCGACTACGACAGCGACTACTACAGCCAGCCGGGCAACCTGTTCCGCATCATGGACGAGGGCCAGCGTTCGCGCCTCGCCGCCAACCTGGCGCGATCCCTCATCAACGTGGAGGATGACGCCATAGTCGCGGCCCAGCTCAGGCACTTCGAGCAGGCCGACCCCGAGTACGCCAAGCGGGTCGAACTGGCACTGGCCGCCCTGCAGCGCTAAGTCGCAGGCAGCCAACATCTGCAAAAGCAAAACGGGGGCCTGATGGCCCCCGTTCTCGTCATGACGGTGCATGATAAATAAAAAACGGAGCCCAGGGCTCTGCTTTCATTACGGTATCAATCCCGGACGCAGCGCCACCGTGATCCGCCTGCGGTGATGAATAAAAAACGGAGCCCGAGGCTCCGTTTTCACTGCGGTATCAATCCCGGACGGAACGCGCTTCGCGCTCTTCCCGCTCCCTTGCCAACAAGCGTTTGTACCACCAGCTACTGCGACGACGTTGTGCATTGGAAGAGCGACGAGCCATTTCTTAGGTTCCAGCCAAGAGAGGAAAAGAGCCGCATTATGCGATAGAGGTCACGTCCATGTCTTTAGCTGGATCAAGAAAAGCCTCACTGACCCACGCTGATGATGCTGCTATTCGCCGCCTTGTCGGCTGCATGCGACGCCCTTTCCGGCTCGCGCCAGGCCAGTGGCCCGTTGCTCTCCAGCGCGTTTTGCGGGCCGCACTCCAACCAACTGTCGCCCTGTTGAATGCGGGCACCCGGCGAATATTTCTGATCCTGATACCAGCAGACCCGCTCCGGCAGCGACCCCAGCGGCAGCACCAGTTCGGTTCCCACTTCCGCCCGCTTCGGCTCTGCCGCCACGCCAGTGCCGGCCGTACCGCCCAGCAGTGTCAGCAACAACCAGCCACCTACCCTCTTGTCCAGATACATGATGTTACTCCTTGCTCGATAGAAGGTTCAGGCGACCGGAAACGGCGCAAACTTGATTAATAAGCCGCACGCCGACTGGCATTCCCAAGCCAATATGATAGCCTGCCAGCGCCTGCTCACGCCCGTCAAAACCGGCGCAGGAAAACCCCGGTGGATTTGTCGGTTCTCGACGAATATAACCTTATTAATCAAATCGTTATTTGGATATTATCCCAATGCGTATCATGCCGTTGCTCCAGGCGGCCTGCCTGAGCCTGATGTTGTCCGCCTGCGTCGCCCCCCTCTTGCTGATGAGCCCTACCAGTCAACTGATGTGGGCCCTGCTCAAGCCGCTGGTCGGTTTCGACCCCAACGAAGCCAACCTGTTCGAACAGCCCATGATCAAGGATCGAATGACCGGCATTCTGGGTCCCAATTACGACAGCACCATGCAGTTGCTCAAGACAGCCAACGAGCTGCAGCAGGAGGGCCCGCTGTTCTACGTGGTCTCCCGCTACGCCCCCGTGCCGGACGTTGCCAAGCAGGCCGGCATGGTGTGGAACTCACAGACCAACCAGATGTCCGTCATGCTGCTCAAGGGCGATGGCACACCCCAGGTATTTGGCGAGAACCTGGCCGCAGGCGCACCGAGCTGGCCAAGCGAGATGCAGAACTGGCAGGCGCAGGGCAACCCGACGGCCACAGCACTCTCCGGCGCCACCAACAGTCTGACCGGCTCTGCGACCAAGAGCCTGACCGGCGCCGCCACGACCAGCTCGGTCTTCGGCAGCGTGCTGGGTTCCCTGCAGCAGGGCGCCAGCAAAACCATGGCTGACACCACCAAGCAGGTAGTAAACAGCGCCACCACCTCGGCCCAGCAACATGCCACCAAGGCCGTGACAGAGCCCGCCAAGCAAGCCGCCAGCACCACGGTACAGAAGCAGGCCAGCAAGGCCGTGACCGAACCCGCCAAGCAGGCGGTCAGCAGCGCAACTGCCACGGTACAGCAGCAGGCCGCCAAGACCGTGACCGAGCCCGCCAAGCAAGCCGTCAGCAGCGCCACTGCCACGGCACAGCAGCAGGCCAGCAAGACCGAGCCCGCCAAGCAGGCCGTCAGCAACGCCACTGCCACCGTACAGCAGCAGGCCAGCAAGACCGTGACCGAGCCCGCCAAGCAGGCCGTCAGCAACGCCACTGCCACGGTGCAGCAACAGGCCAGCAAGGCTGTGACCGAGCCCGCCAAGCAGGCGGTCAGCAGCGCCACTGCCACGGTACAGCAGCAGGCCAGCAAGACCGTGACCGGCCCCGCCAAGCAGGCGGTCAGCAGCGCCAGTGCGACCGCAACGACGGCGGCGGATGCGGCCGCCGAGGCCGCGCGCGCCGCTGCCGAAGCCGAGATGGAAGCCCTGCTCAAGTAAGTCCCTCCCCAGGCCATCGCAAGATGGCCTGGCTGTTTTCCTCCCCCCTAGCTCCCCGTCACAGCTGCTCGCCATCCACTCTACCGGGTGCGTGAAATCATGAACTTCTCGACATAGCCCCCTAAACTGGAAGGACGATTTGTTGCAAGGAGTGCTGCCATGTCGCGTCTGCTCAGCCTGATGATCTGCTGCTGTCTCGGCACAGCACTGCCCGCCTCGGCGTTCACCTATTACTCCGAGCAGAACATGCCGTTCAACGGCCAGGATGAGCAGGGCAAGAGCACCGGCCTGGCGGTCGAGCTGCTGCGGCTGATGTGGCAGGAGATGGGGGAACCGGCACAACCCATCCACTTCATGCCCTGGGCCAAGGCCTGGTATCTGCTGACCCAGCAGCCGGATGCAGTGCTGTTCACCACGGCCCGCACCCAGGCGCGGGATCCCCACTTCCTCTGGGTCTGCCCCATCAGCCACTCCCGGGTGTCGCTGGTGGGCCGCAAGCGGGATGCCCCCAGGGTGGCCAGCAAGGCCGATCTCGCCAGGCTGCAAATCGGCGTCATGCAGGCGGATGTGGGGGAACAACTGCTGCTCAACCGGGGCATCAGCCCCGCCAACCTGATGGCGGTGGAGCGGATGGATCAGGTGGTGCGCCAGCTCATCATGGCCCGTACTGATCTGGTGGCCGGCAACGAGGTGATGCTGTTCCATCAGGCCAGACAATTGGGCTTTCCATCGGACACCTTCGTCACGGTCGCCACCTTGGCGGAGCAGGACAACTGCTTTGCCTTCAACCCCGCCGCCGACAAACAGCAGGTTGCCCGTCTGCAACAGGCGCTCGACAAGGTCAGACAGGGGGAGGCCTTCAAGCGGCTGATCGCCCGCTATCAGGATGTGGTGCAGTCACCGCCGGCGGATCACCTGCCCACGATCGAGTGAACACAAGATGCAAACAGGCCACCCGAAGGTGGCCTGTTTCATGGTGTCGCCTGCTTACTGGAAGTGGCTGTCGTGCTCGGACTTCTTGGCCTGGGTACCTTCGCTGTGCTCGATGGCGGTGCGGATGAGGTCCACCCCGGCACGGATGATCAGCACGCCCATGTTGACCAGCTTGACGCAGACCCACATGAAGGTGATGAGCAGTATCAGCTTGAGTACCGTCTGGAACGCCTCCAGGAAATTCTGCTCCAGCTGGCCGGTGAGGCCGTTGGCACTGGTCATCAGCCAGGTGTAGACCTCGCGCACGAAGGGGATACGGCTCGGCATCTCCAGCACGTCCAGGGCGGCGGGCAAGGCCTGGAAGATGACTATGCTGCCGAACAGTATCAGAATGACGCCGATGGCGATGCCCAGAAAAAAACCAAACTGTTTCATGGAAGGTCCCAAGGTTTGCTGCATGAAAATAACATAGCTGCCAATACTAGGGACTGCCTCACCACAGGGCAATCCTTGTGCGCAGGCAGGGCCAGAGCCAAACCCGCCATCCGGTGGGCCCCAGGCAGGAAACCATTGCCCAACTATCTGATTTCTGTGACCCTTGCGCCCATAGTCCCCCAACGCTCAGGCACCATGTTCCGCTCCTGTTTTTTACTGCTCTGCGCCCTGCTGCTGACACTGCCTGTCTCGGCCGCCCCCACGGCCGCCGTCTGCGTGGTCAAACATCAACAACAGCTGCTGCTGGTGCAGGACAGGGTCTCCTCCCGTTACAGCCTGACCGGCGGTTACATAGACGCGGGCGAGACGCCGCAACAGGCGGCGCTGCGCGAGCTGTTTGAAGAGACAGGTCTGCGCGGCCGGATCATCGCCGAGCTGGGACCATGGCAGCGCGCCGTGCTGTTTGCCTGCCAGACGCTGGAACCCATCCGGGCGCAGACAGGCTCGGGCTTCGTCTCCCTGCTGCGAGCCCCCAACCTGGGTGGCGAGATCCTCAACGCCAGGCTGATTGCCCCATCCCGGCTGCCTGACGGGCAGCGCCGCTTTCCGGCGCAGCTCGACTGGCTGGCCCCCCAGCTGGCCGACATCCCCGACAGCCCGGTGCTGTGGCTGCCGGATTTCAGCGGCGAAGGCAATGCTCTGCACCGGGCGGAAGTCCCGCTGATACAGCGCTTGCAGGGCTGGATCGGGGCCAGTGCGCCCTGGCTCGATGCCAGCAATCTGTTTGGTTCAGCCGCCTTTCAGCTTGCCCTGCTACCCTTGCTGCTGCCGCTGCTGGGCTGGCCCCGTCTGCGTCAGCTGTTGCTGGCCATGCTGACCCTCACCCTGCTGGTTCAGCTAGCCAAAGAGGGCACAGGTTGGCCCAGACCCTTCCATCTCGATCCCGCGCTGGCGCACGTAAGTGCCCAGGGCTTTGGCATGCCGAGCGGTCACGCCGCCTCGGCGCTGCTGTTCTGGGGCCTTCTGCTCAGATGGTGCTGGCCCGCCAACCCCTGGCGCGGCACCTCGCTGGCACTGCTGCTGGCGGTCCTGACCGGGCTGGCCCGGGTCTGGCTCGGCGTCCACTTCCTGTCGGATGTGGCGGCGGGATTGCTGCTGGGCGCCCTGATGCTGACGATCCATTCCGGTTTGTCCGGCATGGCTGCCCGGCCATGGATCTGGGGCGGGCTCAGCCTCATCTGCACACTGGCCGCCTGGTGGAGCCAATCCTCGGCGCTGGCAGGCCTGGCCATGTTCAGTCTGGGTCTGACCCTCGGCATGCGGCTGCCATTGCCGCGAGAGCGGCGAAAACCCTGGTACACCCTGGCGATCACCCTGCTCGGCGGCCTGCCCCTCGGGGCGCTGCTGTGGGCGTTGCCATTCTGGCTGACCAGCTCCTGGCTCATCCTGCTCGGCCAGTGGCTACTCTATGGTTGCCTGGGGCTCTGGTTGAGCGCCGGCCTCTGGTGGATACTCTCACTCATGAACTCTGACCCGCTACCCAAGGGCCCCGGCCCCGACAAGGGATTGCTATGAATATGAAAAAAGTGGACTTGGCCAAGATAACCCTGGGGGTGCTGTTTCTCAGCATCCTCATCATCTCGTGCTTCATGGTGCTGCGCCCCTTCCTGCCCGCACTGGTGTGGGCCACCATGATCACCATAGCCACCTGGCCCCTGATGCGGATGGCCCAGCGCCTGCTGTGGGGCAAGCGCGCCCTGGCGGCGCTGGTGATGACCAGCATACTGCTGCTGATCTTCGTCATCCCGCTGTTCATGGCGCTGGCCAACGTGGCGGAGAAGGCGCCCATGCTGATCGAGCTCGGCACCACCATCAGCCATTCGCCGCCGCCCGAGCTGCTCTGGCTGCAGCAGATCCCGCTGGTGGGTACCAAGTTGTATGAGTTCTGGCAGCAGATCCTGGCGAGCGGTGGTCAGGTGCTGTTTACCAAGCTGGCACCCTATTTTGGCCAGACTGCCCGCTGGCTCGCCTCCCAGGCCGGCAATCTTGGCTTGCTGTTCGTCCACTTCCTGCTGACCGTTGCCATCTGCGGCCTGCTCTACCACTCGGGTGAGAAGGCAGCCGACGGGATCCGCCGCTTCGCCCACCGCCTGGCGGGGGAGCGTGGTGACAATGCCACAGTGCTGGCCTCCCAGGCGATCCGCGCCGTGGCCATGGGGGTGGTGGTCACCGCCCTGGTGCAATCTTCAGTGGCCGGGGTCGGCCTGCTGATTGCCGGTATCCCCTACACCATGATCCTGGTGGTGGTGATGTTCCTGCTGATCGTGGCCCAGATCGGCCCCTTCCCCGTGCTGCTGGCCTGCGTCGGCTACCTCTACTGGAGCGGCGACACCACCTGGGGCACCTTCCTGCTGGTCTGGTCACTGCTGGCGGGCACCATGGACAACTTCCTGCGCCCCTTCCTTATCAAGCGCGGGGCGGATCTGCCGCTCATCCTCATCCTGGTGGGGGTCATCGGCGGCCTGCTGGCGATGGGGATCATAGGTCTGTTTATCGGCCCGGTCGTGCTGGCGGTGGGCTATACCCTGCTGGATGCCTGGATCAAGGAGGGTGACCACCCGGCGACCGCAATGACTCCTGCCACGGCCCTCAAGGCGGATTAAACCAGCTCATCCGCCAAAAACGCCGCCCACCGGGCGGCGTTTTTATTGGTTTCCTCATGCTTCTGCCATGAGCGGCAGAAGCGCTCTGGCTGACAAGACGGGACCCGTTTTTCATCCACCATCCACATCATCGAACCAGGGTTCGAGTCTGAACGCCAAAATCCGAACCAAGGTTCGAACCCGCCGCCCCTTCCCCCTTACTCTCCCCTGACCCATACCGACACAATGCTGGCTCACTCAGGAGGTACACGACATGAACGAATTGAGAGCAAGACGCGCCCTGATCAGCGGTGGCGCCAGTGGTATAGGGCTGGCTATCGCCGAGGCGCTGGCCAGTCAGGGGGTCGAACTGGTGCTGGCCTCCCGTCGCCACGACCTGCTGGAACAAGAGGCGGCCCGCCTCTCTACGCGATACGGGATAAGAGTCCTGCCGCTGGTGCTGGATGTGTGCGACGGCGCCCAGGTACGAGCCCAGCACGCCCAGGCTAGGGCACTGCTCGGCCCCATCGATCTGCTCGTCAACAACAGCGGGGTCGGCAGCGACCATCTGATACAGGATCTGCCGGAATCTGAGTGGGACAGGGTGATGAACACCTGCGCCAAGGGCAGCTTCCTGCTGACCCAGGCCTGCCTGCCGGACATGCTAGCCCACCGCCACGGCACCATCATCAACATTGCCTCCCAGGCCGCCAGACACGGCTACGCCAGGGCCAGCGTCTATTGCGCCGCCAAGTTTGCTGTCCTAGGGTTCGCCAAGGCGCTGCGGGAAGAGGTTCAGCATCAGGGCATTCGGGTGCATACCCTCTGTCCCGGTCTGGTGCAGGTGCCGCCACCGGCCTACCCGGGCGACCGCAAACCCGGCTGGTTGCAGGTCGAGGATCTGGCCGAGGCGGTACTCTACACCCTGCGTCAGAGCACCCATGTTCAGCTCGATGAGCTGGGCATGACGGGGATCTGAGGTTCTCGGGGACCTGACAAGCACGCCACCTGATCGGGCACGCTTGTTGACATGGGGCGCAGGCGCACCCCATGCAAGCATCTCGGCGGGCAACTATGGTCAGGCAGGTTGGTGGAGGGTGATGCAGTGAATGCCACCGCCACCGGCGGCTACCGGGTCAATATTGATCTGCACGATTTTGCGGCCGGGATAGAGGCGGGCCAGCAGATCATGGCAATGGCTGTCTGCCGCCTGGTCGCCAAACTCGGGGGCGATCACGGCGCCATTGATGGGCAGATAGTTGATGTAGCCGGCGGCAAAGTCGCGGCTGCGGCTGAAGCGGTTGTCCCGCCCGTCCAGCGGCGGCGGCAACACATGCAGCTCCAGCTTGTTGCCATCGGCGTCGGTGGCCTGCTTGAGGATGGCCAGATGCCGGCGGGTCACCTCATAGTCGTGGGACTCCGGGTCGTTGTCCAGATTGACCACCACCACCCCGGGGCGCACGAAGCGGGCGTAGAAATCGATGTGGGCGTCAGTGATGTCACGGCCCTTGATCCCCGGCAGCCAGATGATCTTGCGCAGCCCCAGATTGGCTTTCAGCTCCGTCTCCAGTTGTGCCTTGCTCACCCCCGGATTGCGGTTGCTGTTGAGCCAGCAGCTCTCGGTCAGGATGGCGGTGCCGTTGCCATCCACCTCTATGCCCCCACCTTCACCTGTCAGCTTGCTTTGCAGATAGTGGACATCCGCCTGCTTGCTCACCAGCTCGGCCACACCCGCATCCTGTTCGTGCTCCTGCTTGTCACCCCAGCCGTTGAAGTTGAAGTCCACCAGCCCCAGCTCTCCCTCGCCATTCTGGACGAAGACACCGCCGGTATCCCGCAGCCAGATATCGTCCAGCTCGGTGACGATAAAGCGGGTGTTCTGCTCGCCACAAAGTTTGCGGGCCAGCGCCTGTTCGGCTTCGCGGCAGAGCACGTTCACCTGGGTATAAGGCACCATGGCCTGCACCAGCTGGCCTATGGTGGCTTGCACCTCCTTGTAATTGCGGCCCCAGATATCGGCGCTCGCGGCAAAGGCAACCCAGACCCGAGTCTGAGGCGCGGCCTCGTCCGGCATCTGGTAACGGCCAACCGCAGTGGCCTGGGAGCCAATAGGGGTAGCCACATTGGCAGCCTGTGCCCGTGGCAGGCTGCCCAGCCCGGCCAGGGCGCCGATGGCGGCCAGCTGTTTCAATACATGGCGTCGGGATGACATGGGATGGCTCCTTCGGAGGCGGAACGACTCCGGATTGATGACAAAAATAGGATATGAATGACAAGCGCTGTTAATCAGATCACGCTGAGTAATAGACTAGCTGCCGCAATGGTGGCGGACAAACGATCGATTTTCGGTATAAGTGATAAGCGGAGCTAATCAATGATGTTCAAACACTGGCCTCCACTCAATGTGCTGCGGGGCTTCGAGGCGGCGGCCAGACTCGGCAGCTTTCATCAGGCGGCGCAGGAACTGCACCTGACCCAGTCGGCCATCAGCCAGCAGATCCGCTCGCTGGAGGAGCTGCTCGGCCAGCCGCTGTTTCATCGGCAGGGGCGCTCGGTCGCCCTCACCGATGCGGGGCAGGACCTGCTGGAGACAACCCAGAGCGTGCTGTTGCAACTGGCGGTGGGGATCCAGCGGCTGGAGCAGTACCGCAAACCGAACCAGCTGGTGCTCAATACCAGCACAGCCATAGCCCGCCACTGGCTGCTGCCCCGGCTGGCCGACTTTCACCGCCGACATCCCGATATCGATCTCTGGCTGTTTACCAGCGACGAGGTACCCGTCATGACCGAGCAGACCATAGATATCGCCCTGCGCTGGGATCTCGCCCCCCAAGCCGAGTGCCACCACAGGGTACTGCTGGAGGACGCTCTGCTCCCCCTTGCCACTTTGGCCGTGCTGGCCCAACCCCCTGCGGAGCGCACCAGTCTCCATGGAGAGCGGGAAATGGATTGGCACCACTGGACGCTCAAAGGCGGGGAGGATCTGCAGTTGCAGACCCGGGGGCTCAACTTCTCCGATCCCGGCCTGCTGCTGGACGCGGCCGGCGCCGGGCTCGGCGTGGCGCTGGCGAGCGCGCTGCTGTCGGCTCCCGCACGGCAACAGGGTTTGCTGCTGCCGCTCTCCTCCCGCACGGTCAAGGGGCCACAGTGGAGCTGGCTGGTCCATCAGGAGAGCGAGAGCAGCCCTCAGTGCCGCGCCTTCTGCTGCTGGCTGGAGCAACAGTTTGCCCGCACCGCGACCGACCTCGACGGCATGGCATTGCCACCCTCTGAGGCAGGTCACTGAATCTGTGGGGGGAGCGTGGTTAAATGACGGCTTCTCCTTTTGCCGGACATAGCTGTGACCACGCCATCTGACCTCCAGCCGCTCCAGCCCTGGCCCGATTATCTGCAGGCCTCCTGGCTGCGCTGCGCCCACCAGACCAGCCCGACCCTCTGGCACCCGCCCCACAGCGCCAAGGGGCAAACCCTGCAGAGCCTGCGCCAGCGCAAACGGGATCTGCTCACCACAGGCGAGATGGCGCTGGAGGATCTCTACGAGTTCATGGAGGGGCGCCCCTGCGTTCTGCTGCTCACCGACGAGAGCGGCTGCCTGCTGGCCCGCACCGGCCATCGCGAAACGCTGGCAGAACTGGAGGCGCTGGGCTTCGGGCTCGGCGCCTTCTTCAGCGAGGGGCGCATCGGCACCAATGCCATCAATCTGGCGGCGCTGGAGGGGATGCCACTCTGCGTCAGCGGCCCCCAGCACTTCAACCGCACCCTGCACCCCTGGCACTGCTGCGCCAGCCCGGTCTACAACAGCAATGGCCGTCAGGTCGCCATCATGGCGCTGATCTGCAAGGTGGAAGAGGCGAGTGCCGGGGATCTGGCGCTCACCGTCAGCGCCGGTCGCGAGCTGGCCCATCTGCTGCAGATGGAAACCCTGATGCAGGAGTCCCAGCACCATCTGAGCGAGCTCTACGCCCTGCTCGACGGCATGGATGACGGCGTGCTGGCCTGGGACCCCCAGGGCAGGCTGCGCTACCTCAACGGGCTGGCGGCCAGTCGGCTACGGCTCGATCCCGCGCTCTGCCTCGGTCAGCCGCTGGAGCAGCATTTGCTGTTGCCACAGCGGTTGCAGCTCGCCATCAAGGGGCAGACGCCACTGAGCCATGTGGAGGTGACGCTGGAGCGGATTGGGGTGCAGACCGGGGAGTTTATCAATGCGCTGATAAGCCTCAAGCCGCTGCCCGGGCCGGACGGGGTCAGCTTTATCGCCCTGCTGCACCCGCTGGACAGGCTCAGGGCCATCAACCAGCTGCGCCAGGCGGTGCCCGAACTCTCCGCCTTGGTGGGCGAATCGAGCGCCATGCGCAAGCTGCTGCGCTACGCCCGCCAGGCGGCACGGAGCCAGGGCCCCATGCTGCTGCGCGGGGAGGAAGAGGTGGGCAAGGCCCAGCTGGCGGAGGCGATTCACTTCGGCAGCGAGCAGGCCGCCGGGCCGCTCATCACCCTCAACTGTCAGGCGCTGCCGAGCGAGCGGATGGCGCTGGAGCTGATGGGTTCCGACGAGGCGGGGCAGGAACGGGCCGGCAAGTTCGAGCTGGCCCATGGCGGCACGCTGGTGCTGGAGCAGGTGGAGTGTCTCTGTGCCCCCATGCAGGCGGCGCTGCTGCAACTGCTCAAGACAGGCCGTATCCAGCGCTTCGACTCGGCCCGCATACTGCCGCTCAAGGTGCGGATCATAGCGACCAGCAGCGCGGCGCTGGAACAGAGGGTGCAGGAGGGACAGTTTGGTCGCCAGCTGCTCTACGCCCTGCAGGCGTGCGAGCTCTGGTTGCCGGGACTGCGGGAGCGCGGCGCCGACTTGCCGGCCCTCATCAGCCAGCAACTAGGGGCGCAGGGGCGCGAGCCGGTGCGCCAGTTCAGTCCGGCGGCCCTCGACTGCCTGCTCGCCTACTCCTGGCCCGGCAATCTGGGGGAGCTGCGCAGCGCGGTTGAATATGCCCTGCTCCACTCGAGTCGTGAGCAGATCCCGCCGGAGGCGCTGCCCGCCGCCATTCGGCACGGCTATCGGCTGGTGGAAGACGAGGTGGTGGGGCAGCCGCTGCTCACCCTGGCCGAACTGGAGCGCCAGGCCATCTTGCGCTGCGCCCACGCCTGCAAGGGGCAGGTGAGCCAGATGGCCCAGCATCTTGGCATCAGCCGCACCACCCTCTGGCGGCGACTCAAGCTTATCGGTATCGATCCCGCGGACTACCACGGCTCCTGACGACTGGGATCCTGTTGTTACCCGATGAAACCGGTCAGGCATAAAACAACAAGGCCCCGCAATTGCGGGGCCGTTTTATATGGCAAGGTAATGAGCAACGCGGTTACAGCCCCAGCTGGTGGGCGGTGACTATGGCCGCCAGCACATCCTCGGCGGTGACCTTGAACGGCATGTTGTGGATGGTCTCCCCCTCGGCGGTGGAGGCCTTGGCCACCTCCAGCAGGCGCGCCATGTCCAGCTCCTTGACCCCCATCATATGCAGGTTGGTCGGCAGGCCGATCGAGCGGCAGAAGGCCAGCACGGTTTCGATCTCCGCCATGGGCGCGTTCTCCAGCACCAGCTGCACCAGGGTACCGAATGCGACTTTCTCACCGTGGTAGAGGTGGTGACACTCGGCCAGCTGGGTCAGGCCGTTGTGGATGGCGTGGGCGGCGGCCAGACCGCTGCTCTCGAAGCCGATACCGCTCAGATAGGTGTTAGCCTCTATGATGTTCTCCACCGCCTTGGTGCAGAGCCCCTGCTCCACCGCCAGCTTGGCCTTGTAGCCATCGGCCAGCAGTGTCTTGTAACAGAGCTCGGCGATGGCCTGGGCCGCCAGGGTAGAGGCACCACCGGCCATGGTCTTGCAGCCGGAAACCTTGTTGGCACGCGCCTCGAAATAGGTGGAGAGCGCATCCCCCATGCCGGAGACCAAGAGCCGCACCGGGGCGCGGGAGACGACGCCGGTATCCATGATGACCATGTTGGGGTTGGTCGGGATCATCAGGTATTCGCTGAACTGCCCTTCCGGGGTATAGATGACCGCCAGCGCACTGGTTGGCGCATCGGTGGAGGCTATGGTCGGCACTATGACCACAGGCACCTTCTGGTAGAAGGCGACCGACTTGGCGGTATCCAGCGTCTTGCCGCCACCTATGCCGATGATGACGTCGAACGGCGTCTGGTTGCAGCGGGCCAGCAGGCGGTCGATCTCGGGGCGAGAACATTCGCCGTTGAAGCAGTCGAACTCGGGCTTGATGCCCACGCCGTGGAAGCTGGTGGCAACCGTGTCACCAACCAGCTTGGTGACGAAGGCATCGGCCAGGATGAGCGGTTTGGCGCCGAGCGCCTTGACGTAGTTGCCTATGTTGGCGAGGGCCCCGTTGCCTTGCACATATTTGCTGGGGCTGATGATGATGCGGTCCATATTCTATCCCTCTCTTTTTATCTCTTAAGAATCGGGGCGAAGGGGCGGCTATGCCGGGGAGTCCTTCGTCTTGAGTGGCGCAGCACTGGCACACAGAGCCAGCGCTGCGCCTTGAAACGGGTTGGCGATCAGTCGCCGAAACGCTCGTCTGCAAGTTGCTTGAAGCAGGTCAGGGCGGCCTCGGCATCTTCTCCCTGTGCCAGCAGGGTGAGCCTGTCTCCCTGGCGCACGTTGAGCATGGTGAGCCGGGTCAGGCTGCGGGGATTGGCCTCTTTATCCCCCTTTTGCAGCTTGAGTTCGGCGGCAAAGGGCTTGAGTGCCGCCACCAGGCGGGCGGCGGGGCGCACATGCAGGCCGTGGGGGTTGTCGACCACCACCTCGCAGCGCAGCCAGCCCTCGTCGGCTGCCAGTGCCGTCTCAGTGGCGGCCTGCGCAGTGCTGCCAGGCAGCATTGCCTGCTTGGGCCCCAGGGCGCCGAGCGCCTCTGCGGCCACTTCGTCGAGGCTCATACCTGAACCTGCCGCCACCACTGCGGCCAGGGTGCCCTCGACCAGCGGGGCGGGACAGAGCCGCACCCGAGAACTCAAATCAGGGGGCAACAGCTCGAGGGCGGTCTCGGCGCTCAAGAGGGCGCTGCCCAAGTCCATCAGCACCAGCACGCCGCTGCCGTCGTCTGCTTCTTCTATCGCACTCATCACGGCGATGGCATCTGTGCCTATGGGGTGGTCCGGATCATCGACCCCGGCCGCCAGCAACAGCCGTGCCGGGCTGCCCAGCTGGTCGGCCAGCGCTTTCAATCCGGCCGCCAGCATGGCGCTGTGAGAGACAACTACGATACCTATCATGTCACAACCTCGCTCTGTCACGCAGGGCGGTCAGCAGCAGCAGGGTCGAGGTGGCTCCGGCATCCTGATGGCCTATGCTGCGCTCGCCCAGATAGCTGGCGCGCCCCTTGCGGGCCTGCATCTGTATGGTGGCCTCGGTGCCGGCCGCCGCGGCAGCCACCGCCTTGTCCAGCGCCTCAGCCAGCGGCAACTCCTGCTGCTGCGCCTGTTGCAGGGCGGCCAGCGCAGGCCACCAGGCGTCGCACATTGTCTTGTCGCCCGGCTCGGCGCGGCCGCGAGAGACGATTCCCTCGACACCATCCGCCAGCATCTTGCCAAGCTGGCTCAGGGTCAGGCTCTGGCAGGCGTCCGTGCTGGCCGCCGCCCGAATGAAGAAGGTGCCGTAGAGCGGGCCGCTGGCGCCGCCGACCGAGGAGAGCAACGTCATACCGGTGGTTTTCAGCACCTGGCCTATATCCTTGTCCGCCACCGCGGGCAGCTTCTCCGCCACCTTGGTAAAGCCGCGCTGCATGTTGAGGCCGTGGTCGCCATCGCCGATGTCGGTATCCAGTGCCGTGAGGTAGTCACGCTGCTCGGTGAAGATGTGCTCGCAATCCAGCAGCCAGTTGACGATTTGATGTTTGCTTAGCATGAGAATGAGGGCTCCTTAGCAACCGCGACGCAGGGCGGGGGTGTGAACGGGGGCATCCCACAGGGTCATCAACTCGTCATCCACCTTGAGCAAGGTGATGGAGATGCCGGTCATGTCGAGGGCGGTGCAGTAGGGGCCTATCAGGTTGCGCACCAGATGGATGCCGGCCTCTTCGCACAGGGCCGCGAGGCGACCATAGACGCCATACAGTTCTGAAATCGGGGTGCCACCCAGGCTGTTGACCAGGGCTATGACACGATCGCCCCGGTTGAGCGCCTCGATGAAGGTGTGCTCTTCCTGCCAGCTGCCGGAGGCTCTGTCCCAGTGGCGCAGAGTGCGGCCATAGGGGGTGTTGTCCGCCAGCTCGCTGAACATGTCGCCCACCAGGGTGTCGAGGTCGGTGAAGGGGCGGCGCGCTATGCCGGGTTCGCCGTGGATGCCCACCCCGAACTCCATCTCGTTGTCCGCCAGGGTGAAGGAGGGCTTGCCGGCGGCAGGCACGGTACAGGCGTGCATGGCGACGCCTATGGTGCGGCTCTGATTGTTGATGCGGCGGGCCAGCGCCTCGCAACGGGCCAGGTCGTAGCCCGCCTCGGCGGCGGCACCGACCAGCTTCTCGCACAGCACAGTCGTGGCGACGCCGCGACGACCCGCGGTGTAGAGGCTGTCTTTCACCGCCACGTCGTCATCGATCAGCGAGAAGCCGACCTTGACCCCGTCACCGTGCAGCAGCTCGACCGCAGTTTCGAAGTTGAGCACGTCACCCGTGTAGTTCTTCACCAGGAACAGCACGCCAGCGCCACCATCGACCGCCTGACCACACTCGTACATCTGATCCGGGGTCGGGGAGGTAAAAATTTCGCCGGGGCAGGCGCCATCCAGCATCCCCTTGCCCACCAGACCGCCGTGCATCGGCTCGTGGCCGCTGCCACCGCCGGAGACCAGCGCCACCTTGCCCATCACGGGAGAGTCGGCGCGGGTGATGTAGTGGGGTTCGATACGTACCTTGAGCTCGGGGTGGGCGGCTGCCATCCCCATCAGTTGTTCACGGACCACGGCATCGACGGCATTGATCAGTTTCTTCATGGCTCACTCCTTGGCTTGCCACCGCACGGGTGGGCAAATGGTTGATGAAGCCAGTCTAACGGGATAAATCGGGATAAAAATGACGACCGGTTCGGTTCGGATTTGAAACAGGAGAAAGGCCATTGGCGTTTCAATCTGAAACAGCGAGAGGCAAACGGGAGGGAAACTGCAGGCGGCCTCACAACCATGAAAAAGGGCCCCCGCAGGAGCCCTTCACGCCAACCGGCAGCCTTAGATGGCCCAGCCACCGGCATAGAAGACCACCAGTGCCACGGCAATGATGACGGTACCGACGTTGAGTTTCTTCCACTCGGCGGCAAACAGGCGACCCACGACCAGCGCCACGAAGCCCAGCATGATGCCGGTCACTATGTTGCAGGTGAGCACGATGAAGACGGCGCACAGCATGCCAGCCAACGCATCGACAGAGTCGCTGAAGTCCAGCTTGGTGACGTTGCCCAGCATCAGCAGACCGACGTACATCAGCGCCGGTGCTGTGGCGTAAGCCGGCACCAGATAGCTGAGCGGCGAGAGGAAGATCATCAGCAGGAACAGCAGGCCGACCAGGGCTGCGGTCAGACCCGTCTTGCCACCGGCCGCGGTACCTGCGGCAGATTCAATGTAGACGGCGGCCGGAGCCCCACCCACGACGCCAGCCACCATGCTGCTGACGGAGTCGGCAGTCAGGGCCTTGCCGCCGCTGATGATGTGGCCACGCTCATTGATGAGACCCGCCTGACCCGCTACGGCACGGATTGTACCGGTGGCGTCGAACACGGCTGTCATCACCAGCGCCAGTACGGTCGGAATGACCACTGGGTTGAGGGCACCCAGCAGATCCATGCTGCCAACCAGAGAGCCCTTCTCGCCAGTCAGGCTCGGCATGGCGAAGAAGCCATGCCAGGCCACGTTCGGATCGAAGATGAGGCCGAGGATGGAGATGGCGATGATCACCATCAGGATGCCGCCCGGCACCTTGCGACGCTCCAGGCCGAAGATGGCGGCCAGACCCAGTACCGTCATGACGACGGGGAAGGAGGTCACCTCACCCAGCTGAACCGGCAGACCCGCCCCTTCGTTCTTGATCACCATGCCGACGCCGTTGGTGGCGATCAGCAGCAGGAACAGGCCGATACCTATGCCGGTGCCGTGGGCGATGCCAGAGGGCAGGTTGTCCAGGATCCACTGGCGCACGCCGGTCACGCTGATCAGGGTGAACAGCACCCCCATCAGGAAGATGGCGCCGAGGGCCACCGGGATGCTCAGGCCTTGCCCCAGCACCAGGCTGAAGGCGGTGAAGGCGGTGAGGGAGATGGCGCAACCAATGGCCATGGGCAGCTTGGCCCAGAGTCCCATCAGCAGGGAACCGAAGGCGGCGATCAAGCAGGTCGCCACGAAGACGGGACCCTGCTCGAAGCCGGCGGCACCCAGCATGTTCGGCACCACTATGATGCTGTAGACCATGGCCAGGAAGGTGGTCAGCCCGGCCAACAGCTCCTGGCGCACACTACTGCCGCGCGCAGAAATGGAAAAATAAGAGTCCAAAAAGCCGCCGTTCCCTGATTGGGCGGCCATATCTTGCTTTGCCATAACTCATCCTGAAAGTGTGAAGGAAATCGTTTGCTTTTGTGGCGCGCAAAATAGCAAGAATTTGTCGAAATTGCAGCGAATTCCCTGACTTTTTCATCAAAATGGCAGGAATCGTTCTCGTTCGGGCACAAATCTGTATGCCCGCTTGCTGCTGCTCTCACCTTCGTCCACGAGGCAGGCCTCTATACTGCAGAGAACCATTCGCACTGCCAGACGGGAGATGCCCCATGCACACGCGCAATCTGCTGAACGATATTCCCTCGCCACTGCCTACCGAACTCTTTCAGGATCTAGTCAGCACCAACCACCTGCGGATCGAGCGCATTCTCTCCCACGGCCATCAGACGGCGCCGGGAGAGTGGTACGATCAGGATGAACATGAGTGGGTCCTGGTCGTGCAGGGAGAGGCCAGCCTGCTGTTCATCGATCCGCAGACCCAGGAGCAACAATCGGTACAGCTGGGCCCGGGCGATCACATCAATATTCCCGCCCGTCAGAAACACAGGGTGGAGTGGACTCACCCCGACATGACCACAGTCTGGCTCTGCGTGTTCTACTGAGATGGATAAGAAAGGGACGGCAAGAACCCTTGAATGAAGTCGAATTGATACGGCAAAGAGGAAATGGGAGCAGATGAACTTGAGGTATCAGAAAGCAAAAAGGCCTTCCCGATGGGGAAGGCCTTTCAATTTACTGGCGGAGCGGACGGGACTCGAACCCGCGACCCCCGGC
>NZ_JBLNHP010000010.1:0-116258 GCF_047780465.1 Aeromonas sp. A04 | reverse complement strand
CTTGATTCAAATTGTTAAAGAGCGTCACGCTTGTCGCGTTGAGGAGGCGCATATTACGCTCCTCACTTCGAAAGTCAAGCGATTGTTTTCGCTTTTCTTTCGGCGCCCACTTCGCTAGGAAGCTGGCTCATCAGGTTGGCGTGTTCCGCCGTGCTGGTAGGGGCGCATTATAGGGAGCCGCGTCGCGATGACAAGGCTTTTTTTGAAGAAAGTCACGGAAACTTCAAAATATCCAATTAGAAACAGCTTACTCAGTGTATATATACAGTGTTATCCACAAGCCGATGATTTCAGTCCTGTTTTATCATCATTTAAGTGGGTCTTCCCCCATTAAGGGATGCCATACTGGAACGGATAATGTGTCCCAAGTGGTCCATGGTAGCGCCCGGCTGGAAAGCTGGTTACCATGGAGGTGAATAGAGTGTTGCACCTTTTTTGCTTTCATTTACAAAAGGTCTTTAAAGATGAATTTATCCAAGTTTCCCGTTTATGTGCAGGCGGCCATCCTTGCCCTGGTATTGGCGCTGGTTGGTTATCTGGTTGCCCAGGCTCTGCAGTTTTCTTTGAAAGCCGAAGTGATTTTTGCTGTGGGTCTGGCCATTGGTGGTTTCATCGTGCCGCTGCTCCTTAAGCGGACACCTGCCGCCACGGCTGAGCTGGTCTCCGGCCAAGAGACTTGTACCTTATATGTAGGCAACCTGCCCTATCGCGCCAACGAGATTGCCGTACGCGAGCTGTTTGCCGAACAAGGCCAGGTGATCTCGGTCCGTTTGATGAAGGACAAGGCTACCGGCAAGCGCAGAGGATTTGGTTTTGTGGAGATGCCCGCCGCCGATGCAGCCAAGGCAATCACGGCGCTCAATGACAAGGAGTATCAGCAGCGCACCCTCAAGGTACGCGAAGCCAACGACAAGCGGGATAAAGATGAGAGGGAAGGAAGCGAGGTCGACGCCTGATCCCTTGGCGGTAACGAACTAGTACCAAACCTCTTCGAGTGATGACAGCCCCCAAGCTTGCAAGGGGGCTGTCAGTTTTTGGGCTTCTGCATCCAGTCGGGTGCAATAGGCCCTGGCCTGCACCATGGCCTGAGAAGCCGGCTCAGCGATAGTCGTCAATAGATGTGCCACCCGTCTTGCCACCGCGTCCCCTGAATCCACCAGCTGACATCCTGGCATCAGTTGCCGGATCTCGTCATTGAACAACGGGAAATGGGTGCAGCCCAGCACCAGGGTATCCGGCCTTTCCTCTCCTTCCATCCAGTCCGCCAATACCTCCTGCAGCAACGCCATGTTTACCGGTCGTCCCGCCAGCTTGTGCTCGGCCTCGATGACCAGCTCGGTCGCGCCCTTGAGCAACACCCGCTTGCCCGGCGCAAACTGGGCAATGAGTTCGTGAGTATATTCACGACTGACGGTACCCGGGGTTGCCAGCAAGCCGATGCAACCATTGCGGGTCAGGGCGGCCGCGGGCTTGATGGCGGGAACCACGCCGACTACCGGTATGGTCAGGGCGTCACGCAAGGATGGCAGGGCTATGGTGCTGGCCGTGTTGCAGGCAATCACCACCAGATCGATGGCATGCTCGGCCACCATGTGGCTGACCAGTCGGGTACAGGCCGCAATGAGGGCCGCCTCACTCAGTTCACCATAGGGGAAATTGGCGTTGTCGAAACAATAGAAGTAGCTGTGTGCCGGCAGCGCACGGCGGATCTCGCGATAGATGGTCAAGCCACCCATGCCGGAGTCGAACACTAGAATATTGGCCACCTGACCTCCCCCTTTGGTGCAAGACGGCGATCATACTCCCGCCGACCGCCAATAGAAAAGGCCCTGCACATGGCAGGGCCTCGCTTTTTCTCTTCTATATATAGCAGCACTGGCGATCAGAGGCGGTAGTCCGCCGTCAGCTTGAACTCGGTCCCTGCCGACGCATAGCCATAGGCCGGGGCATAGTCGCGATCAAACAGGTTGTCGATGCGGCCACCCAGCGTGAACTGAGGCGTCACCCCGTAGCTGGCCCCCAGATTGATCAGGGTGTAGGAACCCAGCTCTACCCGCTCAGCCGGGAAGCTGCTGAAGTTCTTGTCATCCCGCTTGCCCACATAGAGCAGTTCGGTTGAGAGATCGACCGGGCCCAGCTGTACCTGGGTCAGCCAGCTGGCCTTCTGCTTGGCACGACGCAGCAGTTGCTGGTCACCATCGTTCTTGTCTTCGGTCTTGGTGTAATCGAAGCTCAGATCATGATGGAGCGGTCCGGTTTCCAGACCCAACGCCACTTCCACGCCGCGGATCTCTGCATCCGTGTTGTCCGGCTTGCAGGTGGAAAACGCACTCTGGCAGGCGATCAGGTTCTGGATCTGATTGCGATACAGGTTCAGCGACCAGTCCCAACCGGTATAACGGCCGGTGAAGCCCAGCTCTAGGTTCTTGCTCTCTTCCGGTTTCAGATCCGGATTCTCATAACCGGGATAGTAGAGGTCGAGGAAGGTCGGCGCCTTGAAGCCGGTGCCATAACTCAACCGCACATTGTGGTTGTCATCTATGTCCAGCCCGCTGGCGGCGGACCAGGTGTTGTGACGGCCATACTGCTCGTTGTCATCGGTGCGGCCAGAAAGCTCCCACAGCAGGGCCTGCCAGCGGTAGCTGCCCACCGCGAACAGGCCCGTGTTGTCGCGATCGGGGGCATTGAACGCCTGACCAGAGCTGCGCGAGTCGGATTTCAACTGCTCCTGCTGCCAGTCGGCGCCACCGGTCAGGTTGAGCCCCTCGACGCCACTCCAGCTGTTGATCCAGGAGAAACGGGTCAAGCCGGTGTGGATCGGCTGGGCGCTGGATTCTCCCTTGCTCTCCCACCAGCTCTTCAGCTTGTTCTCGCCATAGCTGGCTTCCAGCCGGCTGGTCAGCGTCTCGTTCTGGAACTTGAGACCGCCATCATACTGGAAGGCCTGTACCCGACTCTGATCGGCCGACTGATAGGCATCATCCATCTCGGTCTGGTTGTCATAACCCTGAGCGTTGAAGTCCGCACTCCAGGCATCATTGAAGGCATGGTTCAGCCCGATCTGGCCATTCAGACTGTCGAAGCCATCCCGATCCGGCTGCTGGGCATTGGCCACCACATCGAAACCATCGGTGCGCTCGTAGCCGATCATCATATTCATGTCGGTCTGCTGACCCAGGGCCTGCACGGTACGCACCTGACCCTGGCCGTAACCATTGCTGCCCACGCCCCCCTTCAGGTGGGTCTCGCTGCCATTCTTGGCGGAGGTCTTGGTGATGAGGTTGATGACGCCGCCGATGGCATCCGCGCCATAGACAGCAGCACGCGGGCCCCGGATGTACTCGATGCGCTCGATATTGCCCAGCGGGATCTGGCTGAGGTCTGGCGTGCCGGCCACCATGGCGGCGATGGGGCGCCCGTTCATCAGCACCAGTGAATGGTTGGAGTTGGTACCGCGGATGAACAGGCTGCTCATGTGCCCTCGCCCACCCAGCGTGGTGATCTGCACACCCGGCAGCGTCTTCAACAGCGCTGGCAGGCTCTGCACCTGACGGGATTCGATCTCGGCGCGATCGATCACCACAACGGGTGCCAGAACTGTGCTGATGGGTTGTTCCACCCGGTTGGCGGTGATCACCAGGGTAGGATTGACGGGGATGGTCGTCTGGGCGAAGGCCGCCGTTGGCAACAGGGCAGCCACCAATAATTTCTTGGACATGAGAGATCCTTAAGTTCGCGTAAGCATCTACTTCGTGGCCGGTTTCTCTCGGCCCGAAATACGAACTTTGGCAGGTCTTCGGGCTGGGGGGCTGATGGCCTACGGCGACGGCTTCCCACCTGACGGCAGTGCCCTGATGTCGCTTCGTTCCCCCTTACCGCTGCGCGCCAGCTCCGGATTTTCACCGGATTCCCTATTAAGCATGATGCGCCAAAGTGGGGGGGATTATAGGAAAGGGCGGCACAAGAGTATAGATATTTAGCCATCTATACGTCTTTTGATGAAAGAAAAACCTGAGCCCATCGGGCTCAGGTTTCATGTCGTCATCGAGCGAGGCGAACCCTCAATCGGTGCAGAGCGGCTTGGGAGCCGGCAGACGTATGGTGAGGGAGAGCACCAGGGCCACCACCATCAGCACCAGAATCAGGTTGAAGGTCGCCATGAAGCCGCCGAACAGGGAGGCCACTATGGAGCCTATGATGCTGCCCAGACCAAAGCCCAGATAGATGACGCCGTAGTTCTTGGTCAGGTTGTTGAGACCGAAGAAGTCGCTCACCAGCGAGGGATAGACTGTGATGGTGCCACCGAAGCTGAAGGCCACGCAGGCTACCGCCACGAAGAAGAGGTTGGCATTGAGCGGCACGAACAGCAGCAACGCCATGCCACACAGGGTGATCAGCTGGGCTATGGTGATGACCCGGATGCGGGACATCTTGTCAGACAGTATGCCCAGCACCAGCCGACCACCCAGGTTGGCCATGGCGATGATGGCGACCGCATTGGCGGCAACCGCAGTCGACAGACCCACCATGTTCTCGCCTATGTCCTTGGCCACACCGATGACGTAGAGGCCGCTCATGCAGGCGGTGAGGAACATCAGCGCCAGCATCCAGTACTGCGGCTTGCGCATCGCCTCGGCCAGGGTGAAGTCACGGCTTTCGGTCTGCTGCACTGAGGCGGCCTGCTTGGGCGCATCCTTCATCAGCATGCCGCCCACCAGCACCATGGACATGGCGATCAGCCCCCACAGCTGGAAGGTCGCTTCCAGACCGTTGTTGGAGAGCAGCAGCAGGTTGATGTATTTGAAGCCGAGACTGCCGAGGCCATAGGCACCGATGGAGCAGGCGGAGATGAGCCCCTTGCGCTCCGGGAACCACTTCACGCAGTTGGAGAGGGTCATCAGGTAACCGGTCCCGTCGGCGAAGCCCACCAGTATCCCCGCACAGAGGTAGAGCATGGCCAGGTTGCTGGCGTGGGCGGTGAGGAAGAAGCCGATGCCAAGCAGCACGCCGGCCCCCAGGGTGACGTTGCGCACCCCGAACCGCTCCTGCAGCTTGCCCGCCATGGAAGAGGCCACCGCCAGTGACAGGCTGAGCAGACCGAAGGCAAACGCCACCTGGCTGACCGGCTCGTCCAGCTTGTCGGAGAGCTGGGCGTTGAACAGGCTCCAGGTGTAGACGGAACCCAGCGCAAACTGGGTGATGATGGTACCTATCAGGGTCAGATAGCGGGTGCGATTCATCTCTTTGGTCATGATGCGTCTCGGTCGATGGCCTTAAGGAAATTGAGGCCACTATAGGCAAGACGCAGCTCGCGCCGACCGATTAAGGCATGAAATGCAGATCGGCGGGAATGAATGACAATCAGAGCCGCATCAGCTGACGGAACGCCTTGATGTTGCTGCGGCTGACCGGCACCTCGAACGGCAGGTCATGGAGCCGGATGAGATAGGTGCTGTTGAACCAGGGCACTATCTCGCGGATCTTGTTGATGTTGACGCAGTAGGAACGATGGCAGCGAAAGAACCCCTCCGCCGGCAGCCGGCTGACAAACTCGCTGATGGTCATGGTCATCACGTAGCGATCGGTGCGGGTATAGACATAGGTCAGCTTCTCGTCCGCTTCCGCGTAATAGATCTGCTCGCAGGGGGTGACTATGATGCGCTCCCCCTTCACCAGATTGACGGTGCGATTCTGCGGGCTGATCACGTCTCCGCTAGCCTCTCCCGTGGTGGCTGGCTGCGACTTGCCCGCGTGCTCGAGCTTTTGCAGCAGATTGATGATGCGCGGCTCGTTGTAGGGCTTGAGGATATAGTCGAACGCCTCCAGCTCGAACGCCTCCACCGCAAACTCCTTGTAGGCGGTGACGAAGACGATGTGAGGCGGATGGCTCGACTTGTGCAGGTTCTTGGCCAGCAGCAGGCCATCGATGGAGGGGATCTGGATATCCAGAAACACCACGTCCACCTCGTGATCCTGCAGGTATTTGAAGGCCTCGAGCCCGTCCTCGAAGCTCGCCACTATCTCGATCTGGCTGTGCTGGCTCACCAGATAGATGAGTTCCTCACGGGCCAGATATTCATCTTCGACAATAATGGCTTTCAGCATTGCGTTGCCCCTAGCTGGGAAGAAGAGCAGGTCAGCACCTCTCGAGTCAGAGACTCGTCCTCAACAGTGATGTCTCTCAGCATGGCATGGCCTCCTGATCCGGCAGATAGAAACAGACTTCGGTACCCGGTTCCAGCCGCTTGAGCTGCAGGCCGTCACCGTACAGCAGCTTGACCCGCTGATGAACGTTCATCAGGCCTATGCTGCGGCTCTCCACCCGACCGGCAGCCACCCCATCGATCACCGCCTGACTGATGCCATAGCCGGTGTCGCGCACCGCCACCCGGATACCACCCGCCAGCTGCTTCACCTCGATAGTGACCCGGCCCGGCGCGCTGCGGGGCTGGATGCCGTGCAGGATGGCGTTTTCCACCAGCGGCTGCAACAGCAGGCTCGGCACCTGGATGTGGACGTCGTCCACCTCGAACACCACCTCCAGTTTGTCGCCAAAGCGGGCCTGCTCGATGGCCACGTAGTCGCGCACCTGCTGCAGCTCCTCCTGAATGTCGATCAGCTCATCCCCCTTGTTGAGGTTGTAGCGCAGGTAGTCCGCCAGATTGGCAATGAGCTGGCGCGCCTGCTGGGGACGAATGCGGATCAGGGATGAGATGGCGTTGAGGGCATTGAACAGGAAGTGCGGGTTGATCTTGCTCTGCAGTGCGGTGAACTCCGCCTTGCGAGTCATCTCCTTCAACTGCTCGATACGCGACACCTCCATCTGGGTGGAGATGAGCTGGGAGAGGCCCACCGCCATCTCCCGCAGCGAGCTGGTAATGCTGTGGGTGCGGCGGTAATAAATCTTGAGAGTGCCGCTGACGGCGCCGTTTTCCCGCAGAGGAATGATGATGACAGAGTGAAAATCTGACAGGTGATACTGGCGCAGATCGTTGTTGATGATGATTTGGTCCAGCAGCACGGCCTGCTGGGTCATGCCACTGATGGCGTGGTGTTCGTCCAGCTCGTAGTAATCCTTGCCTACCCCCACGTAGGCCAGCACGTCACGGGTATCTGTGATGGCCACCGCATCGGCATGGATCTCGTTGCAGATGACGCCGCACACCTGGCCGAGGGAGTGGCGATCGACCTTCTGGAAGAAGGGCAGCGTCTTGTTGGCGATATCGAGCGCCAGCTTGGCCTGCTTGGCGGCAATCAGCTCTTTCTCGTCATCCAGATCCTGCACCAGCTTGATGATGAGCCCGATGCAGAGCGCGCCGGCGATCATCGGATAGGCGATGTGGCTGACGATCTCCACCCCTACCTCATGAGGTTCGGTCAGCAGCCAGATCAGCAACATGGTCAGCCCCTCGCACAACATGCCCGCCAGTATGCCGTAGAGCCAGAGTCGCGACTTGCGGCAGCGCAGGTGCAACCAGGTGGCGAGCAGACCGGCGATGATGCTGGCGATGAGGCAAGGTATCGAGGTGTGGCCATCCATGTCGATGAGGTAACGGTGCAGGCCCGAGATGACCCCGGCCGGGATGCCAACCCAGGGGCCGAACAGTATGCCGCCCGAGATGATGGCGATGATCCGCACGTTGATCAGCGCCCCTTCCACCGGAATGCCGGTGTAGGTACTGAACACGGCGAACAGGCCGAAGATGGAGGCGACCAGCACCAGCTCGGCCGGGGTGTGATCCCGCTTCTGGAACAGCCGCTGGAACGGCCTGGTGCGGGTCAGGAAGAACAGGGTCATCAGCATCAACGCCGCCCGTTCGAATACCGCCAACAACATCATCTGATTTTCGAGCAAGACAGGGATCCCGTATCAATGAAGAAGATATGCACCAAGGCGCGGGATCATACCCCGTATTCCGTGTCAGCTCATTCCGAATCACGAGCGTCAAACTAAGCTTTCTGGCAGGTGAGTCGATAAACGGATGACCCCGACAACGGGGTAACCTCTAGATCCAGGAGATGACCATATGTCTCAGAAAGGAATGCTGGTGGCGTTACTGCTTGGGTGCTGTGGTGCAACCGCCCAGGCCGACACCCTGACCCGTCAACTCAATTGGCCAGCTACCGCCAGTAAAGATACCAGGATGGAAATAGCACTGACCCATCCCGGCCTCCAACCCGTCAATTCAAACCAGACGCAGTATCCCATTCACACCCTGGCGGCCAATATCAGCAGCCCGGATTTCAATACCACCTATCAACTGCAAGCCCGCAAACTATATGGCACCCTGACACAACAGGCCGGCACTCCCATCAGTCTCACGCTCAATGGTCAACGGATCCCCTCCACACATCCTCTGACCCTGGCACAAGCCACCCGCTATTACCTCAGCTATCAAGCCCCTTCGAGCCGGCCCCACCAGACAGGTGAGGCCGCCTATGAGTTGATGGTGTATTGGCACGGTTGAGCAGTCATGAAGGCATGTCACCATGCCTTCATTCTCATCCAGGTTCTGCGCGCTGCAACCGCACTATGGCCAGCCTGGCAATGTGATAGACACGTTGCAGGCGCTGCAACGCCATGGGCAGGGTTTGTGCGTTCAGTTCCCCGGACTCTATCTCGCTGCAGGTGGCAACCAGCTGCATGGCCCCCATGATCCTGGCTCCGCCTTTCAGACGATGAACATAATCCAGAAAGCGGGCCAGCTCCCCGGCAGTCGCCGCCTGTTGCAACGCCTGCAGGTCGTCGTCACTGGCACGAACAAATTCGGCCAGCAGGGGCAACATCAGGGCTGACTGGTGACCGGTCAGCGGCCCGAGACACTGCCTGATCTCCTGCATGCAGGCGGCGACATCGGCTTGCTCCTCACGCTGCATATGCCGACGCAGGCAATGATCGAGCGCCTCCAGCCCTACCGGCTTGAACAGACAATCATCCATGCCAGCCGCATGACCCTCGTTCACCTGCTCCTGACGCGCATCGGCCGTCAGACCCAGGATCACACAACGGTGCCTGCCATTGAGGTGTTCCCGCGCACGGCACTGCCGGGTCAGCTCGAACCCGTTCATGCCGGGCATGTTGAAGTCGGTGATGACGACATCGAAGGGGTATTCGGCGAAGAGCGCCAGCGCCTGCTCACCCGACTCGGCCGCCATGGCCTCATGCCCCAGATAGGCCAGTTGCTGACTGATAAGCAGCCGATTGGTGGGGTGATCATCCACTATCATCACTCGCAGCCTATCCCCGCGCGCCATCACTGAGTCGAGTTCGCCTGGCAGGGGTTTCTCCACGGCCGTGGCAAGGGGCAGTTTCATCTCGACACACACCCGGGTGCCACGACCCAACTCGCTCTCCAGCACCAGGGATCCCCCCATTGACTCGCAGAGTGAGCGAGAGATCATCAAGCCGAGGCCCGTACCGGATTGCTGGATGTGCTCGGGCTGGCTGGCCTGGCTGAAGGGCTGAAACAGCCTCGCCAGTTCCGCCGGGGCTATCCCTATCCCGGTATCCCTGACCACCAGTTGCAAGATACACCAGCCGTCACTGCTCCATAGCTGCAGCTCGACCCGTACCGAACCCAGCTCAGTGTATTTGATGGCATTGCTGATCAGGTTGGACAGGATCTGTTTGTAACAGAGGCCGTCTACCTGCACCCAATGGGTCGCTCCGATAACCAGTTCCAGTTGCAGATTCTTCTGTCTGGCCAGGGCGTTGAACACCGTGACGACAGACTCGGTCAAGGCCGCTATGTCATGGGGTTCGGGTACCAGCTCGAGCCGCCCCGACTCTATCTTGGAGATATCCAGGATATCGCCGATCAGGGTAAGCAGATCCGTCGCCGAGCCATGGGCGATGGAGAGCGAGGCTTTATCCTCCTCATGCAGACGATCTCGCCGCAGAGTCAGCTCCAGCAGGCCAATGATGGCATTCATGGGGGTACGAATTTCGTGGCTCATGGTGGCCAGAAACGTCGATTTGGCGCGATTGGCCTCTTGCGCCTCCTGGCTGACCACCGCCAGATCATCCAGCAGGCGCAGGCGCTCGCTCACATCGATCCAGCCGCCAATGCCCCCCTGCACCTTGCCATCCAGATCGTAATAAGGCTGGACCCAGTGATAGACATCCACTGCCCCGTTCACCATGACCAGACGATGATCCCCCTCCTGCGCCTGTCGCTCCTCGCGGGCAGCGGCAAGATCGGCAAACAGGGGAGCGAGAAAGGGCCAACGCTCACCATCAGCGGCCAGGCCTGCGCCCAGCAAGCCGGCTTTCGGTTCACCAAAGAAGGCCGCATAGCTGCTGTTGCAGAGGATAAGCCGCCCATCCTGGTCTCTGGCATAGATGGGATGGGGCGTGCCGTCCACCAGATCTTCAATGAACTTGAGCTGGGCACTCAGCGCCACTTCGGCAACCCGACGTTCGCGCATCTGTTTGCGCAGGGAGAGACTCCACAGGCTGACCAGGAGGGTCAACAGCAGGATCAGTGAAATAAAGATGCCAAACTCGCGTACCAGTTCCTGCCAGGTGATCGCCTCCTGCTGGGTACTGACCCGCCAGCGATTGGAGAGCCCTTCCAGCTCGTCCGGCGGCATGGTTGCGATCACCTTGTCCAGAATATTGCGCAGTACTGTGTTCTCCTGGGATACCGCAAACGCGGCACCAATCGGAATCGAATCGAATAACTCGCCCGTGATAAGCAAGCTGTCGGGAAATTTGCTGTTGACGTAATACTTGGCCACCCGCAGCGGCAGTACAGTCACATCACATACCTCGGTCGCGACACAACGCAGTGCATCTTCAATCTTGTCAAACGGGCGAGTCCTCAACCTGCCGTATACCTCCTCTATGGCCTGCGCCGAAATGAAATCCTTGACCACGGCCACAGTCCCGAATTTGAGCAGGGTGTCCGGTTCACTCGCTTCATGTTTCACGCCAACCACGTAAGACAAGGGATCCAGCACGAAGGCCCGGCTGAACAGAAAACGACGCTTGCGCTCCACCGATGGGCTCATTACCACAGCATCCACTCTCCCCTCATCCAGCAGCTGGATCATGCGCTTGATCGTCTTGACCGGGACCGCCTCGATCTCCACTCCCAGTTTCGCCCTCAGTACCTGCAACAGATCGGCAGTCACGCCATGCAAGGTACCGTTCACGTCGAGGAAGCTCAGCGGCGGAATACCGCTGTTGACCGCAATCCGGAGCTTTCTCTGCTGGCCAAGCCATGCCCATTGACCACTGGTCAGCCCTATCCTCTTGGCATCGATGGAGAGTCCACCACCGCTCCAACGTTTGGCAATTTCCTCGCGCTTGCCTTCCAATACCTCATGCAATGCAATATCAATTATTTTCTTGAGGCGCCGATTCTGTTTTTCCAGCGCGAATGAGAAACCATGAGTATCCACATACAAGGGCCTTAGTAATTGAATGCTGTCTTGGTAGAATTTATTGACGATAAAATTACCAGAAATCATATCCACCATGACAGCGTCGACCTGACCATAAGCGACAGCCGACAAGGCACTATAGCGGGAGGAATATAACTTTACTTGAACGCCAGGCAGGTAACGCATCACATCAAGAGTTGGCAGATAATACTCTGGGACGGCCACCGTTTTTATATCACGCTCCTTTACGTGTATGCTTTTATATATGGCGGGGTCATCTTCCATATATTTATCAGTTAATAGCAACTGTTGTTCCTCCTCATAAGCATTTGAGGTACTCAACAGATCGATCTCCCCCCGCTTGAGCGCAGCTATGGCCGCCGCCCGTGACGGAAGCTTCTTCACCGCTATCTCGACGTGCAACAAATAACTCAACATACCGGCAATGTCGGCGGTAACCCCTTCATAGGCACCGGAACGCAGAGTAATGTCCATGGGGGGGTTGTCCGGCATCGGCACCCCCAGGATCAGCCGTTCACGATTGCGCAACCATAGCCAGTCATCGGCACGCAGAGGTAGTGCCTGCTTGCCGAGATACTCGTTGTCATCCCGCGCATAGACATGCAGCAGGCTATCTTCCAGTTCATGGGCAGGGGCAAGAAACGAACTGAGCGAACTAAGGCTGACGAGCAAGATCAGAAGTAATTTCATCTTGCTCACATCAATTCTTGCCGCTTGGCCAGACTGATCAGGTCAACCATGTTGGTTACATTGAGCTTTTGCATCAGGCGGGTCTTGTAGGTGCTGACCGTCTTCTCGCTGAGCAACATGCTTTCCGCTATCTGCTTGTTTGCATGGCCCTGGCATATCTGCAGCAGCACACTCATTTCACGATCCGAGAGTGCTGACAATAGATCTTCCCTGTCTACTGAATGAGCATTTTTGGCGCCTGCGATAATATCTCTTGGAAAATAGAGCTGATCTTTCTCTATTTTTACGATCGCACTTCTCAATAGCGACAACTCGTCCAGCTTGGACATGAATCCATCAGCCCCGGCCTGCAGGCAACGCACCATGACATGATGAGTTGATTGTGCTGATAAAATAATCACTTTGATGCTGGCATCCAGATCCTTCAGTCTTTTGATAACTTCAATACCATCCAGTCTGGGAATGCCAATATCGAGCACCACAATATCAGGCTGATGTTTCCTAGCCGAAGAGATAGCATCAACACCATTATCAACCTCTGCCAGAATATGGTGCCCATCCTGTTTAAGCAGCATATTCACTGCCATTCTTATTGCGGGATGATCATCGACTATCAATATCCTTGCCATATACCTACCTACCGTTGACTCATTTGATTTAGCGTATACTAACTACAAAATCAGCACCTGTACCATACGGCTCTTTGATATTAATAATATGTTACACAATTCAAATAAAACGCTAATAAAGTGACCTGAACGCTATTTGAACGATTTGTTTTATATCTATTTATCAATTAGTTATAAGTACAAATATTCTTTTGAATCTTATGGTTCATTTGTACCGCATCGCCGACTCAAACATCATTCGCAACCGCTCGCCAGACGCCCGATTCATCTTGATAAGAAAAGCATCAAAATGCTTAAAAATCAAAGTTATAACTTTAAATGACCCATGACAGAGCCGCAGGGATATACATGCATCTGAAGTTGTACGTAACAACTACCTTTTAGGACTTTTCCTACACACCATTAGATCGATCCAAGCAGGTCTGGCGGTTATCTTGGTCGGCGAAAAGATGAGCTGGGTGACGGAACATTATGTTTCGGGGCCCGGCAACACCCCTTGGTCAAATATACCCCGGGGATGAAGAACGAATGCACCTCGGGTGCAGTGAATCAAACGGGTGGCTCAAGGCTACTCATCGGGAAACCTGTAGGAAACATCAAGATGAAAAAGACTCTGATTGCGCTGACAGTTGTAGGTTTGGGTTTTACCGCTGCCACCCAGGCAGCCGTAGAAGCCTCGGCAGTCGCAACATGGCAGGCAACCGCCAAGAAAGACACTACCTCCGAGCTGGTTGTCACCCCGCTCTCCAGCCTCTCTTTCCAGTACGCCGAAGGGATCAAGGGTTTCAATACCGTCAACGGCCTGTTCGATGTCGCCATCAAGGGGGATGCCAGCGCGACTTCCTTCATTCTGAAAGCCAAGAAGCTGAACGGCACCCTGAACCATCTGGGTGGCAACTCCACAGTCGATGTGGGCGTGTTGTGGGGCGGTGCACCGGTCAGCACCACGGCCTACACCACCCTGATCGATACGGCGGCGGGCATCACAGGCGGCAACCTCTCCCCCATAGCCCAGGGTTTCAAGGAGGACACCCAACGCACCACGGCGCAGGGTTCCTTCAGCTTCAACATTGAAAGCGCCACTGCCAACGGCAGCACGGCCACCTTTGAAGCCCTGCCAGACGGTCTGTGGAGCGGCGAAGTCAACGTCGAGTTCGTGGCCAACTGGGCCTGATTGCCTCAACGCATATCATTCGGGGCCCTGCGGGGCCCTTTGTATTCACAGGAGATCACATGAACCTGAAAATGCTGGGGGTATGGATGCTGTTTATTCCCGGAATAAGCCAGGCGATCAACGTCGGCTCGGTTACCACCTTTATTGATGCGGGCAGTCAGGATGTCGCCAAAGAGATCGAGAACGCCAGCGATCAGGCCAGACTGGTCACTGTCACAGTGACACGCATCTCCTCCCCGGAAGAGGGCGGACAAGAGATGCCGATGGAAGTGGACGGTGAACTCATGCTGTCGCCAAGCCGGCTGATGCTCCCCGCCAACGCCAAGAACAACGTGCGCTTCTTTTACAAGGGCCCGCAGGATGGCAAGGAGCGTTACTACCGCATCCGCTGGCTGGATACCGCCCTGTCGATGGACGACCAGCGCAACGAACGCCGCCAGGCGGTCGCCACCACCTCAGCCCAGATAGGCACCATCCTGGTGGTTACACCGCGCCAGCAGAAGTTCGATTACCTTCTGCAAGGCGACACCTTGACCAATAAAGGAAACGCCTCATACCGCACAGTGGCGTATGGCACTTGCCTGAAACAGCGCAAGGAACAGTGCAAGGAGACCTATTACGACCTGCCGGGCAAGCAACGCCAATTCCGCCAGGTTGATCTCCGGGATCCGAAGAGCCATGTCGGCCTCTGGCTGGGCCAGGAATTCGTCGTCATCAAATAATCCTTTGTACTGGTACTGCCTCCACCACCCGGTCGAGTGGCTGTGTTGTTTTGCCGAAATTTAGAGCCATGGTGCGTGATATGTTGAAAAAAGCCTGCCTGTTGCCAGTCTCATTGCTGATCATGATGTCAGCCTCGGCCAGCGCCTCAGCGCCACTCAAAATCGCCAATATCATCATTCCTGCCAGCTTTGCCAGTGCACTGGCAGAGGGCATTGCCGTACCGGTCAGGCTGCAGTATCAGGATCAGGCGCTGGCACTCGACACCACCACCGAAGAGTCCGTTGGCAACGCCACGCTGATCCTGCGGGACGGCGCGCTGCATCTGCTCAACCTGGACTTCAACCAGGGCCAGAGCGATGTGGCCCTGCGCCAGGAGCTGGTGGAGCTGCTGCAACAGAATCAGCTGCGCACCTTCTCCAGAGACGGACGGCTGGTCATCAACGACAGCGCCACCCTGCAGCTGGATCTGATCGCCATGCTGCTGACCATACAAGTCACCAAGGCAGCCTTTGGCGAAAAGCGTGTCAGTGTGGCCAAGACCAGCCTGACGCCCTCCGTTGAGGCGTTGACCAGCGTCAATCGCTACAACCTGGGCTACTCCTTTGCCAACAGTCGTCAGGCGGGCAGCACCAGCACCAACTTCGCCCAGTTGAACAGCCTGGTGGGGTACAGTGAACACCATCTGGACCTTGATGGTTCTCTCTACAATCTGGGGGAAACGAACCAGAACGGCTCCCTCTATCGCGCCATGTATGAGCGGGATATCGAAGATCGCCGTTTTGCGACCGGCATGGTGTCGACCTGGGACCTCCAGACCCTGGGGGGCGTATCCGCCCTGAACGCAGGCCGGATCTACGGGCTCTCTTACGGCAATCAGGCCCGCTCACGTACCGTCAACGAGAGTGAATCCACCACCCCGATCCAGGTCTTCATGCCCTCGGCGGGTGAGGTTCGGGTCTATCGGGATGGCAAGCTGATCGGCCTGCAGAATTTCTCGATCGGCAACCACCGCATCGATACCAGCCGCTTCCCCCACGGCTCCTACAGCGTCACGGTCGAGATCCATATCGATGGCCGCCTGACGGAATCCAGCAATCAGCGCGTCACCAAACTCAACAGCAGCCTGGGCTTCGATCAGGAGTGGGGCTGGCAATCCTGGGGCGGCCTGATGGAGGCCAGTCAGGATGGTGCCCGCTCTCCCCTGCTGGGGCTGTCGCTGGCTCGCACCTTCGAGACTACCAACCTGACCCTGACCGGCTATGGCTTCAAGGATGCCCTGGTCAGCGAGAGCCAGGCCAGCTGGCAGCTGACCGACAGAGTCAGTACCCAGCTGCAGGGCATGCTGGCCTCGGACGCCTCCTGGCGGATCTCGTCCGGCGTGACGGCACAAGTACACGACAACGTCTCGTTCTGGCTCAGTCAGGAGAAACTCGACACGGGCAGCAAGCTGACCACGGCCCCCCTGGATCTTTATACCGCCGGCATCAGCATCAACCTGGGCGGCTGGCATGACAGACTGGGCAGCCTCTCGTTCAACACCACGCACGACCGTGAGCAGGAGAGCGATCGCAGCTATATCGACTATTACCAGAGCCTCTATTCCGGTCGCTATGGCCAGTTGTCGCTGCGTACCAGCCTGCAGAGCAGCAGCGCGACCCTGAGCGGATTCAACAACAAGAGCCTGACCCTGGACTACTCGATCCCGTTCGACAACCTGTTCAGTCTGGGCATGAGCAGCAACGAAGAGGGCCACACCACGGCCAACCTCAGCTATCAGAAACGCATGGAGGGCTTCATCAACACGGCGACACTCAACGGTGCCAAAGTCATCAGTGGCGCAGAGCACAATGACCTGGCCCTCTCGGGGACCCTGGGTTTTGAAAACAGCATGACGGGCGGCACCCTGACCCTGGGTCGCAGTCAGGGCGGCGATGTGAACGGCAACCTGATTGCACGTGGTGCTGTCATCACCACAGGGGATGAGATCCTGGCCTCCAGCCAGAACCGATCCGGTTCCGGCTTGCTGATCGATACCGGCATTGGCAAGGAAGGCAAGATGCTCGCCAAGATCAATGGCCAGGAGTACTCGCTCGAAGGCAGCAAGACCTTTGTCGCCCTCTCCCCCTTTCAGGAGTACGAAGTGGAACTGCTCAACAGCAAGACGACCAAGGACAGCTATGACATCAACACCGGCAAGCAGCGCTACACCCTGTTCCCCGGCAACGTGGCCAAACTGGATGCCACCCGCTCGGTCAAGGAGATGGTCACCGTCTTTGGCATCATACGTGCCGAGGATGGCAGCGTGATCGCCAACGCCAGGATCGACAACCACATCGGCACCACTGTGACCAATGAGACAGGTGAGTTTTCACTGGATGTGGACAAGGCCAATCCGGTATTGAGCTTCAAGCACGGCAACGAATTCTGTGAGGCAGAGCTTGATCTGGCGCAGCAGAGCGGCGCCGCCTGGGTAGGTGATGTGATCTGTCGCGGCCTGCCGACTTACGCCATGGTGAGAGGTTGATGGCATGAAAATGACGAAAATAGTTATCGCGGCCTGCTTCATCGGCAGCATGCTCGCCAGTGTCGGCACCCAGGCCGCCGTCTCCAAGACCGTCTTGGGCGATGCGCCGCTACGCAACTTCCTGTTCATCGAAAACCAGGAAGACAGCAACCTGTTTGTTGCACCTACTGACTCACTCGATCCCCGGCTTACTGGTGCCAATGCCTGGACCTCTCTCAAAGGAAAAGGGCAGGTCAGTCTCGCATACGTGGACAATGGGCAGAATACCGACATCAATAACTGGAACGTAGATATGTGGGAAATTGGTCCCATTCATCGTCCCTATATCAACCAACGCTGTATCATGACCTATACCCGCTGCGATCCTGAAACAGCAGAAGCCGTCAATAAACCCGCAGTAGTGGATGAACAAGGTTTCTATGGACTGCTCGGGGCATCTGCAGGTTGGGGGCATGGCAAACTAAGTTCCAGCTTTTTCGACTATTTGAGAAGCATGCCTGTCGGGTCTGTCCTGCAACGTGAAATGAATTTGTGTAGGACGAAAATAAATTACGATGCCGCATCAGGTGCCCGCTGCATCAACCAGAGCAGTGGAAATTGGTATGTACGCAAGATGCAACATAAGAAAGCCGGCCATATAAGGTTTATCCAGACTAATGCCATCAGCGAAGTAACTGTCGATAGTAATGGCAATCCATATGTTCTACCGGGTTCACAGGGATGTGAAAACTATATAGTGGGCTCTCGTGACGGTATTTTGTGCCGTTTCCTCGACTACAGCTTCAATGAAGATGGCAGTCAAAGTTATAGCGAACCTTATTTATATACCAACGTCAAAAATAGTGCTCTGAACTCAGCCATCGCGAACGCTGACTTGCAAATGAGCTCAGATCTCACCAGTTGGGCTAATAAAGGTGCACGATACAACGTAAGTAAACTGCGTGGACAAACGTCCATCTATTTGTTCATGTCGAGTAATTTTTTCAAGCAGGTAGTGAAACTTGGGCTTCAAGATCAGCTAACTAGAAATCTGATCAACTTCAATATGCGCAATGGCCATGCCCCCGAGAGTGGTTATTACGAGTTCAGCGGCACCACGGAAATCATCATCAAGCCACGCCACTTCAGCGTTTCCATTCTCTCGTCAGAAGGGATCACCAATCCCTATCGTGAGGGACAGATCGGCAAGGATGTGTTGTCGTTTCAATACAATATCTCGGACAGCGGCCCCGTCTCGGCCGACGTGCTGGAGATGATACTGGCCCAGGACAAGGGAAGCCCTTATCAGGGAAACTGTACCTTCTACCCGGCCGATAGCCAGGAACCCGAGAGTGCCGTGCCCATTCCCGCCAGGCTGGTGTTCGACTCCACCCGCTATGGCGCCAATTACCGCCATCCGATCGGCTGTGACCGGGTGCCGGTCAATATCAGGACACTCGCCATCAAAGACAGTCAACCGGCTCACAATTGGATAGATCCCAACGGGAACCCGGGTATTACCCGCTTCTACCTGCTCAAGCTGGACTTTGATCTGACCGATCCAAGGGCGGCACAAACCACGGAGGGCAGCATGTGGGAAGGAGAACGGCACCAGAGCGGCACCCTGACCATCAAGGGCAGCTGGCGTTAGCAATCAACATGGACCTCAGGACAATGATGAAAAACCTGGCGCGCAGTTTGACTCTGCTGACGACTCTGCTGCTTGCCGGCCCCCAGACATGGGCCATCGACATAGGCCCCATGACAGCCATCATGGAGCACGATGAAGAGTTCATCTCCCGCACCGTCACCAACAACGCCAGCACACCCAAGCTCTACGAGCTGGCGGCGTATCGCATCACCAGTCCGACAGCGGACGAGGCCATTCTACCCATGGCCCCTGGCGAACTGCTGTTCGCCCCCAAGCGGTTTGTGCTGCATCCGGACCAGCGGCAGCACGTCAAACTCTATTACAAGGGGCCCGGCGATCGGCAGGAGCGCTACTACAGGGTCGTTTTCACCGAAGTTCCGGTGGCGCAGGCCGGCACACCCGATAACGCAGGCAAGCGCAGTTCGGTCGAGATGACCATAGCGCTGCAATCCATTCTGGTGGTGAGACCCCGCCAGGAGCGGTTCGAATATCGTCTCGATCAGGCGGCGGGCAGCATCACCAATACCGGCAACAGCTTCTTTGAGTTCATGGTGAAACAGGGGTGTGACCAGCCGGACAGCATGGCAGACAGCAAATATCTGCTGCCCGGCGAGACCTATCGCAATCCCAAGATCAGCCAGTCTGGCAATCAGAAGCTGATCGTGCATCAGTCCCGTTTTGTACGGGTAGGCAAGGATTGCTGGCCGGACTAGACGCCCGGCACCGGGCGTCCATGGCTTGGCAGGCCCGCAGGCCGGTCAAGACGAGAGGGTCGCCAGACGGGCGGCGAAGCCCATAAAGAAGAGACCGATGAGGCCATTGCCGAGTTTGGCGAGGCGTACCTTGCGCGCAAAGAAGCGGGCCATCAGGGTGCCGCCGAAGATCAGCAGGGTGAGATAGACGAAGCTCATGGCCTCCAGCATGCTCGCCAGCACCAGGTAGGAGACCCAGGTGTGGGCATAGTTGAAGTCGACGAACTGCACGAAGAAGGAGACGTAGAACAGGATCGCCTTGGGATTGGTGAGGCTCAGGGTCAGCGCCTTGGAGAAGTAACGCTCGCCGTGCTCGACCACGGATGCCTCTCCTTCCCGCCTGGCGATGAAGTTGGCGTGGAGGATCTTCACCCCCAGATAGAGCAGGTAGAGGGCACCCAGGTAGCGCACCAGGGTAAACAGCAAGGGGGTGGTGCGGATGAGGGAGGCGATGCCCAGATAGGCGCAGAAGATCAGGATGGCGTCGCCGACGAAGACCCCGAGGGCCGCCTTGTAGCCGGGGCCGACGCCGCGGCTCGCCCCGGTGCGCAGCACATAAATCGAGTTGGGCCCCGGCGCTATGATGATGAAGAAGAGCCCGACCAGATAGGTCCAGACGTTGATGACTCCCAGGCTCTCAAACATGGCGCGCCCCTCTGGACTTGGAAAAGAGCCCACTCAAGCAGGTCCAGACATTGATGACACCCAGGCTCTCAAACATGGCGGGCCCCTCTGGACTTGGAAAAGAGCCCGCTCAGGCAGGTCCAGACATTGATGACTCCCAGGCTCTCAAACATGATCCCTCCATGGCGGGTGGCGACCCGCATAATGCGACGACGAGGTTTCTATACTAATCCGCCGCCCGCCGAGTACAAGCGCCGATCCGTGATCCGCTCGCCCCATCCTCTCACCGCCGTAACCGGCAACCCCGATCACCACCACTTTGTGGTGTCCAGACGCGCCGGGATCAGGCATGTTAAGCCATACCCAGGATCACAGAACCCGCCCTCATGGAAAAGAGCCTCAGTACCGATCAGCCACTCGCCGCCTCTACCGCGCACGACGCCTTGAACACCACCACCTATCCGGTGATCGCCGCCATCAGCTTCTCGCACCTGTTGAACGACATGATGCAGTCTGTGCTGCTGGCCATCTATCCGCTGCTCAAGCTCGGCCTCAACCTGTCGTTCGCCCAGATCGGCCTCATCACCCTCACCTACCAGTTCACGGGCTCGCTGTTGCAGCCGCTGATCGGCCTCTACACCGACCGCAGGCCCATGCCCTATTCATTGCCGTTCGGCATGGGCTTTACGATGATCGGCTTGCTGTCGTTGTCGCAGGCAGCCAGCTTTGGCGCCGTGCTGCTGTCGGCCATGCTGATCGGCATAGGCTCGTCGGTATTCCACCCGGAATCTTCCCGGGTCGCCCGCATGGCAGCCGGCAACCAGCCTGGCTTGGCGCAGTCGCTGTTCCAGATCGGCGGCAACCTGGGGTCGGCCATAGGCCCGCTGCTCGCCGCGCTCATCATAGTGCCGCAGGGTCAGGGCAGCGCGGCCTGGTTCTCGCTGTTCGCGCTGGTCGGCGTCATAGTGCTCAGCCTGGTCGGGCGCTGGTCCAGCCACCACGCCGCCAATTTCCATAAACGGATGAAGGCTCACCTCGGCCACGGTCTGAGCCGCCGCCAGATCGGCTGGTCGCTGGCCATCCTCGGCCTGCTGATGTTCTCCAAATTCTTCTACATGGCCAGCCTGAGCAGCTATTACACCTTCTACCTGATGGACAAGTTCAGCCTGCCGCTGGAAAGCGCCCAGCTCTATCTGTTCGCCTTCCTGTTTGCCGTCGCGGCGGGCACAGTGCTCGGCGGGCCGATCGGCGACCGCATCGGCCGCAAGCGGGTGATCTGGATCTCCATCCTCGGCGTCGCCCCCTTCACCCTGCTGCTGCCCCACGTCGACCTGTTCTGGACCTCGGTACTCTCGGTCATCATAGGCCTGATCCTGGCCTCGGCCTTCTCCGCCATCCTGGTCTACGCCCAGGAACTGGTCCCCGGCAAGGTCGGCACCATCTCCGGCCTGTTCTTCGGCTTCGCCTTCGGCATGGGGGGCATAGGGGCCGCCCTGCTGGGCCAGCTGGCCGATGCCACCAGCATAGAGACCGTGTACCAGGTCTGTGCCTATCTGCCGCTGATCGGCTTGCTGACCGCTTTCTTGCCGACCATCAGGAAGGGTTAATAGATGCCCCACTCGGAAGGCAATCCATAAAAAACGCGGCCTGAGCGGCCGCGTCTGAAGGTGATGAGAACGAAGGTAGGTCAGCAATACTGCCCCGCCACCCAGCCCGATGACCAGGCCCACTGGAAGTTGTAGCCGCCGAGCCAGCCGGTCACGTCCACCACCTCGCCGATGAAGTAGAGACCGGCCACCTTGCGCGCCTCCATGGTCTTGGAGGAGAGCTCGTTGGTATCCACGCCCCCCAGGGTAACCTCGGCGGTGCGATAGCCCTCGGTGCCATTGGGCAGGATCTGCCAATCCCCCAGCAGGGTGGCGATGGCCTCCAGCTCGCGCTCGTTGTACTGACGCATGGGCTTGTTGATGAGCTGACCCAGCTCCACCAGCTTGTCGACGAAACGCTTGGGCAGCTCGCGTCCCAGCACGGTTTTCAGCTCCTGGGCGGGATGGGCCTGCGCCCATGCCTTGAGGGCCGCCGGAATATCCAGCTCGGGCAGCAGGTTGAGGTGGATCTTCTCCCCCGCCAGCCAAAATGAAGAGATCTGCAGTATGGCGGGGCCCGAGAGGCCGCGGTGGGTGAACAGCATGGCCTCCTTGAAGCGGGTGCCATCCTCGGCGGTCACGGCCACCGGCAGGCTGACCCCCGCCAGATCGGCGAAGGCCTCCTTGTCGGCCTGATGCAGGGTGAAGGGCACCAGACCGGCGCGGGTGGTCAGCACAGCAAGGCCGAACTGCTCCGCCAGCTTGAAACCATAGGGGGTGGCGCCGAGCTTGGGCATGGAGAGACCGCCGGTGGCCACCACCAGCGACTGGCAGCTGATCTCCCCCTGGCTGGTCGCGAGCACGAAGCCCTCTTCCGTCTTGCTGACGCTCAGGATCTCGGTCTGGAACTGCAGGGTGACGCCGGCCCAGTCACACTCGGTGAGCAGCACGTCGACTATCTCCTTGGCACTCTCGTCACAGAACAGCTGGCCCAGGGTCTTCTCGTGGTAGTTGACCCCGTGCCGGTCCACCAGATCGATGAAGTCCTGCTGGGTGTAGCGCGCCAGCGCCGACTTGCAGAAGTGGGGATTGCCAGAGAGAAAGGCGTGGGGCCCGGTCTGATGGTTGGTGAAGTTGCAACGACCGCCGCCGCTGATGAGGATCTTGCGGCCCGGCTTCTTGGCGTTGTCGAGCAACAACACGGATCGGCCCCGATAGCCCGCCTGCTGGGCACACATCAAACCGGCCGCACCGGCCCCGATCACCACCACATCAACCTGCTTCATCATCACTCACTCATCCAAAGAAAAACGGCCCCTTTATACGAAAGACCGTCATTGTACCCAACAGAAACCACCGCAGCGGTTTCTATGGCGTCTGCAATAGAAAACGGCCCCTATACGAGGGGCCGTTATTGTACTGGCTGAACACTAAGTGTCCACGACTATCAGGCGTTGCCATCCATGACGCTGGCGGGGGCGCCCTTGGCCAGCTCGGCCAGCTCCTTGTCGATGAAGTAGAGACCCTTGCCATCCTCGCCCACCAGCGACAGACGGTCGACAATGCTCTTGAACAGCTTCTCCTCTTCATGCTGCTCGGCCACGTACCACTGCAGGAAGTTGAAGGTGGAGTAGTCCTGGGTGGTGAAGGCCACATGGGCCAAACCGTTGATGCACTTGGTGATGTGGTACTCGTGCTCCAGGGTGGTGCGGAAGATGTCACCCAGGGAGTTGAACTCGTGGGGAGGCGCATCTATGGCGCCCAGCATCGGCATGGCGCCGGTCTCGCTCACGTAGGTGAACAGGCGCTCCATGTGCTGGCGCTCCTCGACCGCGTGCTGGCGCAGGAAATTGGCCGCCCCTTCGAAGCCCTTGTCCTCACACCAGGCGCTCATCTGCAGGTAGAGATTGGAGGAATAGAATTCAAGATTAATCTGCTCGTTCAACTTCTCGATCATGGCTTTGGCCAACATGCTGATTCTCCACTGTGATTTGGTCACGATTGTCGCCACTGTTTCATCACGAATCAACCAGATACGGTGGCCCCAGCTCTCAGTTGTGACAGCTTTTCACCTCATCCTATCCCCCATACGGTTATAGAGAAGCAAAGAAACATGGTGTAGGTGGATTCAGCCATTATGATGGCGCCAGTGGTCGGGGAAAGGATTCAATGAGATTCATTATGGCACTGGCACTGCTCTGGATAACCCAGTTGCAGGCTGCTCCCTCCTTGCTGGAAGAGGCTGAATTGCAGGCGGCGCGCGATCCCGTCGGCTATCTGCGGCGCCTCGATGCCCACCCGCAGCAGGATATGGAGCTGTTTCATGCCAGAGCCCTGGCCCAGGCCGCCCTGGGGCGCTATCCACAAGCCCTGCTCGACAATGCCCGGGCGCGCGGGCTGGCCAGCGCCCAGCAGGAGACCCAGCGCCTGCTCGACTTCAGGTTGCAGCAGATAGCCCTCACCCTGGATACGGAGGCGCCGGATCAGGCCCTCGCCCTGCTGGCCCAGCTCAGGCCAGCCGTCGCCGACCACCCTATGCAGGAATCCGAGTGGCACGCCCTGAACGGGCTCGCCCTCTATCGCACCCAGCAGTTGAAAGAGGCGATCGCCGAACTCAAGACCGCCTTCCAGCTCAAGCGATCCGCCCCGGACAACCCCATCTCCAGCCTGCAGTGCGCCCGCCTGCTGATGACACTCGGCAACCTCTATGCCGACCTGAGCCTGGCCAAGGAGGCTGAAACCTATTACCAGGAAGCCTTGCAGCTGATGGTGAAACTGGACGAGCCCAACAGCCAGACCATCATCCGGGCCAACATGGCGCGGCTCTACATAGATACGGATCGCCCCGCCCAGGCCCGGCAACTGCTCGACGGCCTGCTGGCCACCCCGGATCTGGCGCCGGATTACCGCGCCATCATGCTCGGCTATCAGGCCATGGCGTTCAATGCAGAGGGCGACTGGACGGGCGCCCTGCGCAGTCTGGACGAGGCGCAGGCACTCTATCAGCAACTGGGTTACCCGGAGGCGGGGGTACGTCTGCTCGAGACCCGGGCCCGGGCGCTGCAAGGCCGCGGCGAGAAGCAGCTCGCGCTGCAGCTGCTGACTTCCCAGGGGCAAGTCAGTGTCAGCAGCAAGGCGCTGCAAGCCAGCCTGCTGGCCGATCAGGGCCGCTATCCCGAGGCCTATCAGGCGCTGACCGACTACATGAGCGACTACAAGCAGCACTTCAACCAGACCCTGAGCCAGCATGCCACCGCCTTCCAGGCAGAGATGGATCTGGCCCGCAGCGAGGCCAGCAACCGGGCGCTGCAACAGGAGAACGAGCGCAAGCGTCAGCAGTTGCTGCATCAACAGAGTGCCCGCAACTACCAGCTGGTGCTGGTCGGCCTGCTGGCCGGCGCCCTGCTGCTGCTGGGGATCACCACCCACAGGCTGCACCGCAGTTCACGCCACCTCTACAAACTCGCCACCTTCGATCAGCTGACCGAGCTGCCAAACCGCCGCGCCCTGCTGGAACGGCTGGCCACCCAGTGGCAGCAGGAGGGCCCGCTCACCCTGCTCATCATCGACATAGATCACTTCAAGCAGATCAACGACCGCCATGGTCATCAGGCGGGGGACAGGGCGATCCAGCGGCTGGCGCGGGAGCTGAGATCCTGGGCGCCCGACCTGCAACTGGTCGGGCGCTGGGGAGGCGAGGAGTTTCTGGTGGCGGTGCCGCTGCCGGCGGAGGATTGCTGGCATCTGGCCGAACGGCTGCGCCAGCGGATTGCCCAGCTGGACAACCCCCGCATGACCATCAGCATAGGGGTTGCCGGGCGCTCACCGGTCGACGAGGGGCTGGGCCAGCTCATTCACCGGGCCGACATGGCCATGTATCAGGCCAAGCGCCAGGGCCGCAACCAGACCATATTGGCGACGACCCCTTCGGCGCAGGATGAACTGGCCAGCAGCGTGGCCTGATGATCAGCCCAGCCACAGGCTCTGAGTAAATGGGAGGGATGGAGCTGCAGCTCCATCTGGCTCAGGGCAGCAGCTCGGTCAGCGAGGCCAGATCCACAGGCGCCCCATAATCCACGCCAGGCAGCTCGAAGCCGTTGAGCTGCATGAAATCCTGCCGCAGCCCGGCGAAATCCCCCAGGGCATGGAAGTTGTCCGGCGTCACCTTGGACCAGAGGGTTGAGACCGCAGCCTGAACGGCCGGGTCCAGCTCGTGGTCATCCATCCGGATCAGCCGGTTGCCGTCGGCCACCACCCCATGGGGCCCGTACATCTTGGCGGCAAACAACCGCTGCATCTGCTCGATGCAGCCTTCGTGCACGCCGCGCTCCTTCATCACCCCCATCAGCAAACCCAGATAGACCGGCAGCACGGGGATATAGGCGCTCGCCTTGGTCACCAGCGCCTTGCAGACCGACACCCAGGCGTGGCCGCCGATGTCGGCCAGTTGCAGGTTGATGGTCTCGGCGGTGGCGTGCAGATGCTCCTTGGCGTAGCCGATGGTGCCGTCCCGGTAGAGGGGATAGGTGGATTCGGGGCCTATGTAGGAGTAGGCCACAGTCCGGGCACCGGGCGCCAGGCAATCGGCCTGCTGCAACGCCTGCAGCCAGAGCTGCCAATCCTCGCCGCCCATTACCGTGACGGTATCGCGGATCTCCTCCGGGGTGGCGGGCGCCAGCGATTGCTGCACCAGGGCGTCATGCTCCAGATCCAGCCCCCAGCCACTGAACGGCTGGCCCGTGGTCTTGAGCACCGAGCGCACCTGAGTGCCATCCGGCAGCACCCGAATGCCGCTCGCCAGCGAGTAGATCACCAGATCCACCTGACCCAGCTGCTGGCGTATGCTGTCGATGGCCTGCTGGCGCATGAGATCCGAGAAGGCATCGCCGATCAGGTTGACGGCGATGCGCCCCTCCTGCTCCGCCGCCTTGCGAAACCAGATGTTGTTGTACCAGCCCGCGCTGCCGAGCCCCTTGTCGGAGGGACCCCGCTCGAGCGAGACGCCGACGGTATCGGCACCGGCGCCAAAGGTGAGCGCGATGCGCGACGCCAGCCCGAATCCGGAGGAGGCCCCCAATACCAGCACCCGCCTGGGCCCGTCGAACGGGCCCGCCGCCCTGACGCTGGCGATCTGTTGCAACACGGCAGCGCGGCAGCCGATGGGGTGACAGTTGCGGGCGACGCAACCCTGGATCTGCGGGTGAATGATCATGAAGGGATCTCCAAAGGAACTGGCTACAGCATAACCAAGAAGTCGCGGATTACCTTGATGTCGGGCGGGATATCGGCAGTCAGGGGGCAGAAAAACAAGAGGGAGCACTAGGCTCCCCAAAGCGGTATTCAGATGCTTTTTGTTGTTTTGTGTTCATTGCGAAGCACGGGCACATCCTATGCCCGTCACCCCTTGCGGGCAAGCCGGCGGGTGTGACCTGCTTCAAACTCCTGTTCGATTTATAGCCAATTTTTCACCTGCGGCCGAAAGAGAGCCCCATAAGAAACTCGTTTAAATCCCAAAACTGTGCCGGATACACCATTTTAGTTTCATCAGACATTGGTATAGTGGACTCAGGATCAGTGAGGAGAACTCCCATGAATGGAACCTATTACAAACACATACTGGCCGCGATCGACCTGTCGGAGGACAACCGCAAGGTGATCGAGAAGGCGGTCGACCGGGCCCGCTCCAACGGCGCCAAGCTGTCGGTGATCCATGTGGACGTGGACCTCAAGGATCTCTACACCGAGATGATCGATATCGACATCGACAACGTGCAGGATCAGGTGATCGCCGAAGCGAAAGAGAAGCTGGAGACCTTCCTGGCCTCGGTGGACTACCCCATCGAGAAGAAGCTGGTGATCTGCGGCGATCTGAGCGAACGGGTCAACCAGGCGGTCAAGGATTACCAGATCGATCTGCTGGTGTGCGGTCATCGCCAGAGCTTCTGGAGCCTGCTTACCTCCAGCGCCCGCCAGCTGATGAATACAGTGCCCTGCGATCTGCTGGTGGTGCCCTTGCAGAAGTGATCAAACAGGCGTAGCTTTATTTGCCATGAATATGACCATCTTCAATCACAACTACTGGTGGTGCTGCTTATAAACAGGCGGCACTACTTTTCTATGTAAAATTTTCCAAAGAAAACACCGTGACCGCCGAGAGGCGGTCATTGTTTTTATCCCTTTGTCGCCTCCCGGCCCACCCCAACTGGAGAGAGCGACATGCACAACCCCATCATACTGACCGGTGACCGTCCCACCGGCAAACTGCACATAGGCCACTACGTCGGTTCCCTGCGCCAGCGCGTCGAGGCCCAGCACCATTACCGCCAATTCGTGATGATCGCCGATCTGCAGGCGCTGACCGACAACGGCCACAACCCGGCCAAGGTGACCGACAACGTGCTGGAGGTGATGGCCGACTATCTGGCGGTCGGTCTCGACCCGGCCAAGACCACCTTCTGCCTACAGAGTGCCCTGCCCGCCCTCGCCGAGCTCACCACCTATTACCTCAATCTGGTCAGCGTCGCCCGACTGGAGCGCAACCCCACCGTCAAGGCGGAGATCCAGCAGAAAGGGTTCGAGCGCAGCCTGCCAGCAGGCTTTCTGGTCTACCCGGTCAGCCAGGCTGCCGACATCACCGCCTTTCGCGCCACCCATGTGCCGGTGGGCGAGGATCAGCTGCCCATGCTGGAGCAGACCAACGAGATAGTGCGCCGCTTCAACGCCCTGGTAGGCAAGGAAGTGCTGACCGAGTGCCAGCCGATCCTGAGCGACACCGGCCGCCTGCCCGGCATAGACGGCAAGGCCAAGATGTCCAAGTCCCTCGGCAACACCATAGAGCTCGGCATGTCGAGCGATGAGGTGAAACAGGCGGTATTCGCCATGTACACGGATCCCAATCACCTCAAGGTGAGCGATCCGGGTCAGGTGGAGGGCAATACTGTGTTCGCCTATCTGGATGCCTTCCACCCGGACAAGGCGCTGGTGGCCGAGATGAAGGCCCATTACCAGCGCGGCGGGCTGGGCGACATGCGTTGCAAGCAGGTGTTGAATGACTATCTGCAGACCCTGCTCGCCCCCATGCGGGAGCGGCGCCAGGCGGCGATTGCCGACAAGCGTCAGCTGCTGCAGCTGTTGCAGCAAGGCACGCTGCAGGCCCGTGCGCTCACCGACGAGGTGCTGGCGGAGGTAAAAAGCGCCATGGGACTGGATTACTTCGCCGCACTGACCTGATCCGCCCCGCGCTGCGCCGGGCTGCCCAGCGCATCCGCGCCATAACGTTCGAAGGCGAGCCTGTGCAACAGCCCCTTGAACCAGCCGATGGCCTCGTCATGGGCGGTGAGCGGGTGGCCCGCCATCAGGTAGACGATGGGGATGTCGGGATCCATCTGGTGCAGCCGCAGCGGATAGTAGCGGCAGAAGTGGCGCCCTATCATCTCGGGCACCACCACCAGATAGCGGCCAGTCGCCATCAGGGGCGGCACCGCCATGAAGCTTGGCAGCCGCACCCCCAGCTCACGCTCGACCCCGAAACGGGCCAGCCAGAGATCCACCATGGCCTGGCTGTGGCCCCAGCTGGAGGTATGAATGTGGGGGCGGCTGACCAGCTCGGCCGGCCCCAGCACGTCCGGCAGCTCGCTGCCGAGCGGTGACAAACAGACCAACGGGTTGTTGAACCAGGGCTCGCGCCACAGCCGGGGCGAGAGGTGGTTGGCATCGGCGAACCCGATCACCAGATCCAGCTCCCCTTTCTCCAGCTCCCGCTCATAGTCGCTGTCCGCCAGCTCGCACACCTCCAGCCGGCAGTGGGGCGCCTGCCGGTGCAGCCGCTCCACCAGCACAGGCACCAGGCCATGTTCCACCGAGCCCGGGGTGGCGATGCGGAAGATCCGCCGTGCGCTGGCGGGATCGAATCCCTTCGCCTGGCGCAGCCCCTGCTCCAGCATGGCCAGCGCCTGGCGCACCGGCCCGGCCAGCGCCTTGGCCCGCTCGGTCGGCATCATCTCGCGCCGGCTCATGACGAACAAGGGATCATCCAGCGCCTGGCGCAACCGCCCCAGCGCATGGCTGACGGTGGACTGGGAGAGGTGCAGCCGCTCGGCGGCGCGGGTGACGTTGCGCTCCTGCATCAGCATGTCGAACACGGTCAGCAGGTTGAGGTCGAGGCGGGAAAGCGGGAGTTCCATCGATAATGGCCATAGTTGAATGACGACAATTCATTTTTGGCATAGTAACAGATTGCATAGAATGCGCTGGCGAATTACATCGGAGATTAAAATGCGTAGCTATCTGTTGTTGCTGGCGATTGGCCTGTTGTGGGGATCCCAGTTCATTTTCATGCATCAGGCCGTAACTGAATTGCCCCCCATCATGGTGGCAGCCGGTCGTGCCTTGTGTGGCAGCCTGACCCTGGGTCTGCTCTGCCTGTTCATGCGCCTCAAGAGCGAGCACACCCCCTGGCGTACCTACATGCTGATCGCCCTGCTCGATGCCACCCTGCCCTTCATCATGGTGGCCTGGGGTCAACAGTATGTGGATAGCGCCATCGCCGCCGTGGTAATGGGTTGTATCCCCTTTGTGACCATTCTGGCTGCACCCCTGTTTATTTCTGGTGAAAGAATCACCAAGGGCGGGTTGATCTCGGTGATCATAGGTTTCGTCGGCGTGCTGGTGCTGTTCTGGCCGAAACTGGCCAGCGGCATGAACGCCGGTCTGCTCGGTGCCATGGCGATCCTGTTCGGCGCCAGCTGCTTTGCCATCGGCCTGCTGATGATCAAGCGCTTCGCCAAAGACCACCCTGTGGTGGTGGCGCGCAACATACTGATCTCGTCCGCCATCCAGCTGATGCTGGCCGCCCCCTTCGTCACCGATCTGAGCGCCCTCACCCTGCCGAGCCAGCAGGTCATAGGCGCAGTGGCCGTGCTGGGTGTCTTCTGTACCGGTCTGGTCTACTTCCTCTACATGGCGCTGATCCAGAAGGCGGGTCCGACCTTTGCCTCCTTCAGCAACTACCTGGTGCCGCTGTTTGGCGTCATGCTGGGTGCCCTGTTCCTCGGCGAACAGATCCAGTCCACCACGGGTGTGGCGCTGGCCCTGATCCTGGGCTCGGTCGCCCTGAACCAGTGGGCACAGCAACGTCGCGCCCAGCGGGAGGCCACCCTATGTCAGGCATCCTGACCACCCTGTGTGGCGGCCTGGTGCTGATTGCCGGCTGGCAATACCGCCAGCGGCTGGCCGGCGTGCTCGGCCTGCTGATGGTGCTGCTGCCCTGGTTCTTCGACAGCAAGCTGCAAGCCATGCTGAGCTATGCGTTGAGTGCCTGAAGTCCATCTCTGAATGTGTGACGAGAGTGTATCTCTCCTGTTTTTGGGACCGTTTTTTAAAAAACCTCCGATTTGTCCCCTCTACCGGCGCGCTGCGCCGGTTTTTTTATGCCTGCCTTTCCCTGCCAGCACAGACGCCAAGCCCCCTTGCACATCACTCCCGGTAGCGATAGCTGAGCCGCTCGTTCTTGCGCGGCCCCGTGATCTGCCAGCCGAGCAGAAATCCGCTCGTGGTCTGCGTCAGCTCGGCACTGTAGTGATCCTGGCCACACAGGTGGGGCTCTGCCGTCAACCAGCGGCCATCTCCTTGCGGCAGCAACTCGAACAACTCGACCGGCTGCTCGTAACGCAGGTGGGAAAGCAGGATCCCCTGCGCGCCGCGCCGCCACCAGAAACGGTTGTGCATGGTGAGCACCCGGCCATGGGGCGTGGTGTAACGGCCTGTCTCGGCGAACAGCCAGCCCCCATGATGATCGGTCACCAGCACCTCACCCTCACCACGACCGCACCAGTCGGTCGCGGACCCTTCCCCGTTGCTCGCCTCGAAGGCAAATGCTCCGATCTGTGGCAACTGCCCCCATAAACGCTGGATCGCGCTTTCCAACTCGGCCATCATAGCGCCCTCCAAATTGACAACTGACGACAATTCAATCACATGAACTACTTGATAGGGGTAACCCTGCTCTGGTCATTCTCCTTCAGCCTGATCGGGGTCTATCTCGCCGGCCAGGTGGATGCCTACTTCTCCGTGCTGACCCGCATCGTCCTCGCCAGCCTGGTGTTCCTGCCCTTTCTCAGACGTCGCTGGCTGCGGCCCGATCTGGTGGTCAAGCTGATGAGTCTGGGCGCCATCCAGCTCGGCATCATGTATCTGTTCTATTACCAGTCCTTCCTGCTGCTGACGGTGCCGGAAGTACTGGTGTTCACCATCTTCACCCCCATCTACGTCACCCTGATCCACGATCTGCTGGAGCGGCGCTTCAAACCCGTCTATCTGTGGGGTGCCCTGCTGGCGGTGCTGGGAGCGGCCGTCATCCGCTTCGATGGGCTGACCGAGAGCTATGTGCTGGGATTCCTGGTGGTGCAGGGGGCCAACATTTGCTTCGCCATCGGCCAGGTCGGCTACAAGGTGTTGCTGGCGCGGGAGAAGGAACAGCCCCCCCAGCTCGCGGTGTTCGGCTGCTTCTATCTGGGGGCCCTGGCTGTCGCCCTGCCCGCCTGGTGGCTGCTGGGCCAACCGCAATACCCGACCAGCGGTCTGCAATGGGGCATTCTGCTGTGGCTGGGGATAGGCGCTTCCGGACTGGGTTACTTCCTGTGGAACAAGGGCGCAACCAAGGTCAGCAGCGGTGTGCTGGCCATCATGAACAACGCCCTGATCCCGGCGGGGTTGCTGGTCAACCTGCTGCTATGGGGACGGGAAACTGACCTGCTCCGCCTCGCGCTTGGCGGCCTGTTGATGCTGGCCTCCCTCTGGATTTGCCAGCGCGCCAACGTGAGCAAGCATTAACCAACGACGGCATTGTGCTCCCGTCTGGCCTGACCGTGACAGGTGGCCAGACGGGCCAGCAGGTGATCGATATGTTCGCCGCTCTGGCTCTGCACCAGCCCTATGCTGACGGTCACCGGCCGCTGCGGCAGCAGGCTGGCATCGGCGATCTCCAAGCGCAGCCGCTCGGCAATCTCCAGGCCGCTCAGTCGATCGGTCTGGGAGAGCATCAGGATGAAGCCATCCTGGTCCCAGCGGGCGAAGGGATCTTCCCGCCGCAGTTCGTGGCGCACTATGCGCGCCAGCTTGGCCAGCATGGCATCGCAGGCCGCCTCGCCAAACAGCTGCAGTATCTTGGCACTGTGGTCCACGGTGAACTGCAGCAGGCTGAAGCTGCCGCTCTCGGTCGCCAGCCGTTCGTCGAGCAGTTGCTCGAAGTGGCCGCGGCTCTCCAGTCCGGTGAGGGGATCCATGCCGTGGCGCTCTTCCACTATCACGGCCAGCGGGTCTAGCTGGCGCACCACCCCCAGAACCTGGCCGTGCACATCGCGCCGGGCCCGCTCTTCCAGCCGCACATAGTGACCATCGTGATGCAGGATGCGGTATTCGAGCCGGATCTGGGCCACTCGTCCGCTCTGGCAGGCACCGAGCGCATCCTGCAATGCGGCCACATCGTCGGGATGTATCCGCTCAAGCCAGCCGAGATCATCCAGCCCAGTCTCATCCAATCCCAGCAGGCGCAGGCAGGAGAGATCCCGCTGCACCCCCTGCTGCGGGCTCCAGCTCCAGAGTCCCGCCGCCAGCAGAGCCATGGCATCCGCCATCAGCGCCAGATCAAACCGGGTGATTGCTTCCCTGAGGGGAGCCTTGAGCATGTCCATCGAGCGCCTCGAAACCGAATCTGAATACCTGCCCAATAAGTAACATTGGCTCTCGCGGCGAGCAACAGGGTCAGCCCGCTTTTCCTTGATAACCCTGCATCAAGGCCTGCCAGTTGTCCGGCACGAAGTGAAAACTGGTATGCAATTGGGACTCTTTGGTGAAGGAGCGCAGCAACCGCTCCAGGTTGGCCTGCTGCCAGCTGCCTGGGGAACGGATTGCCCCCTTGTCGAAGTCGATTACCCACACCTTGCCCTCCTTGTCGAGCAGCAGGTTGTGGCTGTTGAGATCCGCATGATAGACACCGGCATCGTGCAGCTGGCGCACAGTCTGGCCGACCTTGTGCCACACCTCGCCGGCGATCGGCCCCTGCTTGAGCAACGCCACCAGATCCTTGGCGCCGCGAATTCGCTCGATCAGGATGTCGGCCCGATAGAAGGGACCCTGCTTGGCCATGCGGGCCGCAAACGGGCGCGGCACCGGCAGGCCCTGCTCGCTCAGCTTGGCCAGCAGGCTGTATTCGGCCATGGCCCGGCTGCTCTCCACCCCCTCGAACCAGAAGCGATCCCGCACCACCTTGCCCACCATGCCCCCGCGATAGTAATGGCGCAGCACCAGATGGCGCGACTCATCCTTCACGAACCAGGTCACCCCACGACCTATGGAGGAACCCACTACCTGGCGATGGGTCTGCCACCAGGCCGGATCAAACAGCTCGGGGGAAGGGTCATGAAAAATCCCTTCGGCGTACCAGCAGATCTGGTTGTGTTCGGTCTGAATTCGCATCTTGGTGATTCCGGTCGGTCAGTAATCGCAATGGTTCGATTCACGATAAGGCGGCCTGTCGGCATGGACCCGAGCTCCTTGTGAGGATCAGGGCCAGTACCGGCTGCCAGTTGCGCGCAATTTTACAATCCACAGGGGAGTTTGCATAATGCCATCCATCCATTTTGCCACCATTGCGCCACATCATGCCGCTGTTCCAAACGCCGCCCTCTTCCATCTGCATCCTGCGGCTCTCCGCCATCGGGGATTGCTGCCACGCGCTGGCGCTGGTGCGCGTCATCCAGCGGGAGTGGCCAGAGACTCGCATCACCTGGATCACCGGCAAGATAGAGGCGACACTTTTCGCCGATCTGCCCGGGGTCGAGGTCATCGCCTTTGACAAGAGCAAGGGCTGGCGCGGCTACCGTGACCTCTGGCAGACCCTCAAGGGGCGCAGGTTCGATGCCCTGCTCCATCTGCAGGCGGCCATGCGCGCCAGCATTGCCACCCTCGGCATCAGGGCGAACATCAAACTCGGTTTCGACAAGGCACGCGCCAACGACGGTCAGTGGCTGTTCACCAACCACAGGGTGCCGTCCCCCTCATCTCCTCATGTGCTGGATGGCTTTCTCGCCTTCGCCAAAGAGCTGGGCATCAAGGATCTGACCCCGGACTGGCAACTGCCCATCAGCGCCGAGCATCGGGCCTGGGCCCGGGAGAAGATTGGCGGCAAACCGACCCTGCTCATCTGCGCCGCCGCCAGCAAGGCGTTCAAGAACTGGACCGCCGCGGGTTATGCCGCGCTGGCGGATCACGCGGCCAACAAGGGCTTTCAGGTCTATCTGTGCGGTGGCCCGGCCAAGCTGGAACGGGATCTGGCCGCCGACATACAGCGGCTGAGCCAGAGCAAACCGGTGGATCTGGTGGGGCAGACCAACCTCAAGCAGCTGCTGGCCCTGATTGATGAAGCGAGCCTGGTGCTGGCCCCGGATACGGGCCCTACCCACATGGCAACCCTGGTCGGCACGCCGGTGATCGGCCTCTACGCCCATCACAATCCGGCCCGCACCGGCCCCTATCTGTGCCGCGACTACGCGGTCAGCGTCTATCAGGAACTGATCGAACAGGAGACCGGCAAACCGTTGGCCGAGCTGAGCTGGCGCACCCGCCTCAAGGATCTGGATGCCATGAGCAAGATCACGAGTGAACGTGTCATCGCCACCTTTGACCGGCTCTGCGCCGATCGCCATCTGCCAGGCTGAGAGGCAACTCGGAAATTCCGAGCCCTGAGGCAGGGATAACCTGCTGGCCCCAGCCCCGCCCACAGTGCAGAATAGCGGCCGATGTGGGTTACGCTCCCGCAGCAAGCTACGAATACTTTGATCGGCTGGAATATGATTCCGGCCGTTTTTTTATCCGCCGCCTTCTGTTAAAATTCGCCGCCTTTACATCCCCCTGATCCAAGAATTTTCCGCGTTTTGCGTTTGGCTGTCTCCCTTTCGGACACAAGACGGCGGCCTCTGCTACAACCAAAACATGGGTTTCGATTAAAGGTAATGACATGGCGCAACAAGGCACTCTCTATATCATCTCCTCCCCGAGCGGGGCGGGTAAATCCAGCCTGCTCAATGCCTTGCTGACCAAACACAACGCAGCAGGCAAGATGCAACTGTCGGTCTCCCACACGACTCGTGCCATGCGCCCGGGCGAAGAGCACGGGGTGCATTACCACTTCGTGCCGGTGGAGACATTCAAGGCGCTGATCGAGCGCGGTGATTTTCTGGAGTGGGCCGAAGTGTTCGGCAATTACTACGGCACCTCACGCGCCACCATCGAAGCCTGCCTGGCCAAGGGGATCGACGTCTTCCTCGACATCGACTGGCAGGGCGCCCGCCAGATCCGCGAGCAGATGCCGACCAAGTCCATCTTCATCCTGCCCCCAAGCCGTGCCGAGCTGGAACAGCGCCTGATCGGGCGCGGTCAGGACAGCAGCGAGGTGATCGCCGGCCGGATGGCGAAAGCCATTGCCGAAATGGTGCACTACGACGAGTATGACTATGTCATTATCAACGAAGACTTTGAGCTGGCGCTGTTCCAGCTCAGGGCCATTATTGAGTGCCAACGGCTGGAAATGCATCAGCAACAGCAGGCACAACAAAACTTGCTGCAACAGCTACTGGCAGAATAGGCCAAAAACAAGTAAACTTTTGCGTCATTTTTAAACACCGCTTTTCTAAACACAGAAAGCCCAAACACTGGAGTCCTGCATGGCACGCGTTACTGTAGAAGATGCTGTAAAACAGGTAGGTAACCGTTTTGACCTGGTGCTGGTCGCCGCCCGCCGCGCCCGCCAAATCGCGGTTCAAGGCAAAGATCCCCTGGTTGACGAAGAGAACGACAAGCCGACCGTGATCGCCCTGCGCGAGATCGAGCTGGGTCTGGTGAACAACCAGGTGATGGACACCCAGGACCGCTACGAGCAGCAAGAACAGGAAGCCGCCGAGCTGGCTGCCGTTGCTGCCATCGCCGAAGGCCGCGGTTAAGTCAGTTATTTCTCATAGTCGGCGCCCGCCCGGGTGCCGACTGTTCTTCCCATTTACAACCGCTCGAAAACCTCGCAAACTCAGGACTATACCCTCTATTCCACGGATTGCCGTTTCACCGCTGCGGGGACTGTCTTGTATTTATTTGAAAATCTTAAAGAAATAGCCAGTTCCTACCTGCCATCAGAGCAGGTTGAGAAGCTCAGGCAAGCCTATGTGGTGGCCCGTGATGCCCACCAGGGACAGATGCGTTCCAGTGGCGAGCCCTATATCACCCACCCGGTTGCCGTTGCCCGCATTCTCGGCGACATGCGACTCGATCACGAAACCCTGATGGCCGCCGTGCTGCACGACGTCATCGAAGATACCCCGGTCACCAAGGCCGATCTGGCCGAACTGTTTGGCGATGCCGTCGCCGAGCTGGTAGCGGGCGTCTCCAAGCTCGACAAGCTGAAATTCCGCGATCGCAAAGAGGCTCAGGCCGAAAACTTCCGCAAGATGGTGATGGCCATGACCCAGGATATCCGGGTCATCCTGATCAAGCTGGCCGACCGCACCCACAACATGCGCACGCTCGGCTCATTGCGGCCGGACAAGCGCCGCCGCATCGCCCGTGAAACCCTCGAGATCTTCGCCCCCATCGCCAACCGCCTCGGTATTCATACCATGAAGAACGAGCTGGAAGAGCTGGGCTTCGAGGCGCTCTACCCCATGCGCTCCCGCGTGTTGCGAGAGTCGGTGCGCCGTGCCCGTGGCAACCGCCGCGAAATCATCGACTCCATCCAGAGCGAGATCGAGGGCCGATTGCGGGATGCCGGTATCGACTCCCAGGTGAGCGGCCGCGAGAAGAACCTCTTCTCCATCTACAACAAGATGGAGAAAAAAGAGCTGCAATTTCATGAGGTAATGGATATCTACGCCTTTCGCGTCAGGGTGAAGGACATAGATACCTGTTACCGGGTGCTGGGGCAGATGCACAGCCTCTACAAGCCGCGCCCCGGCCGCTTCAAGGATTACATCGCCATCCCCAAGACCAACGGCTACCAGTCGCTGCACACCTCGCTGGTGGGGCCGCACGGGGTGCCGGTCGAGGTGCAGATCCGCACCGAGTTCATGGATCAGATGGCCGACAAGGGGGTTGCCGCCCACTGGGCCTACAAGCAGGATGGCGACAGCTCGGGCACCACCGCCCAGATCCGCGCCCAGCGCTGGATGCAGAGCCTGCTGGAGCTGCAACAGAGCGCCGGCAGCTCGTTTGAGTTCATCGAAGGGGTCAAGACCGACCTGTTCCCGGACGAGATCTACGTCTTCACCCCGGAAGGCCGCATCATGGAGCTGCCCACGGGCGCCACGCCGGTGGACTTTGCCTACACGGTGCACACCGACATCGGCCACGCCTGCGTCGGCTCCCGGGTCGATCGCCACCCCTATCCGCTGAGCAGCCCGCTGCATTCGGGTCAGACGGTGGAGATCATCACGGCACCGGGCGCCCGTCCCAACGCGGCTTGGCTCAATTTTGTGGTGACCACCAAGGCCCGCTCCAAGATCCGCCAATTCCTCAAGAACCTGCGCACCGAAGAGTCTGTGGTGCTGGGTCGTCGCCTGCTCAACCATGCGCTCGGCGCCAAGAATATCGAAGACATTCCGGAACCGCGCATCAAGCAGGTGCTGGCCGACACCAAGCACGAGAACCTGCAGGGCCTGCTAGCCGACGTGGGTCTGGGCAACGCCATGAGCGTCATGGTGGCGCGCCGCATGCTGGGAGATGAACTGCCGCCGGAAGAGCAGCCCAAGTCCAGCAGCAAGAAGATGCCGATCAAGGGTGCCGACGGCATGCTGGTCACCTTCGCCAACTGCTGCCGGCCGATCCCGGGGGATGCCATCATTGCCCACATCAGCCCGGGCAAGGGGCTGGTGATCCACCAGGAAGCCTGCCGCAACATCAAGGGCTACAGCCGCGAACCGGACAAATACCTGCCGGTACAGTGGGAGGTGGACAAGGATCAGGAACAGGAATTCCGCACCGGCATCAGCATAGAGATAGTCAACCATCAGGGTGCGCTGGCCGAGCTGGCCAACGTGATTGCCGCCACCGGCGCCAACATTCACGCCATCAGCACCGAAGAGAAGGATGGCCGTGTCTATCTGGTCACCCTGCTCATCACCACCAAGAGCCGTATCCACCTGGCCAACATCATGCGCAAGATCCGCGTGATGCCCAATGTGCTCAAGGTGAGCCGACAAAAGAACTGAATACAGGCGGCGCAAGCCGCCTGCTGCTTTTATAGAGACACGCCATGAGCCCCGAACGCCTCGAGCCAATCCGCACCATACTGACCCAGCGTCAGCCCGACTCGACCCGCTTGCCCGGCACACCCGCCTCACCCGATAGAAACTGATATGACTCCTGAACGCTTTAAACGGATTTCTGACATGCTGGCCCAGCGCCAGCTCGACTTGACCGTCTGTATGGAAGAGGTCCACAAGCCTCACAACCTGGCCGCCATAGTGCGTACCGCCGATGCCATCGGCATCCACAGGGTGCATGCCGTCTGGCCCAAGAGCTGGATCCACAAGCGCAAGGGCACGGCCCGCGGCAGCCAGAACTGGGTGGACGTGAAACTGCACCCGGATATAGGCACTGCAGTGGCCGAATTGAAAGCCGCCGGCATGCAGATCCTGGCGACCCATCTCTCGGAGAGCTCGGTGGACTTTCGCACCATAGACTACACCCGACCCACCGCCATCCTGGTGGGCCAGGAGAAGCACGGCATAGGCGAAGAGGCGCTGGCCCTGGCCGATCACCATATCGTCATCCCCATGGTGGGCATGGTGCAGTCCCTCAACGTCTCTGTGGCCGCCGCCGCCATCCTGTATGAGGCCCAGCGCCAGCGCGAGCTGGCCGGCTGCTACCAGCGCGGCTGCCCGCTCGACCTGGAGGAGCAGAACAGCATATTGTTCGAGGGGGGTTACCCCATCTATGCCCAGCTCTGCAAAGAAAAAGATATGCCCTATCCCCAGCTCGGTCCGGCCGGCGAAATCCTGGCGGACGAGGCCTGGTGGCAACAGATGCAACTGACCCGCAAGGGCTGGGCCGCACAGCAGTCGGACGACACCTCGGAAGAGTACATTGATGAAGCCTAACTATTTGCCCCTGTTGGCCCTGACCCTGTTTTCTGCCGGAGCCCTTGCCGTGACCAATCCCTATCCGCTGACATCCGAAGCCGAGGTTGCCACCCTCCATCAGCAGACCCTGCCCGACTTCTGGCGCGAGCACGCCGTCGAAGGGGAATTCAAGGGCAAGGACGGCGTCACCATCCGCTACGCCGCCCTGCGCCAGGCCAGGGTGGATCGCGCCATCCTCATCGTCAACGGCCGGGTCGAGAGCTATCTCAAGTATCAGGAGCTGGCCTGGGATCTGTGGCGTCAGGGCTACAGCCTCTACCTCATCGACCACCGCGGCCAGGGCTTGTCCGATCGGCTGCTGGCCGACCAGGAGAAGGGATATGTCGACCAGTTCGACGATTATGTGCTCGATCTCAAGCAGTTTCATGACGAGGTGATCGCCCAGGACCAGCCCGCCAAGCTGTTCCTGCTGGCCCACTCCATGGGCGGCGCCATCTCGGCGCTCTATCTGGAGCGCTGGCCGGATGACATCAAGGCCGCCGTGCTCTCCTCCCCCATGATGGGCATCAACCTTGGCGGCCTGCCCAAGTGGCTGGCACAGGGGCTGGCGGCCAGCATAGACACGGTCGGCAGCTGGCTGGGCGAACCGCCCTATGGCCCGGGTCAGGGCAGCTACCAGTCCCACGAATTTGCCGAGAATGGCCTGAGCCACAGCGAGCCGCGCTATCAGGCGTTTCGCGAGCTCTACGAACAGCGTCCGCAGATCAAGCTGGGCGGGGTGACGGCCCACTGGATCCGCGAGGGGATAGCCGCCGGAGACAGCGCCATCGCCGCCGCCGATCGCATCAAAACACCGCTGCTGCTGCTGCAGGCGGGGGAAGACAGCGTGGTGGACAATGCCGCGCAGGATGCCTTCTGCGCCCGGGCTCGGTGTGAAGGGGGCAAGCCGTTGCGGGTAGAGGGAGCCTGGCACGAGCTGTTCATGGAAGCCGATCCCCAGCGTCAGGTAGCGCTGAATGCCACCCTGGCCTTCTTCGATCGCTTCTGACGCTGGTTATTTTTTGGATCCCTAAATAAATGGGGTGACGCAAAACGCTGGGGTACACTGCCCCGGCGTTCAATTGATGCCGAGGTAATGATGTTCAAGGTAGTTGTATCCGATCTCGATGGCACCCTGCTCAACAAGCAGCACCAGATCTCCCCCCGCACCCGTGACACCCTGCACCGTCTGGTGGAACAGGGGATCAAGTTCGTGGTGGCCACAGGCCGGCACCATGTGGATGTGCGCAGCATTCGCGACACGCTCGGGCTGGACATCTTCCTGATCACCTCCAACGGTGCCGTGGTGCACGACAAGCAGGATCAACTCATCTTCAATCAGGCGCTGCCAGCCGCCGTGGCCGCCGAACTGATCGCGCTGGAGCGCGACCCCTCCATTCACCTCAACGTCTACTATGGCGACGAGTGGCTGGTGGAAGAGGAACTGCCCTGGTTGCTGCAATTCCATGACGAATCCGGATTCACCTACCGCCTGACCGACCTCGCCACCCATCCGATGGACAAGGTCAACAAGGTGTTTTACATCGGCGACCACGAGAAACTGCTGCAGATCGAGGCCCAGCTCAATCAGCATTATGGTGATCGACTCAATGTCACCTTCTCCCTGCCGGACTGTCTCGAGGTGATGCACGCCGGGGTGCACAAGGGCAATGCCGTGCGCGCCGTGCTGGAGCAGCACGGGCTGGAGATGTCCCAGGCCGTTGCCTTCGGGGATGGCATGAATGACTTCGAGATGCTGAACATGGTGGGTCGCGGCGTGGTGATGGGCAATGCCCACGATCGCCTCAAGCTGGCCCTGGCAGACCACGAACAGACTCTGAGCTCGGATGAAGATGGCGTCGCCGTCTATCTGGAACAGCTGTTCGCCATCAGCACCGCCGGCGCAGCCTGATCCCTGCCGTCATGGATACCGCCCGTGCGTGGTATCCATGACGCTCCGGCCGACATCTCAAACCGAGACACGGGCGACGTTACGCATTCCAACTGCGATCGCCACCCATCCCAAAAGCCTCACCAGATGAGGCTTTTCAGGTTCAGCTGGTCCAGCACGCTCGTTTCATTCTTCCACTCGAAGCTCTGGTTGGCACCGCCGTAGCAATCCGCCAGCCGCAGCGGGGTGCCAGGTTTGTGACGGCGCCCGGCGACGTCCAGGCATAGCTCGACCTTGCGGTTGAACAGGCGATCCGCCTGCCACTGCCATTGACGACTCTCATCCTGACACTCCGTCATGGCGAGCACACTCCCTCCCTTGGCCACCAGACAGCGCTGCTGGAGCTGCAAGGCACCGGCATCCCAGCTGAACTGCTGACGGGCTGTCTGGTCGCAAGGCTGGGTGATCAGCTGATCCTGGGCATTCAATGCCACGCAGAAACCACCACTGGTCACCAGGGTGGAGGGGGTATCAGCGGCCTGCCTGGGCGCGGCGCCCATCAGGATCTCATCCGGCTTGGGTTTGAACGAGCAGCCGCTGAGGGCCACGACAACAAGCGCCAGCGTGCTGACGCGAACGATATTAGGGTGCATATGACATGTTGGCCTGAAATGTGTTCAATGATGCCCACTTGCTGTGGGTCTGTGGTCCAGCATACCCGAAGCCGCGGCGAGAAAGTGCCAACAGAAGTGTAAACAGACGTGACAAGGTGTGACGACAGGAGAGATGGCAAACGCCAGAAAGCGAAAAACCCCGCCGAAGCGAGGTTTTTCTGAATATGGTCGGTGATAAAGGATTCGAACCTTTGACCCTCTGGTCCCAAACCAGATGCGCTACCGGGCTGCGCTAATCACCGAGACAATTTTCTTTACTAAGTACTCTAAAGCACAAAGACGACCACTTGTGATCATCCTCGTCATACAGCAAGTNGACAATTTTCTTTACTAAGTACTCTAAAGCACAAAGACGACCACTTGTGATCATCCTCGTCATACAGCAAGTATGGTGCGAAGAGAGGGACTCGAACCCTCACACCCGGGGGGCACTAACACCTGAAGCTAGCGCGTCTACCAATTCCGCCACCTTCGCATACCTGACAAGCTGTAAAATGGGGTGGCTGATGGGGCTCGAACCCACGACAACCGGAATCACAATCCGGGACTCTACCAACTGAGCTACAGCCACCACAGCTGTTTTCGTTCCACAACAACGCCCGTTTAACTGGCGCACGTTTGATGGTGCGCCCGACAGGATTCGAACCTGTGACCTCTGCCTCCGGAGGGCAGCGCTCTATCCAGCTGAGCTACGGGCGCTACGCTGTCGAACGGGGCGCATTATTGATGATGGGAGCATGCTTGTCTACACTTTTTTGCCTGCACTGAATCAACCGCTTGTTTTTCCATCGTTTATGGCTGTTTTATGCCATTTTCCCTTCATTCAGGCTGGATCCAGTCCTCCCCCGTTACTTTGTACCCCCACTATGGTGGTCAAGCGCGCAGCAGAACTTGACTTGCCTCAAGGCCCCCCTAAAATGAATGAACGTTCATTCAGCCGTTGTGATAATCGAGTCATGAACAAGAAAGAACGCATTTTCAATGCGGCGCATGAAGTACTCGGCGAGCAGGGTTTCCACGGGCTATCCATTGCCGTGGTGGCGAAGAGAGCCAAGGTCGCGGCGGGCACCATCTATCGCTACTTCAGCGACAAAGATGATCTGATCCGCCAGCTCTATCAGCACACCATACTCCAGTGTCATCCCCTGGTCATGGAAGGGGTGCAGATAGAAGAGGTATCGTTTCAGCAATTTCGGCGCTTGTGGCTCAACATCCACGCCATTTTTGCCGACGAGCCCAACGCGCTCAAATGCAAGTTGCAGTATGAGAGCTCTCCGCTGGGAGCCGAGCTGGAGAAAGACCCGGTCATCATGGCCGCCTGGGCACCTCTGGATCGCTTCTTCGAACGGGGACGTGAACAAGGTCTGTTTATCGATCTACCCGTCCGGGCACTGCAGGTGCTGAGCCTGGATTGCGTGGGAAGTCTGGCGTTGCAACGCCAGGTTCACCACTTTGAACTGACGCAAGAACAGCTGGAAGCCGTGATCCGGGCCAGCTGGAATGCCATTTTAAACCCCAATTTTTCCACCTCAGGAGCCTGTTCATGAAAAAGTGGATGGCCATCATGTTGCTGATAGCGCTTGCCCTGTTTGGCAGCGTCATCGGCTTCAATATGTTCAAGCAGAAGAAGATTGCAGAGTTCATGGCCAACCGGCCTGAACCCGAGTTCCCGGTGACCGCCATGGTGACCAAGGCGCAGGACTGGGTACCGACCATAGAAGCGATCGGCTTCATCGAACCGAACCAGGGGGTGACGCTGTCCACCGAACTGGCGGGCACCATCGATGCCATCACCTTCGAATCCGGCAAGCCGGTCAAGGCGGAGCAGCTGCTGCTGAGCCTGGACTCCAGCGTGGAGAAGGCCAACCTGCAAGCCTCCCTGGCCAAGCTGCCGGCGGCGCGCGCCAAGTACGAGCGCTTCCAGAACCTCTTCAAGAAGAGCTCCATCTCCAAGGATCAGCTGGATGATGCCGAAGCCAGCTACCGCTCGCTGGAGGCCGACATCGAGAGCCTGAAGGCGACCATAGCCCGCCGTGAAGTCCGCGCCCCCTTCGGCGGTGTGGTCGGCCTGCGCAACGTCTTCCTCGGCCAGTACCTGCAACCGGGTACCGACATAGTGCGGCTGGAAGACACCAGCGTGATGCGCCTGCGCTTCACCGTGCCCCAGACCGACATCTCGAAAATCACTCTGGGCCAGATCATCAAGATCAACGTGGATGCCTATCCCCAGACCCAGTTTGATGGCCACATCACCGCCATCGAGCCGGCCGTCAACTACCAGAGCGGCCTGATCCAGGTACAGGCTGACATCCCGAACAACGACGGCCAGCTCCGTTCAGGCATGTTCGCCCGCGCCAGCATCATACTGCCCACGGTCAAAGAGCAGATGGTGATCCCGCAATCGGCCATCTCCTTCACCCTGTATGGCGAAAACGTCTATGTCATCCACGAGGTGGACGGCATGAAACGGGCCAAGCAGGTCGTGGTCAAGGCGGGCGAGCGTCGCGGCAATGACGTACATGTGCTGTCCGGTATCAAGGCCGGGGACGAGATAGTGTTGTCGGGCCAGGTTCGCCTGAGCAACGACACCAAGGTGCGCGTGGTCGAAAACGATGCCCTGGCCGTTCCGGCACAAACCCCGATGCTGTAAGCGCGGAGATCTGCAATGCGATTTACTGACATATTCATAAAACGGCCTGTGCTGGCGATCTCGCTCAGCTTCCTGATCGCCCTGCTGGGCTTTCAGGCCATCTTCAAGATGCAGGTGCGGGAATACCCCGAGGTGACCAATACGGTGATCACGGTCAGCACCAGCTACTACGGTGCCAGTGCCGACCTGATCCAGGGCTTCATCACCCAGCCGCTGGAGCAGGCGGTGGCGCAAGCCGACAACATCGATTTCATGACCTCCTCCAGCCAGCTGGGCAGCTCCACCGTCACGGCCTTCATGAAGCTCAACACCGACCCGAACGCCGCGCTGTCTGACATACTGGCCAAGGTCAACTCGGTGCGCTCCCAGTTGCCGAAAGAGGCGGAAGACCCCTCGGTCACCTCCTCCACCGGCTCCACCACGGCGGTGCTCTACCTCGGCTTCACCAGTCCGGAGCTGAACTCCAGCCAGATCACCGACTATCTGGAACGGGTCATCAAGCCGCAGCTGTTTACCGTGGGCGGCGTGTCCAAGGTTGATCTCTACGGCGGTGTCGAGTTTGCCCTGCGGGTATGGCTGGATCCGGCCAAGATGGCGGCCTTCAACCTGACCTCAAGCGACGTGATGACTGTGCTCAACAGCAACAACTATCAGTCGGCCACCGGCCAGGCGACGGGTTACTTCACCCTGTTCAACGGCAATGCCAAGACCCAGGTCAGCAATACCGAGGAGCTCAAGCGACTGGTGGTGGCCACCCGTGACGGCAAGGTGATCCGCCTCTCCGACATCGCCAAGGTGACGCTGGAGAAGAGCCACGACATCTACCGGGCCAGTGCCAACGGCCGCGAAGCCGTGGTCATGGCGGTCAACGCGGCGCCGACCGCCAACCCCATCAACATTGCCCACGACGTGCTGGAGTTGCTGCCGAGCCTGAAGAGCAACATGCCTAGCACCATGCAGGCCAACGTGCTGTATGACTCCACCATCGCCATCAACGAGTCCATCCACGAGGTCATCAAGACCATACTGGAGGCGGCCGCCATCGTACTGGTGGTGATCACCCTGTTCCTCGGCTCGTTCCGCGCCGTCATCATCCCCATCATCACGATTCCGCTCAGCCTGATCGGCGTGGTGATGATGATGGATCTGTTCGGCTTCTCGATAAACCTGATGACACTGCTGGCCATGGTGCTGGCGATCGGTCTGGTGGTGGATGACGCCATAGTGGTGCTGGAGAACGTCGACCGACACATCAAGCAGGGGGAGGAGCCCTTCCGGGCCGCCATCATAGGGACCCGGGAGATAGCCGTGCCGGTTATCGCCATGACGGTCACCCTGGCCGCCGTGTATGCGCCGATCGCTTTGATGGGAGGCATCACCGGCTCCCTGTTCAAGGAGTTCGCGCTGACCCTGGCGGGGGCGGTATTCGTCTCCGGCATCATAGCGCTGACCCTGTCACCCATGATGTGCGCCAAGATGCTCAAGGCCAACGAGCAGCCGGGCAAATTCGAGAGCACGGTACACCACCTGCTGGATCGGATGACTGAACGCTACGACAGCATGCTGCACGCCGTGATGCAGAAGCGCATCGTGGTCGTGGTGTTCGCCGTCATCGTATTCGGCAGCCTGCCGCTGCTGTTCAAGTTCATCCCGAGCGAGCTGGCGCCGTCGGAAGACAAGGGCGTCATGGCGGTGCTGGGCACGGCACCCTCCAACGCCAACCTGGACTACATCGAAAACACCATGGCGGACGTGAACAAGATCCTGGATGAGCAGCCGGAAATCGCCTACTCCCAGGTCTTCTCCGGGGTATTCAACGCCAATCAGGCGTTTGGTATCGCCTCCATGGTGCCCTGGAGCCAGCGTGAAGCGAGCCAGAAAGAGGTGCTGGACCGGGTCGCCGGACTGGTGAAGGACATCCCAGGGATGGCCATCACCACTTTCCAGTTCCCTGAACTGCCGGGTGCATCGAGCGGCTTGCCGATCCAGTTCGTCATCACCACCCCGAACAGCTTCGAGAGCCTGTTCCTGATCGCCAGCGAGATGCTGACGGCCACCCAGGCCAATGGCCAGTTCGTCTATTCGGATCTCGATCTGAACTACGACTCCGCCACCATGAAGATCAAGATCGACAAGGACAAGGCGGGTGCCTACGGCATCACCATGCAGGATATAGGCATCACCATGGGCACCATGATGGCGGACGGTTACGTCAACCGCATCGACCTGGATGGCCGCTCCTACGAGGTGATCCCCCAGGTCGAGCGCAAATACCGCATGAACCCGGAATCCATGAAGGGTTACTACGTGCGTGCGGCCGACGGCAAATCCATCCCGCTGGGCAGCCTGATCAACATCGAAGTCGTGGGCGAGCCCCGTGCCCTGCCCCACTTCAACCAGCTGAACTCCGCCACCATAGGCGCCGTACCGGCACCGGGTGTCGCCATGGGGGACGCGATCAACTGGTTCAAGACCACAGCCGAAGAGAAGCTGCCGCAAGGCTATCGCTACGACTTCATGGGTGAGGCTCGCCAGTTCGTGACCGAAGGCAACGCCCTCTATGCCACCTTCGCGCTGGCCCTGGCCATCATCTTCCTGGTGCTGGCCATCCAGTTCGAATCGGTACGTGACCCCCTGGTGATCATGGTGTCGGTCCCGCTCGCCATCAGTGGTGCCTTGATCGCGCTGGCGTGGGGCATGGCCACCATGAACATCTACTCCCAGGTGGGCCTGATCACGCTCGTCGGCTTGATTACCAAGCACGGGATCCTGATCTGCGAGGTGGCGAAGGAGGAGCAGCTGCTGCACGGTCTGAACCGGACCCAGGCGGTGATGCAGGCGGCCAAGGTGCGGCTGCGCCCCATCCTGATGACCACGGCGGCCATGATCGCGGGTCTGATCCCGCTGCTGTATGCGGCCGGCGCCGGTGCGGCCCAGCGCTTCAGCATCGGCATAGTGATAGTGGCCGGTCTGGCGATCGGTACCATCTTCACCCTGTTCGTGCTGCCGGTGATTTACACCTACCTGGCCTCCGAGCACAAACCCTTGCCCGTGTTTGATGAATCCATCCCGCCCAAGGCGAAAGGGAGTCATTGATCACCGATTTGAATGCAAAAGGCCCCGATTCGGGGCCTTTTTTTATCCCGCTAACGAAACACGACATAAGTGCATGAAGCAGTTAAACTAAATGGCAATATATCCAGACCGCAAGGACGCCATGTCAGGACTCTTCTCCAAGACCGCGAGGGCCGTCGGCCGTAACGGGCTCTCATACCGCCTGCTCTCCTACATTCTGGTGTGCAGTACCGTATTGGCGATGATCATTACGGTGTTGCAGCTTGCCTGGGATTACCGCAAGGATGTCGCCGTCATCGAGGACAGCATCGGCCAGATCGAGGCCTCCTTCCTGCAACCCATCGCCGCCAGCCTGTGGAACCTGGATGAGGAGCAGGTCAAGGTACAGATAGAAGGCATCATGAACCTGCCCAACATGCAGTTCGTGATGGTCAAGGAGATGCTCGGCAACTCGGAAGTGCCGCTGCTGACCCAGGGGGTAGAGCGTGAAAGCTACGACATCTCCCGCGAGTTCAATCTCACCTATCAGGGTGAAGTGGTCGGCAAGCTGTTTGTCGCCGCCTCCCTCGAACAGATCTACCAGCGCCTGATTGAAAAATCCGTGCTCATCATGGTCAGCCAGACCATCAAGACGCTGGTGGTCTCGTTCTGCATCCTGATCATCATTTACTATCTGGTGGTCCGTCACCTCAACCGCATCGCCAACTATGCCCAGAAATTCAATCTGGATAGGCTGGCCATAGAGCTGACGCTGGAGGGGCGCCCCCTGCCCCGCAAGAAACCCGACGAGCTGGATACCCTGGTCGCCACCCTAAACCAGATGCGAACACGGCTGAACGACGAGTTTGCGGCACGCCATCAGGCGGCGGAACAGTTGCAACAGGAGCGGGACTTCTCCGCCACCCTGATCAACTCGGCCAACATGCTCATCTGCTGCATGGAACCCAACCTCACCATCGCCAGCATCAACCCGGCCGCCATACTGCTGACCGGCTACCACCAGCAGGAAATCTTGCAGCACAGCTGGCTGGATCTGTTCGTCAGCCAGGAACAGCGTGAAGAGCTGGCGCTGATCCTGGCCGATCACGGCTCCATCGAGGACAAAGAGGTCATCATGCATGACCAGCAGGGCCATGAGCTGGTGCTGCAGTGGACCTTTGCCCCCTTCTACGAAGGCCTCAACCTCAAGTATCTCATCGGGTTCGGCTACGATATCACCCGCCTCAAGAAGGTGGAGCGGGAGATCATCTCCCTCAACGAACAGCTGGAAGGCAAGGTGGTGGAGCGAACCCGCAGCCTGAGCGACGCCAACGATCAGCTGGGCAAGGCCTACGACGACCTGAAGCAGGCCCAGCAGACCCTGGTGGAATCGGAGAAGATGGCCTCCCTCGGCTCGCTGGTGGCCGGGGTGGCGCACGAAATCAACACCCCCATCGGCATCAGCGTGACCGCCTCCTCCTATCTGCAGGAGCGGGTGGCCGACTTCAAGCTGCACATCGACTCCAAGCAGCTCTCCCGCTCCTATCTCAACGAGTTCACCGTCAACCTAGACGAGTCCATGCAACTGCTGCAGGGCAACCTGAGACGCGCCTCGGAGCTGATTGCCAGCTTCAAGCAGGTGGCGGTCGATCAGTCGTCCGAGGCGCGTTACAACTTCAGCCTCGCCGACAACCTGCATCAGGTGGTGGTCTCCCTCGGCCACAAGCTGAAGAAGGCCCAGTGCGAGGTGGATATACAGTGCGATCCCAAGCTGTCGATCTTCTCCTTCCCCGGCAGCTTCACCCAGATCTATTCCAACCTGATCCTCAACTCCATCAACCATGGCTTCGACAACTGGGACAAGCCGAAGAAGATCACCATCAAGGTGGAGCAGCAGGGTGAGGAGCTGATGATCGACTACAGCGACAACGGCCGCGGCATCCCGCCCGAGATACTGCCACGCATCTTCGACCCCTTCGTCACCTCCAAGCGGGGCCAGGGCGGCAGCGGGCTCGGCACCCACATCATCTACAACCTGGTGGTGCAGCTGCTGCGTGGCCGCATCAACTGCGTCAGTGAACCGGGCAACGGCGCCCAGTTCCATATTCGCCTGCCGATCCAACATAACTGAGTGCTGGCTCTTGTGAGCCAGCCGCTTTATCCCCATCATGCTGTGATTGCATTCTTAATGAGCGGAGAACCTCGCAATGGCACAGCATTTTGACTATATCGCCATCGGTGGCGGCAGCGGCGGCATCGCCTCGGCCAACCGGGCTGCCATGTACGGCAAGAAAGTCGCCCTGATTGAAGCCAAAGAGTTGGGTGGAACCTGCGTCAACGTCGGCTGCGTGCCGAAGAAGGCCATGTGGTATGCGGGCCAGATCGCCGATGCCCTGAAATATGGCGCCGACTACGGCTTCGACACCACACTCAACCACTTCAGCTGGGCCAAGCTGGTCGAGTCCCGCCAGGCCTACATCGGCCGCATTCACAAGTCCTATCAGAACGTGCTGGGCAAGAACCAGATCACTGTCGTCAAGGGCTTCGCCAGCTTCGTCAATAGCAACACGATCGAGGTCAACGGCGAGCAGTACAGCGCCGATCACATACTGATCGCCACAGGTGGCCGTCCCGAAGTACCCGCCATTCCGGGTGCCGAGCTGGGTATAGATTCCGATGGTTTCTTCGATCTGCAGAGCCAGCCCAAGCGGGTTGCCGTGGTCGGTGCCGGCTACATAGCTGTGGAGATAGCCGGCGTGATGCAGGCGCTCGGCTCAGAGACCCACCTGGTGGTACGCAAGCACGCGCCGCTGCGCAACTTCGACCCCATGATCCACGAGACTCTGGTTGAGATCATGGCGCAGGAAGGGCCCAAACTGCACACCCACGCCATTCCGAAAGCCGTGGTCAAGAACGCCGATGACAGCCTGACCCTGCAACTGGAAGATGGTCGCCACCTGACCGTCGATTGCCTGATCTGGGCCATAGGCCGCGTGCCGGCCACCGACAACCTCAACCTGGCCGCCACCGGTGTCGAGCTGGACGAGAAGGGCTTCATCCCGACCGACAAATTCCAGAACACGACCGTCGCCAACCTCTATGCCGTCGGTGACAACACGGGCCGCATCCAGCTCACTCCGGTGGCCGTCGCGGCGGGCCGTCGTCTCTCCGAGCGGCTGTTCAACAACAAGCCGAACGAGCACCTCAACTACGATCTGGTGCCGACCGTGGTGTTCAGCCACCCGCCCATCGGCACCATAGGGCTGACCGAACCGGAAGCCGTCGCCGAGTATGGCGAGGGCCAGGTCAAGGTCTACCGCAGCCAGTTCACCGCCATGTATTCGGCCCTGACCCAGCATCGCCAGCCCACCCGCATGAAGCTGGTGTGTATCGGGCCGGAAGAGAAAGTGGTCGGCCTGCACGGCATCGGCTTTGCCATGGACGAGATACTCCAAGGCTTCGGCGTCGCCATGAAGATGGGAGCCACCAAGGCCGACTTCGACAACTGCGTGGCCATTCATCCGACCAGCGCGGAAGAGTTTGTGACTATGCGCTGATGGCCGTGTGAGGAGGGAAACTCGAGGTCTGTCTCGACAACTGCGTTCCCCCTCCTCACCCCACCAGCGCGGAAGAGTTTGTGACCATGCGCTAACCGCATATGAAACTGGCCTCATCACCATCAGGCTAGCTTCAGCAACTTGCTACCAAACCCGGCCCAGGCCGGGTTTTTTCATATCTGCCCTTCGACAGCCCCGACAGACCTGCGCTTTTTACGCCGATTTTACGCCCCCTCCATGCCGCTTTATGGCGCCTTTACGCCGGTTTTACATACCCTTTCAACGTCAATGACACCAACGGAGTCGATAGGGTTTTACATCGACTCTCGCAGCTAATTATCTCAATGGAGTCGATATGAATTGGCTATATCTGCTGCTGGTCCTCGCCCTGATGGGCTATCTGTTGCGTGCGTTAACGCGCAGCCATGAGTGAGGAACTGACTATGTGGCAAGAAGTGATCTATCCGGTGGCCTTTGTGCTGCTGATCCTGCTGCCGGCTCCCCTGCTTGGCGGCTACCTGTATCGGGTATTCGAGGGGCAGAGCCGCTGGCTGTCGCCCATAGAGCGCACCACCCTGGCCTGCTGCGGCACGGACGGACGGGAGCAGGACTGGAAGTCCTACGCCCTCAGCCTGCTGGCATTCAACGGCGCCGGTTTCGGCCTGCTGTTCCTGATCCTGATGGCGCAAGGCCTGCTGCCCCTCAACCCGCAGCAACTGCCCGGCCTGAGCTGGCAAATGGCCTTCAACACGGCGGTCAGCTTCATGACCAACACCAACTGGCAAGCCTATTCCGGTGAGGCCAGCCTCTCCTACTTCAGTCAGATGGTGGGGCTCACCACCCAGAACTTCGTCTCCGCCGGGACGGGCGCGGCCGTCGCCATCTCCCTGTTCCGCGGCATAGCCCGCCAGCAAACTACCCACATCGGCAACTTCTGGCAGGATCTGGTGCGTTTCTGCCTCTACGTGCTGCTGCCGATGGCGCTGATCATGGCGCTGCTGCTGGTATGGCAGGGCGTGCCCCAGACACTGTCGGCCTATCTGCCGTTCCACAGCCTGGAAGGTCAGGAACAGCTGCTGCCGCTCGGCCCTGCCGCGTCCCAGATCGCCATCAAGCAGCTCGGTTCCAACGGCGGTGGCTTCTTCGGCATCAACTCGGCTCACCCGTTCGAGAATCCGACCGCCCTCTCCAACTGGCTGGAGATGGTCGCCCTGCTCACCATAGCCGCCGCCATGGTCTGCACCCTGGGCCGCTACGTGAAGGACGTGGCCCACAGTCGCGCCATCCTCATCGCCATGACCATCATGCTGGTACTGGGGCTCTGCCTCTCCCTCTCCCAGGAGATGAAGCCGGATCCCAACCTCGCTCACCTCACCACTCAGATGGGCAACTGGGAAGGCAAGGAGAGCCGCTTCGGCCCAGTGCTCTCCAGCATCTGGGAAGTGGCGACCACGGCCGCCTCCAACGGCTCGGTCAACGCCATGCACGACAGCTTTGCCCCCCTCGCCGGCATGGTCGCCATGATCAACATGCTGCTGGGTGAAGTGGTGTTCGGCGGCGTGGGTGCCGGCATCTACGGCATGATGCTGTTCGTGCTGCTGACCGTGTTCCTGTGTGGCCTCATGGTGGGTCGCACCCCGACCTATCTGGGCAAACGCCTCGGCATCACAGAGATGAAGTGGGTGGTCGCCAGCATGCTGGTGATGCCGGTCGGGGTATTGGTGATCGGTGGCGTGACCCTGCTGATGCCGGATGCCGCCACCGTCATAGGCCATGAAGGCCCGCACGGCCTGTCACGGCTGATCTATGCCTACGCCTCGGCTGCCGGCAACAACGGTTCCGCCTTCGCGGGCTTTGCCGCCGCCGATAGCTGGCAGTGCATCGCCATCGCGCTGGCCATGCTGCTCGGCCGCTTCGGTTACATCATCCCCGTGCTGGCCATCGCCGGCCAGCTCGCCCGCGCTCCGCGCCAGGAGACGGGTGAAGGTGACTTCCCGATCCGGGGGCCACTGTTTATTACCTTGCTGATCATCACAGTACTGCTGATTGGCGGCCTCTCCTTCCTGCCACTGCTGGCACTGGGACCCGTGGCCGAACATCTGAGCCTGATACAGGGAGCTTTCTAATGAGCAAGTCCATCTCAATGACGGCCAGCACCGAGAAGGTGAAGGCCAAGAAACAGAGCTCGCAAATTGTGCAAGCCATGGTCGAAGCCCTCTATCGCTTCAACCCCAAGGCACTGTTTGGCAGCCCCATACTGTTCACCCTCTGGCTGGCCGCCGTGATGGCGACCCTGGAGTCCCTGCTGGGCCAACCCTTGTCGGGCGTGGCCCCCAGCCTGGCCTGGCAGCTCACCGCCTGGCTCTGGCTGACCCTCTGGTTTGCCAACTTCGCCGAGACCCTGGCCGAAGGACGCGGCAAGGCGAGAGCCGACAGCCTGAAGGCCGGCATGAGCCAGCTCAAGGCGCGCCGGGTCATGGATGCCAAGGATGGACAGGGTGAATGGGTGCCCGCCACCAGCCTGCTGAAAGGCGATCTGGTGCTGGTGCGCAGCGGCGAGATGATCCCGGCCGATGGTGAAGTGGTGGCCGGCATCGCCTCGGTCAACGAGGCAGCCATCACGGGTGAATCCGCCCCCGTCATTCGCGAATCCGGCACCGACCGCAGCGGCGTGACCGGCAACACCACTGTGGTTTCGGACGAGATCTGGGTACGAGTGAGCAACAATCCGGGTGAGAGCACGCTGGACCGGATGATCTCGCTGGTGGAAGGGGCCAAGCGCCAGAAGACCCCGAACGAGATGGCACTCGATGCCCTGCTGGTGGGTCTGACCCTGATCTTCCTGCTGGTGGTGGCTACCCTGCCCTGGTTCCTCGACTACAACGGTACCCAGGTGCCCAGGCTCTACCTGATCGCCCTGTTCATCACCCTGATCCCGACCACCATAGGCGGCCTGCTCTCCGCCATCGGCATCGCCGGCATGGATCGGCTGGTGAAGCTGAACGTGATTGCCAAGTCGGGCCGCGCCGTGGAGGCCGCCGGTGACGTGCGCACCCTGCTGCTGGACAAGACGGGCACCATCACCTTCGGCAACCGCATGGCCGACGAGCTGATCCCGGCCCCTGGTGTGGATCCCTCCCTGCTGGCCCAGGCAGCCATGCTGGCCTCCCTCGGCGACAATACGCCGGAAGGCAAATCCATCCTGACTCTGGCAGGTAAAAGCATGGCCAAGCCAAGCCAGCTGGAGAGTGACAAGCTGATCCCGTTCAGCGCCGAGACCCGGTTGAGCGGACTGGATCGCAACGGTCATCAATATCGCAAGGGGGCTGTGGATGCTGTGCTCAACTACCTCTCCCTCGAGCGCAAGGCGGTGCCCGAGCTGATCCTCAAGTCGGTCGACAACATAGCCCGCCAGGGCGGCACCCCGCTGCTGGTCTGTACCCACGAGAAGTTGCTGGGGGTAGTGTTCCTCAAGGACATCATCAAGCCCGGCATCAAGGCCCGCTTCCAGATCCTGCGTCACATGGGGATACGGACAGTGATGATCACCGGCGACAACCCGCTGACCGCCGCCGCCATCGCCGCCGAAGCCGGGGTGGATGACTTTATCGCCGAAGCCACTCCAGAGAAGAAGCTGGCCTATATCCGCCAGGAGCAGGCCGATGGCCGCCTGGTCGCCATGTGCGGTGACGGTGCCAACGACGCCCCGGCGCTGGCCCAGGCCGACGTGGGTCTGGCCATGAACGAAGGCACTCAGGCCGCCAAGGAGGCGGGCAACCTGGTGGATCTGGACTCCAACCCCACCAAGCTGCTGGACGTGGTGCTGGTCGGCAAACAGCTGCTGGTGACCCGCGGCGCCCTGACCACCTTCTCCATCGCCAATGACGTGGCCAAGTACTTCGCCATACTGCCGGCCCTGTTCATCGCCGCCTATCCGCAACTGGGGGCACTGAACCTGATGCAGCTGGGCAGCCCGCAGAGCGCCATTCTGTCGGCCATCATCTTCAACGCCCTGATCATAGTGGCGCTGGTGCCGCTGGCCCTGCGCGGGGTCAGCCTGAAGGGATCCGCCGCCAGCCTGCTGCGCCGCAACCTGCTGATCTACGGCGTCGGTGGTCTGATAGTGCCCTTCATTGGCATCAAGCTGATCGACCTGGTCATCACCGGCCTGGGGTTGGTGTGATGAAAACGCCGCACGATGGTATCCACGGCCAGATCGTGCCCCCATACATGGGCATCAAGCTGATCGACCTGGCCATCACAGGCCTGGGTCTGGTGTAACGACGACATAGCGGGGTGCAAGCCTGGCCTGCACCCCATCAATCTGTTTGGAGCAAGAGAATCATGATAGCAATCAGAACCCTGCTGACCCTGACCCTGCTGCTGGGTGTCGGCTACCCGCTGGCGGTGACAGGGCTGGCCCAGCTGATGTTCCCCTGGCAGGCCAACGGCAGCCAGCTGACCAACGGCAAACAGCAACTGATCGGCAGTGCCCTGCTGGCGCAGAAATTCGAGCGGGCCGAGTACTTCCACTCCCGCCCCTCCGCCAGCGACTTCGCCACCATAGGCGGTGGTGCATCCAATCTGGGCATGAGCTCACCCCTGCGGGCCCAGTTTGCCAACACAGAGGCCCAGGCGCCGACCGGTGACGCATCACCCGCCACACTGACCCGATCTGCCTCCGGCCTGGACCCCCATCTGCCGGTGGATGCCGTGCTGGCTCAGGTGGAAAGAGTGGCCAAACAGCGAGGGCTGGATCCCGCCTTGCTGACGGAGCAGGTCAAGTCCAGTGCACAAGCTGGTATCCTTGGCCCGCAAGTGGTCAACATACTCCAGCTGAACCTGCTGCTAGACAAGGATGCTTGATAGAAAGGACCGGTATCCCACATTTTCGAACTGAGCCAGCGGTTGCTCGATAAGGATAACAATGCGTGATGGAGTAACGGCTGGCGCCTTGCTGGCAAGCCTGGAGTGGGAGTACGGGAATGCGTGACGAGGTAACGGCTGGCGCCTTGTTGGCAAGCCTGAAGCAGGAGTACGGAAATGCATGACGAGGTAAAGGCTGGCGCCTTGTTGGCAAGCCTGGAGCAGGAGTACGGGAATGCGTGATGAGGTAACGGCTGGCGCCTTGTTGGCAAGCCTGAAGCAGGAGTACGGGAATGCGTGATGAGGTGCGGGCCGATGCCTTGTTGGCGAGCCTGGAGCAGGAACACAAGGGCAAGCTGAAGGTCTTTCTCGGCGCCGCCCCCGGCGTAGGCAAGACCTACGCCATGCTGCAAGCCGTGCGGGAACAGGCTCGGGAAGGGGTCGACATCCTGATCGGCGTGGTGGAGACCCATGGCCGTCAGGAGACCCTGGCCCTGCTCGACAAGCTCGCCATCCAGCCGCGCCAGATCCATCTCCACCGCCAGCAACGGCTGGAGGAGATGGATCTGGATGCGCTGCTCGAACGCAAACCCGCCATAGTGGTGGTGGATGAGCTGGCCCACAGCAACGCGCCGGGCAGCCGTCACGAGAAGCGCTGGCAGGATGTGGAGGAGTTGCTCGGTGCCGGCATCGACGTCTACTCCACCCTCAACGTGCAGCACCTGGAGAGCCTCAACGATCTGGTGTGGCAACTGACCGGGGTCAGGGTCAAGGAGACACTGCCGGATCAGGTGCTGCTGGAAGCGGACAGTATCATACTGATAGACCTGCCCCCCAAGGAGCTGCTCGGCCGGCTCAAGGAGGGCAAGGTCTATGTGCCCCATCAGGCCAAGGCCGCTCTGCAATCTTTCTTCTCCCTCAACAACCTGACCGCCCTGCGCGAGCTGGCGATGCAGACCGCCGCCAGCCACGTGGAGGGGGATCTGCAACTGCAGTGGCAGGCCGCGGGCAAGGCCACGCTGCCGCTGCGGGGCAAGCTGATGGTCTGCCTCGGCGATCAGCACGGCTCGGCGCTGGTGCGCTACGGCCACCGCTTCGCCCAGCGCCGCCAGCTGCCCTGGCTGGTGGTGCACATCGACAGCAAGGGGCAACGCTCCGCCGAGCTGGAGCAGGCGCTGGCGCTGGCCTCCCACCTGGGTGCCAAGGTGCTGACCCTCTCCAGCCCGGCGGTGGCCAGCACCTTGCTGGAAACCGCCGAACAGCAGCAGGTCTCGCAGCTGCTGCTCGGCAAACCCCACAAGGCCCCCTGGCGCCGCTCCCTGGTGCAGCACCTGCTCAAGCAGGCACAGGGGCTAGAAATCACACTGGTGGACACGGAGAAACGCAAACCCGGCCTGGGGCTGCAACCACTCCACCCCAAGGACATTCGCCAGAGCCTGCTGGCCATCACCATAATGGCGGTGACCTCGGCCACCGCCTGGGGGCTCTCCCACTGGCTGCCGCCCGCCTCCCTGCCGCTGCTGTTCGTGCTGGGGGTGCTGGCCACGGCGCTCACCACCAGTCTGGTGCCCGCCATACTGGCGGCCGTGCTGGGCTTCGTCGCTCACAATCTGCTGTTCACCGCCCCCTACTTCTCCCTGAACGTGGCCAGCCACAGCGACCTGCTCACCCTGTTCGTGCTGCTCATCGTCGGCATGACGGCGGGACGACTCGCCTCCCGCCAGCGCCAACAGCTGATCGGCCTGCGCGAGACCCAGCAGCTCGGCAATGCCCTGCTGTCGCTGAGCCAGGGGCTGGCCACCGCCAGCAGCCCGGAAGAGGTGCTCAGGCAAGGCACCCAGGCCATCTCGCTGGCCCTGACCCAGCCCGTCTTTGCCCTCGATCAGGATTATCAGCACAGGGCGGGATCGGCTCAGCACAGACCCGGGCAGACCGACAAGGCGGCCATCGACTGGTGCCTGGCCCAGAAGCAGAGCGCCGGGGCCCACACGGCCACCCTCAATGCCGCCGAGGCGCAATATCACCATCTCACCGATGATCTGGTGCTCGGCATTCGATTGTCCAACCCGCTCGCCTCCTCGGCCGAACATCAGCTGCAGGCCCTGCTTACCGACATCCGTGCCGCCCTGGCCCGGATCGATCTCAACGAGCGACTGGCCGACAGTCAGCTGCAGGCGGAGACGGATCGGATGCGCGCCGCCCTGCTCTCGTCGGTTTCCCACGATCTGAAGACGCCGCTGGCCACCATAATGGGGGCCGGCAGCACCTTGCTGGAATACGGTGATCGGATCAGCGCAGAGGATCGCAACGAACTGCTCCATTCGGTACAGGACGAGGCGCGCCGCCTGCACAGCTATGTGCAGAACCTGCTGGACATGACCCGCATAGGCTCGCCGGACTTCCAGTTGAAACGGGACTGGGTCGACCTGGCGGATCTGGTGGAGAGCGCCCGCAAGCGGCTGGAGTCCTCCTGGCGTCAGCACAAGCTGCTGGTGCACTTCGATCAGCAGATCCCCCAGCTTTATGTGCACGGGGCCCTGATCGAGCAGGTGCTGGTCAATATCCTCGACAACGCCTCCCGCTACTCGCCGGCCGGCACCCCCATAGAGTTCAAGGTGATGCTGGCGGATCCGGATCTCATCATCGACATCATCGACATCGGGGTCGGCATCGCCGAGTCGGATCGGGACAAGATCTTCAATCTGTTCTACACCCAGCCGGTCGGTGATTGCGGCAGTCGCGGCACCGGGCTTGGCCTCGCCATTTCCCGCGCTATGATAGAGGCTCATGGCGGCCGCATCTGGGCATTTTCCGGCCCCAACGGCAACGGCACCTGCATGCGCATCTCACTGCCGCTCACCCTCAACTCACCGGAAGTATGATGGATCCCATCCTTTGTCATAGCGGCAGAGAGTGCATGCTGCCATCGCCAGTTCCCTCCCCAACATTCGCCGCTGGAGGCTAGATGGCTCATATCCTGGTCATTGATGATGAAGCGGCGATCCGCCGCTTTCTGCGGATCAGCCTGATCGCCGAGGGCCATCAGGTCAGCGAGGCGGTGGGCGTCAATGAGGGATTGGAGCAGTATCGCCATCTCAATCCCGATCTGGTGATCCTGGATCTCGGCCTGCCGGACGGAGACGGCATCCAGATACTGCAGATGATTCGTGAACACCATCAGCACCCGGTACTGGTGCTGTCGGCGCGGGATTCGGAGCAGGAGAAGGTGCGCCTGCTGGACGCGGGCGCCAACGACTACATGAGCAAGCCGTTCGGCATTGGGGAGATGATGGCCCGCATCCGCGTCTTGCTGCGCCAGCGAGCCGGGGTCAGCAGCGGCGAATGCCGCCACTTCCCGCAATGCGGCCTGACCCTGGACGCCAGCAGCCACAAGGTGACCATGAAGGATGAAGAGATCCCCCTGTCTCGCAAGGAGTTCGCCCTGCTGCAGGCGCTGGTGTGCCACCCCGGCAAGCTGGTGATGCAGACCCAACTGCTCAACGACATCTGGGGCCCGAGCCACAAGGAAGATACCCACTACCTGCGCATCGTCATCGCCAGCCTGCGCAAGAAGCTGGGAGATAACCCCCAGCAACCCAGCCTGATCGAGACCGAATCAGGCATCGGCTACCGTTTTATCGGCAGCTGATGTTGCACGTGGAACGCCGGCCACTGCACAGCACGGCCAGCAGGCCGCAGCCAAGGAGCAGCAAACCCAGATCCTGCAAAGCGGCCGCCAGCGCCAATCCCAGGCTGAGCAGCAGGTAGTAGGCCAGTCCGAACAGGGCACCGGCACTGCCTGCCACCTCCCGATAAGACAGCAAGGCCTGACTCAACACATTGGGAATGGCGATGCCAAAGGCCACCACGACTCCCATCATGGGCAGCAGGAACCAGAGCGAATCCTGGCTCGCCCACACGGTAACCCCAGCCACCAGCGCCAGCACAGAGGCCAGCCGGATCAGCGCTGATGGCAACCAGCCCGCCCCCAGCAAACGTCGGTTCAGCAGGCTGCCGATCAGGGTCGCCAGCGCCAACGCCAGGCCGGAATAGCCAAACTCGCTGGCATTCAATCCCAATCCGGCAAACAGAAACGGCGCCAGGCTGTAGTAGCCAAACAGCATGGTATTGAACAGAGCGACCAGCAGGGCACTGCGCCAGAGTCCGCCATCCCGCACCATGCGGTACGCCAATGGCCAGAGGGCAACCCGAGTGGTCATCACGGGACGGGTTTCCGGCAGCCGCCAGCCGGCGATCCCCCCCAGCATCAGGGCCAGCACAAGCAAGCCGCTGAAGACACCGAGATAGCCAAACTGCTCGGCCAACAGGCCGCCGCTCACCAGTCCCAGCACGGGGCTGAGTGATAGCGCGACCCCCATGACCGAGAAGACGCGGGCCAGATCGCTGCCCTGGTAGCTGTCGCGCAGCATGGTCTGGGTCACCACGGATCCCACGGCGGCCCCAAAGGCCGAGATGACCCGGGCCAGCAGCAACACCTCGAACTGGTTGGCCAGCAATGCCAGCAAGGTGCCGAGCCAGTAAGTGAACAGACCCGCCAGCATGGCGGGGCGTCGCCCAATCAGATCACAGAGCCGCCCCCAACAGACCACGCCCACCGCAAACGCCAGAAAATAGACCGACAGGGTCTGGGATGCCTGTCCGTCGCTTACCCTGAACTGGCTCGCGATATGCGTCAGCACAGGGCTGTAGATGGTCTCCACTATCTGGGGAAACATCATCAATCCGACCACCAGCCAGAGCGGTGGCAACTTGTTGTTCATGACAAACCTCCTTCACAAGAGGTCGTCATTCTAGAGAGATGCCGACTGTCCGATTACAATAAGCAGGACTATAAACATCAATAATCGGACACATGGCCTTTATTCTCCCCGATCACCCTTTTGACCCGGACAGCCTGGCTGGCAGCGTGATCGGCATTGCCTCCGCGCTCGGCTGGCACGACTCGGGCCTGCATCAGCATCAGCGCCATCAGCTGCTGTTTGCCCAGGCGGGCTGCATGAGCATAGAGCTGGCGAACCAGGTCTGTCTGCTGCCACCCAGCCGGGCAGCCTGGCTGCCGGCGGGCACTCCCCACAGAGTGCTGATGCGCGGTGTGGTGGCCTATCGCTCCCTCTACTTCCGGCCACAACCCGAGCTGCCAGCCAGTGTGCAGGTGATGGCGGTCAACCCGTTGCTGCGGGAGATCATAGAAAGAATGGCACTCTGGCCATGGGAGAAACCGGAGGTGGAGCAGAGCCGGATGCTGGCGCTGTTCATGGAGGAGCTGGCGCAAGCGCCGCGGGAATCCTGGCAACTGCCGCTACCGGCAGACCCGCGCCTGACGGCCTGGTTGCAGGAGGTAAAACGGGGCGACACCCTGCCCGATCGGCTCAACCGGCTGGCCGGACGGGTGGGTGCCAGTGACAAGACCATAGGCCGTATCTTCATGCGAGACACAGGCATGAGCTATCAGGCCTGGCGCCAGCAGTGGCGTCTGCTGCGCGCCATGGAGCTGCTGGCCGAGGACGTGCCCATCAGCCGGGTAGCCGCTTCGCTGGAGTTCTCCAGCGACAGCGCCTTCATCAGCTTCTTCAGGCAGCATACGGGCCAGACTCCCCTGCGCCATCTCAACTCCCGGGGTGAGTCGCATCGGCCGAACTCACCTCCACCACCAGGGTATCCAGTGCCAGTGGCTTGAGGTTGCGGATGGCATCCAGCACCACGGCATGGGATGCCTCCTGCTGCTGAGCCAGGATAGCCTGATCCAGCTGGGCGGTATCCAGCTCGGGTCTGGGGTTTTCAGTTGCCATCACATTCAGGCTCAGTGTGCTCATTATCAGGGTGGCGATCAGGGTTTTCATCTGGTGTGCTCCGGTATGGTTGAGATGACCTGATAGCTATTCCAATACTTGTGCCATATTTATAACTAGATGATTTTGCTTAAATTAATCAGTTAAAAGCCCCCATTTGTGTCTTATCTGGGTAGCAATGTGGTCATTTTTAAACCCATAAATGGTATTTTTTACCACGGTGTATTCCCGAGTCATGTTCCACGTGGAACGTCCCGTTATTTTGATCGACACCCGCTTTTAAACTGAGCTATGGTGCTACATCCCCGTAACTGACTCTGGATCCGTCACCGAATGGAATTTTCCTTGTTCGGCGAGAAGTTCACTCGCCACGCCGGCATTACCCAACTCATGGATGACCTTAATCAGGGGCTGACCAATCCGGGCGCCATCATGCTGGGTGGCGGCAATCCGGCCCCCATCCCCGCCATGCTGGAGCGCTTTCAAACCGAAGCCAAAAACCTGCTCGACAATGGCGAACTGGTCAAAGCCATGGCCAACTACGACGGCCCCCAAGGCAAGGACAGGTTCACCAAGGCGCTGGCCGCCCTGCTCAGCAAGGAGCTCGGCTGGGATATCACCTCTCGCAATATCGCCCTGACCAACGGCAGCCAGAATGCCTTCTTCTACCTGTTCAACCTGCTGGCCGGCGAGTTCGCCGATGGCCGCAAGAAGAAGGTGCTGTTCCCGCTGGCCCCCGAATATATCGGCTACGCCGACTCAGCCCTCACCGATGACTACTTTGTGGCGTACAAACCCACCATGGAGAAGCTGCCCGATGGCCAGTTCAAATACCACGTGGATTTCGAGAGCCTGCAGGTGGGCGACGATATAGGGGTGATCTGCGTCTCCCGTCCGACCAACCCGACCGGTAACGTGTTGACCGATGAGGAAGTAGAGCATCTGGATCAGATAGCCCGCGACAAGGGCATTCCGCTGCTGATCGACAACGCCTACGGCGTGCCCTTCCCTGGCATCATCTTCAGCGAGGCCAAGCCGTTCTGGAATGCCAATACCATCCTCTGCATGAGCCTCTCCAAGCTGGGACTGCCGGGTACCCGCTGCGGCATTGTCATCGCCGACGAGAAGATCATTCAGGCCATCACCAACCTGAGCGGCATCATCAACCTGGCGCCGGGCAGCCTGGGACCCGCCATCACCATCCCCATGATCGAAAGTGGCGAGATCATCACCCTGAGCGAGCAGGTGGTGAAACCCTTCTACCGGCAGAAGGCCGAGCTGGCGGTACAGCTGCTGCGTGAGGCGATTCCGGATCCGCGCTTCCACATCCACAAGCCGGAAGGCGCCCTCTTCCTCTGGCTCTGGTTCGAAGACCTGCCCATTCACTGCCAGGAACTTTATGAGCGGTTGAAGGCGAAGAACCTGCTGATAGTGCCGGGGCACTACTTCTTCCCCGGCATCGACGACCCCAAGTGGCGCCACAGCCAGGAGTGCATCCGCCTCAACTACTCCCAGAGCGAGGAGCTGGTGCGCCGTGGCATCGCCATACTGGCGGACGAGATCAACGACCTCTACGGCAGCAACTGACCTGCGAACCAAAAACAAAAAGGCCTGCAATCGCAGGCCTTTTTTATTTCTCATTGCTTAGTTGGCAGCGCCAGCGGCTCGGCTTTGCCGATGGGGATGGCACGAGGCTTGAGTGCCTCCGGCAGTTCACGCGCCAGATCTATGGTCAGCAGACCATGCTCCAGCCTGGCGCCCTGCACCTCCACATGCTGGCTCAACTTGAAGGCCAGCTCGAAGTCACGCTCGGCAATGCCCTGATGGAGGAACTGGCGTTCATCAGAGGCTGCCTTGCGCCCCTTCACCTTGAGGGTGCCGTTTTCGGTCTCCAGTTCCAGCTCTTCGCGCTCGAAACCGGCCACCGCGACCGTGATGCGATAGCCATCGTGATCGCGCTTTTCGATGTTGTAAGGGGGATAGGCCACCGCCTTCTGGTCAAACAGGCCTTCCAGCTCACGGGCCATCCGCTCGAAGCCGACGGCATTGGAATGGAGATGAGAAAAATCGAGGTTACGCATAATCCTATCCTTCTAATAAGCAACAGGTTTCAATTTCCACGGGCCCGCCATCGGCACCCGGGAAGCTTGGTAAAATGTGTGGCGAGGCCTGGCGTCAGCCGTTGATCTCGATCTTGCGCGGCTTCATCGCCTCGGGCACTTCACGCACCAGCTCAACGTGCAGCAGGCCATTTTTCAGGTCGGCGCCCTTCACCCGCACATAGTCGGCCAGCTGGAAGCGACGCTCGAAACCCCGCTCGGCTATGCCCTGATACAGGTAGTTGCGGTCGGTCTCGGCCTGCTTGCTGCCCTTCACCGTCAGCAGGTTTTCCTGAAAGCTCAACTCCAGCTCTTCCTGGGTAAAGCCCGCCACCGCCATGCTGATACGGTAGTCGTTGTCACCCAGCTGCTCTATGTTGTAGGGGGGATATCCGGCATTGCCATTGCTGGCCGCAGATTCGATGAGATTGGCCAGACGATCGAAACCGATGGCAGAACGATAGAGCGGAGAAAAGTCGATAGAACGCATAGTATTACCCTCTTGTGAGCGATAACGGATGGTTTGCCCTCCTGTCGGACGGGCGTCTGGTCGAAACCTCTGTCGAGCGTTCCGGCCTTGTTACCTATATAGGGTCCGGCTTTTTGCTTTCAAGGGCGAGAATCAAAGAAATTTTTCGAGTTTGTCCGACGCACAACTGTATCGTTCAGCTGGCCCGATAGGATCGATAATCGACCCGCGGGCCACTCATGGCTCCCCGCATCCCCCGTCATACTGGTTGCACACCTCGCCGCTATCACGGAGCTACACAATGCAGATTACCCAGGTTCGCAACGCCACCCTGCTGATCGACTACGCCGGCACCCGCTTTCTGATCGACCCCATGCTGGCAGCAAAGGGCACGCTGCCCGCCTTCGCCGGAACAGCCAACAGCCACCTGCGCAACCCGCTGGTCGAGCTGCCTCTGCCCCTGGCGGAGATACTCGATGTGGATGCGGTGATCGTCACCCACGATCACCTGGACCACTGGGACCCAGTCGCTCAGCAGCAGATCCCCAAGCATCTCCCGCTGTTTGTGCAACATCAGAAAGATGCCGACACCATGTGCGCCAGTGGCTTCAAGGATGTGCGCCTGCTGAGCGAGCAGGCCGAATTTGCCGGCATCCGCCTGCAGCAGACCAAGGGGCAACACGGCAACGATCAGGTCATGGCGGTGTTGGCCGCGCGGCTGGGTGAGGTGTGCGGTGTGGTCTTCTCCCACCCGCAAGAGAAAACTCTCTATCTGGCGGGTGATACCGTCTGGAACGAGATGGTCGCACAGAGCCTGCGACAACACGGGCCTGAGGTGATCATCCTCAACTGTGGCGATGCCCAGGTGCCGGGGCTGGGCTCCATCATCATGGGCAAGGAGGATGTGCGGGCCGTCTATCAGGCCGTGCCACAGGCCACCCTGATTGCCAGCCACATGGAGGCGGTCAATCATGCCGTGCTGTCACGCAAGGAGTTGCACGACTATCTGGCTGAGCACGGCATGGCAGATCGGGTGCGGGTGCCGGAAGATGGCGACATGATCTCGCTGTGATAACTGGGGCCATGCATCCGCATGGCCCTTCGGCTTTCAGCTGCCAGCGCATATCATGGTTGCTCACCGCGCAAAGAGGAGGCCAGCGTCATGCCCATCCCGATAGTTGCCGTCGTGGCCTTCGACCACTTCAGCCCCTTTCACTGCTCAGTGCCCTGCCTCATCTTCGGCGACATACTGCCGGGTCAGCCCCTGTTCGAACTCAGACTCTGTGCCGGGGATGGCAAGGCCAGCTCGCACTCGTCACAGGGATTCAGCATCCTGGCACCTTATGGGCTGGAGGCCCTGGCCGAGGCGGATATCATCATCATTCCCTTCTGGCGCGACCCGGCCGAGCGCCCGGCCCAGCCACTGCTGGATGCCCTGATGACGGCTCATGCCAGAGGGGCCCAGGTGGTGGGACTCTGCCTCGGCACCTATGTGCTCGCCTATGCCGGCTTGCTCAATGGACGCAAGGCCTCGACCCATTGGGAGTACGAGCAGGATTTCCTCCGCCGCTTTCCCTGCGTGCGGCTCGATACCAACGCCCTCTATGTGGATGATGATGGGCTGGTCACCTCGGCGGGCACAGCTGCCGGACTGGATTGTTGCCTCTATCTGGTACGTCAGCACCACGGCAGTGCCATCGCCAACCAGGTGGCGCGGCGGCTGGTGATCCCGCCCCACCGGGAAGGTGGCCAGGCCCAGTTCATCCAGCAGCCGGTCTCCGCCTCCACCCGGGATGCCAGGATGAACCAGCTGCTCGATCACCTGCGAGCCCACCTGTCGGAACCGCATACCCTCGACAGTCTGGCGGCCCACAGCCTGATGAGTCGGCGCACCTTTACCCGCCGCTTTCATCAGGCCACGGGCCTCTCCGTCGGAGAGTGGCTGCTGATCGAACGTCTCAGGCGTTGCCAGGAGCTGCTGGAAGCCAGCACCCACCCCATAGAACGCATCGCCGAACTGGTGGGTTTCAAGACAGCCACCTCCCTGCGCCAGCACTTTCGGGCCCGCTTCGAGGTTTCGCCGAGCGAATGGCGGCGGTCTTTTCGTGGCAGCAGGGAGTGAGCCTCTCACCTCACCCTGTTCCGGTTCGCCCAAACATGGCACCCTAACCGCAGATCCCAAGGAGCCATGCCATGTCCCGTTCCGAACGTCTGCTGGCCCTGCTCCAGCTGTTGCGCGGTCACCGTTACGCCATCACAGGCACAGAGCTGGCCAGCCGGCTCGGCATCAGCCTGCGCACCCTCTACCGGGACATCGCGACCCTGCAATCCCAGGGGGCGCATATCGAGGGTGAGCCCGGTATCGGCTATGTGCTGCGCCCCGGCTTCATGCTGCCACCGCTGATGTTCAGCGAAGAGGAGCTGGAAGCCCTGGTGCTGGGCTCCCGCTGGGTGGCCGAACATGCCGACAGCACCCTGAGTGCCGGTGCCCGCAGTGCGCTGGCCAAGATAGAGGCAGTGCTGCCCGCCGAGTACCGCCAGCAGCTCCACGCCAACACCCTGCTGATCGGCTCATCCCGCAGCGATGCCTGCACCGATGAGGCTCCCCTGCGCAGTGCCATCCGTCAACAGCGCAAGGTAACCCTGAGCTATCGCGATCTGAGGGACGCGAGTTCCGAGCGCACCGTCTGGCCATTTGCCCTCGGCTATTTCGAGCAGGTGCGGGTCCTGGTGGCCTGGTGCGAGCTGCGGCAGGACTTTCGCCACTTCCGGGTGGATCGCATCAGCCGGCTGACGCTGGAGGAGATCGGCTATCCCAGGAGCCGGGCTATCCTGCTCAAGGAGTGGCGCGCCACCCAGCAGATCCCGCAGCCACAATTCATTGCTGACAGAAACTGACAGCGGGTGGCGTCATGCTGACGGGGTCGGCGCAGATGCGCCATCCCCGAAACAAGGAGTGTCACCATGCTTGTTCCCCAGTTCACCATCCTCTATGTCGCCAATCCGGCTCGCAGCACCCGCTTCTATCGCGAGCTGTTTGGTCGCTCGCCGGTGGAGGAATCCCCCACCTTCGCCATGTTCGTGTTCGAGTCGGGCGCCAGGCTGGCGCTCTGGTCCAGTGCCACGGTTGAGCCCAAGGTCACGCAAGGAGCCGGAGCCATGGAGCTGGCCTTCCCTCTGCCAGATGATGCCAGCGTCGATGCCGAGTTTGCGAAATGGCAGGCTCGCGGCCTCACCATCACCCAGTCGCCGATCCGACTGGAATTTGGCTACACCGGCATGGCGCTCGATCCGGATGGCCATCGGCTGCGCCTCTACTGCCCGGCCCCCGAACTGGGCTGATGATAAACAGCCACAAGGGTTTGGTTGGCAATGGTCGGAGGGCGCGATGTTTCACGTGGAACATCCATGACGAGGCGAGACAATCCAGGGCCCAGCTGCCGAACGGATAATGCTATTCCGCTGACGACAGATGTAAAAAAGCCGCTCACAAGGAGCGGCTTTTTGCTGTCTGACTGACTAGGTCGATTAGACGTCGAGGTTGGCGACCCGCAGGGCGTTGGTCTCGATAAAGTCACGACGAGGCTCGACCGCATCACCCATCAGGGTGGAGAAGAGCTGGTCGGCACCAACGGCGTCGTCTATGGTCACGCGCAGCATGCGACGTGCTTCCGGATCCATGGTGGTTTCCCACAGCTGGTCCGGGTTCATCTCGCCCAGCCCTTTATAGCGCTGGATGTAGATGCCGCGCTTGCCTTCGCTCATCAGCCAGTCGACCGCTTCCACGAAGTTGGCAATCGGCTTGACCTTCTCGCCACGCTTGATGAAACCGCCTTCCTCGATCAGGTTGGCGATCTCCTTGCCGAGAGAAACCAGCTGACGGTACTCACCGGACTGCAGGAAGTCGTAGCTGATCGCGTATTCACGGTCGACCCCGTGCTGACGTACCACGGCGTGCGGCACGAATAGGCGGCGCTCTTCATCACGACGCACCTGGATCTGGTACTGGATACCGTGGTTGCTCTCGTTGAGCACGGCTTCCATTGCCTGACACCAGGCCAGCAGGTCGCTCTCGCTGGCCAGCAGGGTTTCGTTCAACTCAGGCTGATAGATCAGCTGGGTCAATACGGCATCCGGCGCCCGGCGGGACATGCGGGTGATCAGGTGAGACACGGCACGGTGCTGGTTGACCAGACGCTCCAGCGCCTCGCCACCTATGGCCGGGGCAGATTCGTTGACGTGCAGGGTAGCACCATCCAGCGCCATGGCGGTCTGGTACTGCAGCAGCGCATCTTCGTCTTTCAGATACTGCTCCTGCTTGCCCTTCTTGACCTTGTACAAGGGCGGCTGGGCTATGTAGATGTAGCCACGCTCGATGATCTCCGGCATCTGACGATAGAAGAAGGTCAGCAACAGGGTACGGATGTGCGCACCATCGACGTCCGCATCCGTCATGATGATGATGTTGTGGTAACGCAGCTTGTCCGGGTTGTACTCGTCACGACCTATGCCGCAGCCCAGAGCCGTGATCAGGGTGCCTACCTCTTGCGAGGAGATCATCTTGTCGAAACGGGCCTTCTCCACGTTCAGGATCTTGCCCTTGAGCGGCAGTATGGCCTGGTTCTTGCGGTTGCGACCCTGCTTGGCGGAGCCGCCAGCAGAGTCCCCTTCCACTATGTAGAGTTCGGAGAGGGCCGGGTCTTTCTCCTGGCAGTCTGCCAGCTTGCCGGGCAGGCCGGCGATGTCCAGCGCACCCTTGCGACGGGTCAGCTCGCGCGCCTTGCGCGCCGCTTCACGGGCACGGGCCGCATCGATGATCTTGTTGACCACTATCTTGGCATCGCCCGGGTTTTCCAGCAGGAACTCGCCGAGCTTCTCGCCCATCGCCTGTTCAACGGCGGTCTTCACTTCGGAAGAGACCAGCTTGTCCTTGGTCTGAGAAGAGAACTTGGGATCCGGCACCTTGACCGAGATGACCGCAATCAGACCTTCACGCACGTCGTCGCCACTGGCGGCCGACTTGGCCTTCTTGCTGTAATCCTCTTTGTCCATATAGGTGTTGAGGGTACGGGTCAGCGCGGTGCGGAAACCCACCAGGTGAGTACCACCATCCCGCTGCGGGATGTTGTTGGTGAAGCAGTAAACCCCTTCCTGATAGGCATCGTTCCACTGCATGGCGACTTCGACACCGATGCCGTCCTGCTCTGTGGAGAAGTGGAACACCTTGGGATGGATCGGGGTCTTGTTCTGGTTCAGATATTCAACGAACGCCTTGATACCGCCCTCGTAGCAGAAATGCACCTCACGGCCATCCCGCTCGTCCTGCAGACGGATGGAGACACCGGAGTTGAGGAAAGAGAGCTCGCGCAGACGCTTGGCCAGGATCTCGTAGTGATACAGGGTATCGGTAAAGATGGTCGGGCTCGGCCAGAAGCGCACCTCGGTACCCGTGCCGCTGCTGCTGTCGCCGATCTGCTTGAGCGGCGCCTGCGGCTCACCCAGGTGATAGGTCTGCTCGTAGACATGGCCGTTGCGACGTATGGTCAGCAACAGCTTGTCAGAGAGGGCGTTAACCACTGAGACGCCCACGCCGTGCAGGCCGCCAGACACCTTGTAGGAGTTGTCATCGAACTTACCGCCGGCGTGCAGTACGGTCATGATGACCTCTGCGGCGGAGCGGCCCTCCTCCTCGTGCATGTCTACCGGGATACCCCGGCCATTGTCACGCACGGAAACGGAACCGTCGGAATGGATCTTGACCAGAATATCGGAGCAGTAGCCAGCAAGAGCCTCGTCAATGGAGTTATCGACGACCTCAAACACCATGTGGTGCAGACCTGAGCCATCATCCGTATCGCCGATGTACATCCCCGGGCGCTTGCGGACCGCATCCAGGCCCTTCAGTACCTTGATATTCGAGGAGTCGTAAGTATTTTCACTCATAGCTTACTCTCTGCCTTCTCTAACGTTTCGGAGATCTTGCCTTGTTCCACGTGGAACAACTTGCAGTCATTCGCATCCATCATGTCTGCGAGCTGACCGGTATCGATGGCGGTGATAAACACCTGGGACGCACACTGCTTCAGCCTTGCGGCCAGCAAGCGGCGCTTGTCGACATCCAGTTCAGAGGCAAAATCGTCAATTAAAAAAATACAGCCACGGCTGCTATGTTGATTCAAATAGAGCCCTTGGGCCAGTCGCATGGCACAGACCAACAACTTCAGCTGACCCCTGGACAAAATATCCTGAGCAGGCACACCGTTCGCCTTGAGTCGCACATCAGCCTTCTGTGGGCCTACCCCTGTGTAACCCAGCGAACGATCCCGCTCAAACCCCGCCTCCAGCAAGTCGCCGAGGGGAGTCTCTTTCTCCCAGCCCCGATAGAAACCGAGACTGATGTCGAATTCCGGCAGAAAATCTGCCGTCATCTCCTTGATCAGGGGCGTAATGGCCTGACAATAACTGGCGCGAAACTCGGCCAGTTCACCCCCGAGCCGCACCAGCTCCTGATCCCAGAACGCCAGCTGGCGATACTGGGTGCTCTGGCGCAGCAGCGCATTGCGCTGTTTCAGCAGACGCCGCACTCGTCCCCACAGGGAGAAAAAGGTCGGTTCCTGATGGAAGACGCCCCAATCCAGCCAGGCCCGGCGAGCCTGGGGCCCGCCCGTCAGCAGGTTGAAGCCATCGGGATGGATCAACTGCACCGGCAACAGCTCGGCCAGATCGGCCAGTCGCTGGGCCTGGGCCCCCGCAATCTTGAGCTGGGTCTCGCCACTCTTGTCCTTGGCGAGTCCGATGGGCACCTGACGCCCCTCCAGTTCGCACTGGGCAAACAGGGTAAAGGCCCGCTCCCCCTGGCGGATGACCCGCCCGGTCAGGTGAGTACGAAAGGAGCGACCGAGACCAAGGTAGTGAATGGCTTCCAGCACGCTGGTCTTGCCGCTGCCATTGCACCCGACCAGGATGTTGAGGCCGGGGGACAGCTTGAGACTGGCCTGCTGGATATTGCGAAAGTCGCTGAGCTGGAGTTTGACCAGGGCCACGACTAGATCCGCATCGGCATCACCACATACTGAGCATCCTGATGATCAAAATCCTCAATAATGGCACTGCTGATGGAATCGCTCAGGCTAATCCGAATTTGGTCACATTTTAACGTATTCAGCACGTCCAGCACATAAGAGACGTTGAAACCTATCTCCATCTCGCTGGCCTCGTATTGTACGTCAAGCAGCTCTTCGGCTTCTTCCTGTTCCGGGTTGTTGGCGGTAATGCGCAGCAGGTTTTCCTGCAGATTGAGACGCACCCCACGGAATTTCTCGTTGGAGAGGATGGCCGCGCGGGCAAACGCCTGGCGCAGATCCTCACGACCGGCGATCAGGGCCTTGTCGCTGTTGCGCGGGATAACCCGACGCCAATCCGGGAAGCGGCCATCCACCAGCTTGGAGGTGAAGATGAAGCCGTCCAGCGCCGCGCGCAGGTTGCTGCGACCGATCTGCAGCCGTACCGGCTTGTCTTCCGCTTCCAGCAGGCGCACCAGCTCAAGCACACCTTTACGGGGCAGGATGACCTGATGATCGGGCAGCGATTCTTCCACTACCTCGCGACGGCAGGTCGCCAGACGGTGACCGTCGGTCGCCACGGTACGCAGGCCGTGGCCCTCGCTCTCGAACAACATGCCGTTCAGGTAGTAACGCACGTCCTGGCTGGCCATGGAGAACTGGGTGGCATCGATCAGCTTCTTCAGCTCCAGCTGGCCTATGTCGAATTCGAGCACGGATTCCCAATCCTCGATATTCGGGTATTCGCTGGCCGGCAGGGTCGACAGGTTGAAGCGGGAACGACCGGAGCGGATGATCAGGCGCTCGCCTTCGGTGTTGAGGCGGATGTCCGCCCCTTCCGGCAGGCCGCGGCAGATATCCAGCAGCTTGCGCGCCGGCACTGTGGTGCGGCCATCCTGGCTCTCATTATTGAGATAGACCTGACCTATCATCTCAACTTCCAGGTCGGTGCCGGTCAGCGACAGCAGACCCTGGCTGACATCAAGCAGGACATTGCCGAGGATCGGCAGGGTCGGCCGGCCACCCAGGGCACCGGACACCAGTTGCAGAGGACGTAACAGGGCCTCACGGCTAATTTCGAGCTGCATCTGTGCTCTCCGTTGTTATCGGGACGAAAGGATTCGAATCAGGTTGGAATATTCGCGCTGCATCTGTCCACTCACCGTTGTTATCAGGAGGAAAGGGTTCGGATCAGGTTGGAATAATCTTCCTTGATGTCGTGGCTCTCTTCCTTCAGTTGCTCTATCTTGCGGCAGGCATGAAGGACGGTAGTGTGGTCACGGCCACCAAAGGCATCCCCGATTTCCGGCAAACTGTGGTTGGTCAGCTCCTTGGCCAGTGCCATCGCCAGCTGACGTGGACGGGCAACGGAGCGTGAGCGGCGTTTGGACAGCAGATCCGCCAGCTTGATCTTGTAGTACTCCGCCACCGTCTTCTGGATGTTGTCTATGGTGACCAGCTTCTCCTGCAGCGCCAGTAGATCGCGCAGCGCTTCGCGCACGAAATCTATGTTGATGGCACGACCGGTGAAGTTGGCGTTGGCGATCACCCGGTTGAGGGCGCCTTCCAGTTCACGGACGTTGGATCGCAGACGCTTGGCGATGAAGAAGGCCACTTCGTCCGGCAGGTGGATCTGGTTCTCATCTGCCTTGCGCATCAGGATGGCGACGCGGGTCTCCAGCTCCGGCGGCTCGATCGCCACCGTCAGGCCCCAGCCGAAGCGGGACTTGAGGCGATCCTCGACACCATTGATCTCCTTCGGATAGCGATCCGAGGTCAGGATGATCTGCTGGTTGCCTTCGAGCAGCGCGTTGAAGGTGTGGAAGAACTCCTCCTGGGAGCGCTCCTTGTTGGCGAAAAACTGGATGTCATCGATGAGCAGGGCATCGACGCTACGGTAATAACGCTTGAACTCTTCAATGGCGTTATTCTGCAGCGCCTTCACCATGTCCTGCACAAACCGCTCGGAGTGCATATAGATGACTTTGGCGTCCTTCTTGCGCTCCTTGATGGCGTTGCCAACGGCGTGCAGCAGGTGGGTCTTGCCCAGGCCGGTGCCGCCATAGAGGAACAGCGGATTGTAAGCGCCACCCGGGTTGTCGGCTACCTGACGGGCAGCCGCGCGGGCCAACTGGTTGGACTTGCCCTCGACGAAGTTCTCGAAGGTATAGTTCACGTTGGTGTTGCTCTTGTGGTTTGGCTCAGGCTTGGCTTCAGCCTTGCTTTCCCAGCTCTTCTGCAAGTTATTCACAGGCGCAGCACCACGCGCCGGCGCTCTTGCGACCGCGACGGGATGAGGACGATTACCTATATCAAAACGCAGGGTGGGGCCATCGACCCCACAGAGTTCATTGATGATGCCGTTAACCCGGATGAGATACTTGTCTCGTACCCAGTCCAGAACAAAGCGATTCGGTGCATACAGGGTCAGAGTATTGTCACTCAACTCCGCTTGAAGCGGCCGGATCCACATGCTGAATTCTGCCGAGGGCAACTCATCTTGCAGCCGGTTAAGGCACTGCTGCCATAGCGAAGCAGTCACTCTAAACTCCCGTCAATTGATTAACTAAAGACCGGCTATTCTACGTTTTTAGCGGCTGGATCTCTAGCCGCCACCTCGCGGATCCGGCAAATAAGATCCTTGACTTTCAAGGATCCAGCACCGCTGGATCTGATTTCATCCCCAAAGTTACCCACAGCCTGATCCATCCAGGATGGCACCAAAGATCCAGACCTGAACCGGTTATTTTATATAACCAAATATCATTTATTCTTTGGCTTTTATTCCAATAACATCAGCGCAAATCCAGTGATTACAACTAAAAATACAGAACAACAGAGAGAGGAATCCCCATGACATCATCCATCAAGCTGGTCTCCGGTGCCGCCATTCTGCTGGCAGCCCTGTCCGGTCAAGCCATCGCCCAGGAAACCATCAAGGTCGGCATGTCCGGCAAGTATTTCCCGTTCACCTTCGTCAAGCAGGACAAGCTGCAGGGCTTCGAGGTGGATATGTGGAACCAGATCGGTGAGCGCACCGGCTACAAGGTCGAGTTCGTGACCGCCAGCTTCTCCGGCCTGTTCGGCATGCTGGAAACCGGCCGTGTCGATACCATCTCCAACCAGATCACCATCACCGACGAGCGCAAGGCCAAGTACGCCTTCTCCCAGCCCTACGTCTATGACGGCGCCCAGATAGTGGTCCGCAAGGGCAACAGCACCATCCACGGCATCAAGGATCTGGAAGGCAAGAAGGTCGCGGTCAACCTCGGCTCCAACTTCGAAGAGCTGCTGCGCAAGAACGACCCGAACAAGAAGATCGATATCCGCACCTACGACTCCAGCTTCGAGCAGGATGTCGCCCTGGGTCGCATCGACGCCTTCGTGATGGACCGCGTCTCCACCGCCCAGCTGATCAAGGAATCCAAGCTTCCGCTGCAACAGGCCGGCGCACCGTTCGAGACCATCGAGAACGCCCTGCCCTTCCTGAAGACGCCGGAGAAACAGGCCGTACTGAAGAAGGTCGACGACGCCCTGACCGCCATGCGCAAGGATGGCTCCCTGCGCCAAATCTCCGAAAAATGGTTCGCTTCCGATATCACCGACAAATAAATGATGGAATTTGACCTCGAGTACACGCTAGGGCTGTTCCCCATCCTGCTCAAATACCTGGGCACCACGATGGAAATGGCCCTGTGGGGATTCGTTCTGGCACTCGTACTGTCGCTGACCCTGGCGATAGTGCGGGTGTTTCGCGTCCCCGTGATCCACTGGCTGGCGATGCTCTATATCTCGTTCTTTCGAGGTACTCCCCTGCTCGTCCAGCTGTTCCTGCTCTACTACGGACTGCCGCAACTGTTCCCCGTCTTCGTGGGGATGGATGCCTTTACCGCCGCCATAGTCGGCCTGACCCTGCACTTCGCCGCCTACATGGCCGAGTCGATCCGCGCCGCCATTCTGGGCATTCACAAGAGCCAGATGGAAGCGGCGCTCAGTATCGGCATGAGCCGTTACCAGGCGATGCAGCGGATCATACTGCCGCAGGCGGCCCGCATAGCGACCCCGTCGCTGATGAACTACTTCATCGACATGATCAAGAGCACCTCGCTCGCCTTCACCCTGGGGGTGGCCGAGATCATGGGCAAGGCGCAGATGGAAGCCTCCTCCTCCTTCAAGTTCTTCGAGAGCTTCATGGCGGTGGCCCTGGTCTACTGGGTGGTGGTCATCATCTTCACCCGCTTGCAGCACCTGCTGGAAATTCACCTGAACCGAGCCTATTAAGGGAGGTCTGCGATGATCAAATTAACCGGCCTCTCCAAGGCATTTCACGGCAACAAGGTGCTCAACAGCATAGATCTGGAGGTCAGGAAGGGGGAGATAGTGGTCATCATAGGCCCCTCCGGCACCGGCAAGTCGACCCTGCTGCGCTGTCTCAACCTGCTGGAGACCCCGGATGCGGGCACTCTTGCCATCGACGACCTGCAGCTGGATCTGGCCAACGCCAGCGAGCAGCAGGCCATCGAGCTGCGCAAGCGCGCCTCCTTCGTGTTCCAGAACTATGCCCTGTTCGCCAACAAGACGGCGCTCGACAACATAGCCGAGGGGTTGATCACAGTCTGGAAACAGCCGAAGGCGGAGGCCCGTGCCACCGCGCTGGGCATCCTCAAGGACATTGGGCTTGCCGACAAGCAGGATGCCTACCCGGCGTCCCTCTCCGGCGGCCAGCAGCAGCGGGTCGGCATAGGCCGCGCCATGGCGGCTCACTCCAAGGTCATTCTGTTCGATGAGCCCACCTCGGCCCTGGATCCCGAGTGGGTCGACGAGGTGCTCGGGCTGATGAAGGAGCTCGCCCGCCAGCACCAGACCATGGTGGTGGTGACCCATGAGATTGAATTTGCTCGCGATGTTGCCGATCGGGTGATCTTCATGGAGGGGGGCCGGATCGTGGAACAGGGCCCACCGGATCAGATATTGGTCGATCCCAAGGATCCCCGTACCCGGGAGTTCTTGCGAAAAGTGCTTAAATAGCTCTCTCTTTGGCGGCCTTGCCGCCTTTTTTATTGGAGGATCCTTGTTTAACCCCGGGTTGCCAGTATAATCCGGAGCCCTTGATCCTCCGGATCCTGCCAGCTTCTCCTGCTTCTTTATGAGTCAGGGCAAGATGAGAGGGAACGGCGGATTGACTAAAAGCCGAACTCTGTTTAGAATTCGGCCTCTTTTGCTAGTCGTCACACGCTATAGCTGGCGCGTCGGCTAAGTGTGACAATCAAAACTGTACAGAAATACGGAATCGAATCATGAAACGTACTTTTCAACCGTCCAACCTGAAGCGCAAGCGCTCTCACGGTTTCCGCGCCCGCATGGCAACTGCCAACGGTCGTAAAGTTCTGGCCGCTCGTCGTGCCAAGGGTCGTGCCCGTCTGGTAGTTTAATGCCAACGCCGCACACCTTCTCTCGGGAGTTACGTCTGTTAACTCCCGAACACTTCAAACGCGTTTTCGCCGAGCCTGTCCGGGCCGCTTCTCCGCAAATTACTCTTCTCGCCTGTCCCAATACCCTCGAACATCCCCGTCTTGGCCTCGCTGTGCCCAAAAAAGCACTCAAGCGTGCCGTCTGGCGTAATCGTGTCAAACGAGTGGTCCGGGAAAGTTTCCGTCTCAATCAAGCCAACCTGCCCGCTATCGACATAGTCGTGATCGCCAAGGGCGGCGTCAAAGAGATGGATAACGAGGAGCTGTTCAAGTTACTGGAAAAGCTATGGCGCACTCTGTCACGCCGTTGCAATGGGTAGCTGTCAAACTGATACGCCTGTATCAGCTAATCATTAGCCCTCTGCTCGGGCCGCGCTGCCGTTTCACGCCAACTTGTTCCCAATTTGCAATAGAAGCAATCCGACTTCACGGTTTCATAAAAGGCGTTTGGTTAGCCAGCAAACGTCTATTAAAATGCCATCCCTTATCCGAGGGTGGTTATGACCCGGTTCCGCAACCAAAGCGAAGAAACTGAAGACTATGGAATCACAACGCAATCTCATCCTGATCGGTTTGCTGTTCGTGAGCTTTCTGCTCTGGCAACAGTGGGAGTCTGACAAGGCTCCGAAGCCGGCCCCGACTACCGTGGCCCAAACCGAACATTTCGTACCTGAAGCCGGTCAGACCGGTGATATTCCTCAGGTTTCCGAGCAAGCCAACGCGAACGCCGCACGCAAGCTGATCACAGTCTCCTCCGACGTGCTCAAGCTGACCCTGGACACCCAGGGCGGTGACATCGTTTCTGCCGAGCTGCTGGCCCACAAGCTGGAAGAAGGCAAGGATCAATCCTTCGTCCTGCTGACCAGTCAACCTGACCGCCTCTATGTCGCCCAGAGCGGCCTGGTGGGTCGCGATGGTCCTGACAGCCAGGCCCAGGGTCGTCCCACCTATGAAGCCACCCAGACCAGCTACCAGCTGGCCGATGGTCAGGATCAAGTCGTCGTACCGATGACCTGGACCGACAGCAAGGGTGTGGTCTTCACCAAAGAGTTCGTGCTCAAGCGCGGTGACTATGCGATTGGCGTCGATTACAAGATCGACAACAAATCCGCCGAGCCGGTCCAGGTGCAGTTCTACGGTCAGCTGAAGCAGACCGTGACCACGCCCAAGGATCAGGAAGGTCACGCCATGGTAGCCAGTGCTTACCGTGGTGGCGCCTTCTCCAGCGAAGAGAGCCGTTACAAGAAGTACACCTTCGACGAGATGAAGGATGCCGACCTGAACAAGACCACCAAGGGTGGTTGGGTCGCCATGCTGCAACACTACTTCGTCTCTGCCTGGGCACCGAATGCCGACGATACCAACAGCTTCTACAGCCGCGTGATCCCTGGTAAAGACCAGGCCATCATTGGCTACAAGGCGCCGCTGGTAGACGTGGCTGCCGGCCAGCAGGCCGAAGTGACCAGCAAGCTGTGGGTCGGTCCCAAGCTGCAAGACCAGATGGCCAAGGTGGCAAACCACCTCGACCTGACCGTCGACTACGGCTGGCTCTGGTTCATCGCCCAACCGCTGCACTGGTTGCTGACCGTGTTCCACGGTTTCGTCCAGAACTGGGGTCTGGCCATCATAATGCTGACCCTGCTGGTGCGCGGCATCATGTTCCCGCTGACCAAGGCCCAGTACACCTCCATGGCCAAGATGCGCATGCTGCAGCCCAAGCTGGCCGCACTGCGTGAGCGCTTCGGCGACGATCGCCAGAAGATGTCTCAGGGCATGATGGAGCTGTACAAGAAGGAGAAGGTCAACCCGCTGGGTGGCTGTCTACCGATTCTGGTCCAGATGCCGATCTTCATCGCCCTCTACTGGGCCCTGATGGAATCCGTTGAGCTGCGTCACGCGCCGTTCACACTGTGGATCACCGACCTGTCGGTGAAGGACCCCTTCTTCGTGCTGCCAATCCTCATGGGTGCTTCCATGTGGTATCTGCAGAAGATGAGCCCGACCACGGTGACAGACCCGATGCAGCAGAAGGTGATGCAGTTCATGCCGATCATCTTCACCTTCATGTTCCTCTGGTTCCCGGCTGGCCTGACTCTGTACTGGTTGGTGAGCAACGTCATCTCCATTACCCAGCAGACCATCATCTATCGTCAGCTGGAGAAGAAAGGCCTGCACACCCGCAGCTAATCTTCCCCCTGATGACAAAAGAGGCGGCCTTGGGGCCGCCTTTTTTATTACAATGTCCCCCAATTACCGAGCAAATGAGCCAAGCAAGATGACAACAGATACGATCGTGGCCCAGGCCACCGCGCCCGGCCGTGGCGGCGTTGGCATAGTCCGGGTCTCAGGCCCCGCCGCCGAACAGGTCGCCGAGATAGTGCTCGGCAAGCGCCCCCGGGTGCGCTACGCCGAATATCTGCCGTTCAAGGATGAGCAAGGCCAACCGCTGGATCAGGGCATAGCCCTGCTGTTCAAGGCCCCCAACAGCTTCACCGGCGAAGATGTGCTGGAGCTGCAGGGTCACGGCGGTCCCGTCATCATGGACATGCTGGTGCGCCGTATTCTGCAGATAAAGGGGCTGCGCCCTGCCCGCCCCGGCGAGTTCAGCGAGCGCGCCTTCATGAACGACAAGCTGGACCTGGCCCAGGCCGAGGCCATCGCCGATCTGATCGAAGCCTCCAGCGAGCAGGCCGCCCGCAGCGCCATGCACTCCCTGCAGGGGCAGTTCTCCAGCAAAATCCAGCAGCTGGTGGAGAGCCTGATCCGGCTGCGCATCTATGTGGAAGCGGCCATCGACTTCCCGGACGAGGAGATCGATTTTCTCTCCGACGGCAAGGTGGCGGGCGATCTGTACGCCATCATGGACGAGCTGGATGGCGTGCGCGGCGAAGCCAAGCAGGGCGCCCTGCTGCGGGAAGGGATGAAGGTGGTGATCGCCGGTCGTCCCAACGCCGGCAAGTCGAGCCTGCTCAACGCCCTGGCCGGACGCGAGTCCGCCATCGTCACCGAGATAGCCGGCACCACCCGCGACGTGCTGCGCGAGCACATCCACCTGGATGGCATGCCGCTGCACATCATAGATACCGCCGGTCTGCGCGACACCCAGGATCAGGTGGAAAAGATCGGCATAGAGCGCGCCTGGGCCGAGATAGAACAGGCCGACCGTGTGCTCTTCATGGTGGATGGCACAACGACAGATGCGATCGACCCGCGGGAGATCTGGCCGGAATTTGTTGATCGGTTGCCAAAAAACATCGGCCTCACGGTCGTGCGCAACAAGGCCGACCTGACCGGCGAAGATCTGGCGCCGAGCCAGGAGCTGGGCCATGCCGTCTACCGCATATCCGCCAAGACAGAGCTGGGGCTGCCCGCCCTGCGCGAGCACCTGAAAGCCTGCATGGGCTTCCAGGGCAACACAGAAGGGGGCTTCATGGCCCGCCGCCGTCACCTGGACGCGCTGGAGCGCGCCGCCGAGCGGTTGCTGGTGGCCAGGGATCAGCTGGAAATCTATGTTGCCGGTGAACTGGTGGCCGAAGAGCTGCGCCTGGCGCAGGAGTCCCTCTCCGAGATCACCGGCGAGTTCAGCTCCGACGACCTGCTGGGCCGCATCTTCTCCAGCTTCTGTATCGGCAAGTAACGCCGCACGGCAGGCAATAAAAAGCCCGGGTTTATCCCGGGCTTTTTTGTGCGTTTTTTCTTCGAAAACCTACAGACGGCGCAGGCACCACATGAAGTAAGCGCCCCCTAACAGGGTGGAGACCAGCCCGACCGGCACGTCCTGCGGGAACAGGATCTGCTGGCCGATCCAGTCCGCCGACACCATCAGCAGAGCGCCGGACGCGGCGGCACCGAGCAGGTGCCAGCGTGCCCGCACCAGTCCCATCAGCTTGGCCATGTGCGGGGCCAGCAGACCGACGAAGGAGAGCGGCCCCACCACCAGGGTGGCGCTGGCGGTGAGCACGGCCACCAGCAGCAGTATGGCGAGCTGCGCCCGGTTGAGGCGAATGCCCAATGCGGTCGCCAGCGCCGACCCCATCGGCAGCAGATCGAGCCAGCGGCTGATGAGCAGGCAGGCAGCCAGCATCAATACCGCCAGTGCCACCAGCCCATAGGCCACCGGCAGGGTGACGTAATAGGTGGAGCCGGACATCCAGGAGAGCAGCTGCTGCACCCGTATGTCGCCGTTGGCCAGCGCTATGGCCTGCAGCGGCTCGAACAGCGCCGTGATGGCGATGCCGGACAGCAGGATCCGCTCCGGCTGGAAGCCGTGCTTGCGGTTGACCAGCACCAGCAGCAAGAGACAAACGAAGGCGCCGAGCAGGCCGCCCAGCAGCATAATGGGCAGCGGCAAAGCCGGCAGCAGCAAGGCCGTCGCTATCACCCCCATAAAGGTACCGCCGCTCACCCCCAGCAGCTCAGGGCTCGCCATGGGGTTGTTGCTGACCCGCTGCAGCAGGGTGCCAGCCAGCGCCAGCAAGACGCCGGCGGCACCGGCCGCCAGGGTGCGCGGCAGCCGCCACTCCAGCTGGGCCTGCCACCTGAGCCAGCTCGGCCAGCTCCAGCCATCCATCCCCTGCCCGACCAGCAGGGAGCCTATGATGGCGAGCCCCAGGCCGAGCAGCAGCAAGGTGAGCAGCCGAGTCGGGGCCGGATGCCGTGCGACCGACAGGCCGCTTGCCCCCTTAGGCGAGCCGGACTTCAGGGCCAGCCGCGGGATCAGCCAGAGCAGCAGCGGCGCCCCCAGCAATGCCGTCATGGCACCGGTCGGGATCAGCACGGGCCAGACGTTGCTCAGGGTCTGCAGCAGCAGATCGGTGGCCGTCAGCAGCAGAGCCCCCAGGATTGGCCCCCACAACAGCCGTTGGCCGAGTTGACGGATCCCCAGCAGCCGCACCATGGCCGGCGCCGCCAGCCCGATGAAACCGATCAACCCCACCACGCTCACCACGCAGGCGGTGACGAACACCGCCAGCCCGAGTCCGGCCAGTCGCAGCTGCTGCAAGGAGACACCCAGGCTGCGGGCGCTGGCATCATCCAGCTCCAGCACCGCCAGCGGGCGCACCAGCACAGCCGCCAGCCCCCCCGCCACCAGCAGCCGTGGCAGCAGATAGCTCACTCCGCTCCAGCTGTTCTGGGCCAGGGAGCCACTGCCCCACACCAGCAGTCCCTTCAGCTCCTCCTGAAAGAACAGCAGCAGCCCCATGCTGATGGCCGCCAGATAGAGGTTGATCACCAGACCCGCGAAGACAATGACTACCGGATTGAGCTGACGGCGCCAGGCCAGGGCGAACACCAGCGCCATGGCGAGGCTGCCACCGGCCATGGCGATCCACTCCCGCCCCAGCAGCAGCCAGGAGGGGGCAAACAGGGTCACCATCATCAGCGCCAGCTGGGCGCCGGAGGCCACCCCCAAGGTGGTCGGCGAGGCGAGCGGGTTGCGCAGCACCTGCTGCATCAGGGTACCGGCCAGACCGAGGGCGGCTCCGGCCAGCAGAGTCACCGTCAGCCGGGGCAGCCAGCTGAAGTGCACAACGGCCTGGCGGACATCATCCAGATTGGGCGAGAAGAGGGTCTGCCACCAGAGCGCGCCCGGCACCTGGCGGGCCAGATCCCAGCCAGCGAGCGAAAGAGTCAGCCCCAGCAGGATCAAGGCCGGCCGCAGCAGCGGGGATGGGAATATGTGTTTCATTGGCTATCTCCCCTGGCATCCTGCTGCAATGCCTCGTTGAGCAGGCAAGCGAAGCGGCGGGCGGCGAGCACACCACCGAAGCTCCAGACTGCGGGCAGATGCAGCACAGGTGCCTGCTGCACCAGCGGCAGATGCTGCCACAGGCCGGGCTCCTGCAGACGCTCGCTCACCCCGACGGGGATGGGATCCACCACCACCAGCCGCGCGGCTGGCAGCGCCATGAACTGCTCTATGCTGGCCACCGAGAAACCCCAGGCATTGGTCTCCCCCTGCCAGGCATTGCGCAGGCCGAGTCGCTGCATCACGGCCTCGAACAGGCTGTGGCGGCCGAACACCCGCACGTGGCGCTCATCAATGAACTGCACCACCAGCAGGGGCGGCAGATCCGCGGGCAACTCGGCCCGCATCTGCGCCAGATCCCGATCCAGCCCGGCCAGCAGCCTCTCGGCCTCGGCCGTTTTGTTCACCAGCGCCGCTATGGTCAGGGTCGCCTCATGGAGCCGCTGCCACAGATCGGTTTGCGGATCATAGAGGGCGATGGACTGCACGGGTGCGATGCGGGACAGGGTCTGTGCCAGCGGCGCCGCCAGCGGGGAGATGAGGATGCGATCGGGTTTCAACTCGGCCAGCAGCTCGCGGTTGGGCTGGGCCCGCAGTCCTATATCCACCACCTCGGCCGGCAGCAGCGGCTCGCCGACCCAGGCGCGGTAGGAGCTGACATCCCCCACCGCCAACGGGGTCACCCCCAGCGCCAGCAGGGTTTCGGCTATGGTCCAGTCGACTGTGGCGATGCGGGGTTCCGGCGCGGAGGTGGCATGCACCGCAAGCGGCAGCAGCAGACCGACAAGGCAGAGCGCCATCTTCTTCAATAAACGGTTCAAGAGAGCCCCTCAGTCAGACAATGGCGATGGCGTGGTCATGGGCCGGGTGGCGAATGACCTCCATCGGGATGCCATAGATGGCGTGCAGGGTCTCGCTGGTCATGATCCGATCTGGCTCGCCATGGGTGAGCAGGCGGCCCGAGTGCAGTGCCACCAGCCGATCGCAGAAGCGGGAGGCCATGTTGATGTCGTGAATGACTATGATGACCCCGAGGTTGAGCTGACGGCTGAGCTGCCTGACCAGAGTCAGCACCTCCACCTGATGGGCCACGTCCAGCGCGGCCAGCGGCTCGTCCAGCAGGATAAAGCGGCTCTCCTGCGCCAGCAGCATGGCCAGCCAGACCCGCCCCCGCTCGCCGCCGGAGAGAGTATCCACCAGCCTGTCGGCGAAGCGTTCGGTATGAGTGAGGGCGATGGCCCGCTCGACCTGACGCTGATCCTCCTCCCCCATGCGGCCCAGCAGACCGCGCCAGGGATAGCGACCCATCTCCACCAGCTCGCGCCCGAGCAGGTTCTCGGCGCTCGGCAGATGCTGGGGCAGATAGGCCACCTGACGGGCGAAGTCCCGATTGCCCCACGCCTGCAGCGGCTTGTCATCGAACAGGATCTCGCCGTCACTCAGGGGCTGCTGGCGCGCCAGCAGCTTGAGCAGGGTGGATTTGCCCGAGCCGTTGTGGCCTATGAGGCCATAGACCCGGCCCTGCTCGAAACGCAGGTCCGTTGGGTGCAGCAGCTGGCGGTCGTTTACCGCGAAGCTGGCGGCTTTCATCTCAAACATAAGCAATTCCTGTGCTGGCCTGATGCCAGTCTCATCGGTGCAGGCATCAAGCCGGCACCTCGCAATCCAGATGAGCGACGGCATCCTGGCTGACCTGCTCGCGTCGTTCGCCGGTCAGCTCGATAAGCTGACCCTGGCGCATCTCCAGCAGGCGATCGGCCAACGCGAAGTAGTGATCGTCGTGACTGATGGCGATCACCGTCTTGCCCATCGCCTTGAGGCGCGGCAGCAGCAGCTGATAGAAGATGCGGCGGAACTGGGGATCCTGATCCGCGGCCCACTCGTCAAACAGCATCACCTCACGCTGCTCGGCCAGCGCCAGCAGCAGGGCGACCCGCTTGCGCTGCCCCTGGGAGAGGTCGATATCGGTGATGAAGCCATCCTCGATGGCGAGCTTGCTGCCCATCTGCAACCGATCCAGCCACTCGGCCACCAGCTCGGCCTTGGGCTCGGGCCCCAGCAGGTGCTGGAACAGGTGGTAGTCGGTGAAGATGGCGGAGAAGAGGGCCAGATAGGCGTTGCGATCCGTGACGGGTTCGCCATCTTGCAGGATCCGGCCAGACACCGGCTGATAGAGGCCGGTCAGCAGCATGGCCAGGGTCGACTTGCCGGAGCCGTTGCCGCCTATGATGAAGACTTGCTCCCCCCGCTCGATCACCAGATTGATAGGACCCACGGCGAAACCGCCTTCCCCCTGATAGTGAAAGCTCACCTGCTCCAGCTCGATGCGTTGCCAGGCACGGGGCGCGGGCGGCAGCGGGAAGTCGGGATCCGGCTCGGCCAGCGCCAGTGCGGCTATCTTGTCGAATGCCACCTGGGCGGAGAGCAGGGTCGGCAGGGCGCCAATCCCCTGCAACAAGGGTGTGCGCAGGAACAGCAGGGTCAGCGCGAAGGTGGCGGCCACATTGGTGTTGGCCCAGCCCAGCCCGTTGGCCAGGAAGAACACCAGGCCGATGGCCCCCAGCATCATGATATTCGACCAGTTCACCGCGCTCAGGTGATAGGTGTCGGCGCGGATGATCTGCTGGCGATAGTCACGGGCGTTCTGCTCATAGAGCTGGTGGTAGACGAAATGGGCCCGCTCGCGATTGAGCGCCAGCTCCTTGCTGCCGGCTATGATGGCCTGATAGTTCTGGTAGAGCCTGTCCTCGGCCTGACGCATATGGGACAGGTGGTGATAGACGCGGTTCACCAGCAGCCAGCCCACCACCATGGTGACGGTGACCCAGAGGGCGGTGACGCCGAGCAGGGCCGGCGAGAGCCAGCCGAGATAGAGGGCCGATCCCAGGGTGAGCACCAGCCCCTGCACCAGCTCGGGCAGGCGCACGAAGGCGATGGTGATCTGGCCTATGTCGCTGGAGAGGGACGCCAGCAGCGGCCCCTGGCCAAGTTGGCGAATGCGGGCGACATCGGTATCCAGCAGTTGCTTGAGCAGACGGCCCCGCAACCGGTAGACAAAATGATGACCGAGTGTGGTCAAGGCCAATTGAGAGCCGAGTGTGATCACCAGCAGCAACAGGATCAAGCCAAGCAGTTGGCCAAGTACCGGCAGCGGATCGCCGACGGATTCGACAAGAGAGTGATTGATAAAGGCAATGACGCCGATCCCGCTCACTGCGCTGAGCAGGCTGAGCAGGGTAATGGCGATGAAGGGCCAACGATATTGGCGGTAAACCAGAGACAAGAGTTCCATAACGGACCGGTATTCTAGAGATATGCCAGGAGCAATGTGCAGGGAAAAAGGAGGGCAGGAGCCTGGGCCCCCACCCCTCCTCTATTACCAGCGGTAGTTGATGCTGCCCACTACGCTGCGCGGCTCGCCGTAGTAGCAGTAGTAGTCACAGCTCGCCACATAGGTATCACCCAGCAGGTTGTTGACGTTGAGCTGGGCTCGCCAGTTCTTGGCAAAGTCATACCCGATCATCGCATCCCACACGGTATGGGCTGGCACCTGAGCCGAACCATAGATGGGGGTGTAGTCCGCATTCACGGCACCTATGCCGACACTGGAGCCGACATAACGCACGCCGGATCCCAGTTCCAGACCGGAAACCGGACCCTGCTGCACCTTGTAGTTGCCCCAGAAGGAGGCCTGGTGGCGCGGGATCAGGCTGGCACGGCGATCGCCCTTGCCGGTGTCGTTGGTCTTGGCATCGGTATAGGTGTAGGCGGCGGTGAGACGCAGTGCCTCGGTGGCCTGCACGCTCCCTTCCAGCTCAACGCCCTGGGAGGTCACTTCGCCGGCCTGGGTCTGCTGGCCTGAACCGGTGGAGACCAGCGAGTTGGTCTGCTCCAGATCGAACAGCGCCAGGTTGATGTAGCCGTCGAGGAAGCTGGGCGCGTACTTGACGCCTGTCTCATACAGGGTGCCCTTGAGCGGCTTGTAGGACTCGCTGGTGTTGGGGTCGATCCCGGGCAACACCTCGAACGACTCGGCGTAGGCAATATAAGGAGAGAGACCGTTGTCGGCCAGGTACATCAGGCTGCCGGAGAGGGAGAGCTCGTGATCATACTGCTTCTCGTTCTTTCCCTTGGCTTCGCTGATGTTGTGGGTCTCCACGTAGTCGAAGCGACCGCCGCCAGTCAGCAACCAGCGATCGTCCCAGCGAACCTGGTGCTGGGCGTAGAGGCCGCTCTGGCCCTTGGTGCTCTTCTGGTGGGTGGCGGTGGATTCGTCAAAACCGGGGAAGCCGCTGTAATCCGGGTTCATGGTGTTGATGGAGCCCATGCCGTAGTTGTCGGCTTCCTGGCCTTCATTGACGTGGCGCTGCAGATCCAGCCCCAGCAGCAGGGTCTGTTCCGTGCTGTCGGTGTTCCAGTAACCCACCATCTGGTTGTCCATGGTGGCACTCTTGGTGTTGCCATCCCGGTAGACCAGACCGCGGAAGGCGGTGGTGCCTTCATAGGTCGGGAAGATATAGGTCTGACGCAGCAGCAGATCGTTGTAGTTGAAGCGGACGTTCTGCTTGAACTCCCAGGTCTGGTTGAGCTGGTGAGCCAGCTCGTAACCGGTGGAGATCTGGGTGTTGCGGTTGCGATCGTAATCCGGCTGGCTCAGGTTGGTGGAGGGATCGATCTGGCCCCCGCTGGTATTGAGGGTGCCGTAGACGGGGAAGAAGCCGTTGGTCGGTACCCCTTCGTCGTGCAGCAAGCTGGCCAGCAGGGTCAGGCTGGTGCGATCCGAGAGATCAAAGGTCACGCTCGGCGCCAGATAGACGCGATCGTTGTAAGTACCATCCAGCACGCCATCACGCTCTTTATAGAGGGCAACCATGCGGTAGCGGCTGTTGTCGGTCAGCGCATCGGAGACATCCACCCCGATCTGGCGATGATCCCGGCTGCCCAGTTGTAGATCCAGCAGCCCCTGCGGGGTGGCGGTCGGCCGCTTGCTGATGGCATTGATCACGCCACCGGGAGGCGCCTCGCCGTAGAGGATCGAGGCCGGCCCTTTCAGCACTTCCACGCTCTCCAGGCCGAACGGCTCGGGTGTCCAGACATAGTAACCTGTGCCGAACAGGCGGTTGCCGTCCAGATAGGAGGCGGCATCGAAGCCGCGCACCTTGAACCAGTCGGTATTGTTGTCGGAGCCATAGAGGCCGGTCAGCACGCCGGAGCGGTAGCGCAGGGACTCGTCAAGCTGCTGCACGGCGCGCTGATCCAGATCCTCGCGGTTGACCACTGAGACGGCGCGAGGCGTCTCGGCCATGGGCACTTCCACCTTCATGGCGGTGCCGGTGACCACCATGGTCTCGCTGGCCTTGGGCAGTTCTTTCGGTTGTTCAGCCAGCACTGGCAGGCTTGCCAGCAGGCAGGAGAGCGGCAGCAGATGCTGTGCCCCTCTCTTTCGCATCGCTGCGATTGGGGTGTTTTTTTGCGCAATCATATAAGTGTCTCAAATATCAATGAGTTGTTTCTGGTTTCTTATTATTGGTGCCCGGTCATGCCGGTCGGCCCGGTTCCTCAGGCGAATAAAGCAGCGTCATGCTACTACAGGAGCCATGATCGAATCGATTCAATAATTGCTAATCATTTGCATCTGCATTGTTACTTAACGTATCAAGCAGGCGATTTTCGGGCAGAAGAGGAAGGGAGCAGACGGAGGCATCTCTGCTAAAAAGATCGGAGGAAAGAAGAAAGCGAGGGATCCTGCTTTATATAAGGAAAGAAAAGAGGATCCATTATCCCCAAGCTTTATCCATATTTATCCACACCCTTTGACGGTAGAATCCGGGTTCCGCATTTTTCAGGATCCATTCCATGGCCAAACTCAATCTCGTCGTCGGCTCCATGCTGGGCGCCGCCGAATATGTCGCAGACCACGTCGCCAACCTGCTGGAACAGGCAGGCCATCAGGCCGAGATCCACAATCCGGCCACGCTGGCCGAGGTGCTGGCCGAACCGGACGCCATCCTGCTGGTGGTCACTTCCACCCACGGCGCTGGCGACGTGCCCGACAACCTGCAACCCTTCGCCAAGGATCTTGCCGAGCAGCATCCGGATCTTAATGCCTTGAAATATGGCGTGATCGCCCTCGGCGACAGCAGTTATGACACCTTTTGCCAGGGTGGCAAGACGCTGGATCGGCTGCTGGCCGAGTGCGGCGCCAGCAGGATCGGGGATCGTCTCGACATAGATGTCACCCAGCACGAGATCCCGGAAGATGCCGCAGAAGCCTGGATCCAGGGCTGGATGCCATTGATCGCCTGATCAGGGCCTGGGAGATCCGGCAGAAAAGTCTTGATCTCCCCGTTTATCCCCAGATCGCTATCCACCAGGTTATTAACAGATTGATCCTGACGACTTGTTCTACATGGTTACCCACAACGACCGGGGGTAATGTGCATAACTACAGTGTAAAGCTCTGCAAAACCTATAGTTATCCATGTATGAGATCCAGCTCGCCAGCCGCCTGTGTATAAAAGCACTGGTTATCCCCCTGTTCCCGGGGCCAGGATCCAAGCTTTTCCACAAGCTGAGATCGCCTTTAACCAGATGATCTTTATGATCAAAAAGCGCTTATCAACAGAAATGGTGGATCCTAATAAAAGATCCAATAAAAGATCGATCTAAAGATCCTTAAGATCTATTAAGTGGATCCTCCCTCCATACTGACCGTTAAGTAGACGTTCCCCTCAGGACGCGAAACAGATAGAATGTTCCGCCCCTCAGCCCAGGCAAACAACGATCTTCAGGCGTGCAGATCAAGGTGATCCCCAATGCAATACCATGAACAATTTGATGTGATCGTCGTCGGTGGCGGTCATGCAGGAACCGAAGCAGCAACAGCGGCAGCCCGTATGGGTCTGAATACCCTGTTGTTGACCCACAATATCGATACGTTGGGACACATGTCCTGTAATCCGGCGATCGGCGGGATCGGCAAGGGACACCTGGTCAAGGAAGTTGACGCCCTCGGCGGGATCATGGCGCGAGCCATAGATCTTGGCGGGATCCAGTTCCGTACCCTGAACTCCTCCAAGGGGCCAGCGGTACGAGCCACCCGTGCTCAGGCGGATCGACTGCTCTACAAAGCCGTCGTACGCCAGATGCTGGAGAACTACCCGAACCTGAAGATCTTCCAGCAGGCCTGTGACGATCTGATCATGGACGGGGATCGTGTTGCCGGTGTGGTCACCCAGAGCGGGATCCGCATCAGCGGCAAGACTGTGGTACTGACCGTAGGCACCTTCCTGAATGGCTTGATCCACATAGGGATGGAAAACTACAAGGGTGGCCGCGCCGGGGATCCTCCCTCGATCGCCCTGGCTCAACGGCTGCGCGAGATGCCGCTGCGCATCGATCGCCTCAAGACGGGTACACCGCCGCGGATCGATGCCCGCAGCGTCGATCTCTCCGTGATGCAGGCCCAGTACGGCGATGATCCGCGCCCCGTCTTCTCGTTTATCGGCAACGCCAGCCAGCACCCCCGTCAGGTGCCCTGCTACGTCACCCACACCAACGAGCGTACCCACGACGTGATCCGCAACAATCTGGATCGCAGCCCCATGTACGCCGGGGTGATCGAAGGGATAGGCCCGCGCTACTGCCCGTCGATCGAAGACAAGATCACCCGCTTCGCGGACAAGACGGCACACCAGATTTTTGTCGAGCCGGAAGGCCTGACCACCCACGAACTCTATCCGAACGGGATCTCCACCAGCCTGCCATTCGACGTGCAGGTGCAGATAGTGCGTTCCATTCGTGGTTTCGAAAATGCCCACATCACCCGCCCCGGCTACGCCATCGAATATGATTTCTTCGATCCACGGGATCTCAAGGCCAACATGGAGAGCAAGTGCATCGGCAACCTGTTCTTCGCCGGCCAGATCAACGGCACCACGGGTTACGAAGAGGCCGCGGCCCAGGGCCTGATGGCCGGTTTGAACGCAGGTCTGCGTGCCCAGGACAAGGATCCCTGGCATCCGCGTCGGGATCAGGCCTACATGGGCGTGATGATGGACGATCTCTCCACTTTGGGGACCCGCGAGCCCTACCGCATGTTCACCAGTCGTGCCGAATATCGCCTGCTGCTGCGGGAAGACAACGCCGACCTGCGCCTGACCGCCATCGGCCGCGAGCTGGGTCTGGTGGATGACGAGCGCTGGGGCAAATTCAACGCCAAGATGGAACAGGTGGAGCTGGAGCAGCAGCGCATGCGTTCGACCTGGATCCACCCGCAACATCCGTCGCTGGAGGCGGTCAACGCCTTGGTCAATGCCCCGCTGACCCGCGAGCAGAGTCTGGAAGAGCTGCTGCGTCGTCCCGAGGTGACCTACGATGCGCTGATGGCCATCGAAGGCGTGGGCCCGGCGCTGAGCGATCGCGCCGCCGCCGATCAGGTGGAGATCCAGATCAAGTACGCCGGTTACATCGAACGTCAGCACGACGAGGTGGAGAAGCAGCTGCGCAACGAGAACACCCTGTTGCCGCTGGACATGAACTACCGCGACGTCAACGGTCTCTCCAACGAGGTGATCGCCAAGCTGAGCGATGCCAGGCCGCAGACCATAGGTCAGGCTTCCCGCATCTCCGGCATCACCCCGGCAGCCATCTCCATCCTGCTGGTTCACCTGAAGAAACACGGCCTGCTGCGTAAAACCGCCTGAGGATCCCCATGCTGGAAAGATTGAACGGCCTGCTCATGCAGGCCGGTATTGTTATCACCGACACCCAAAAGACCCAGTTGGTTCAGCTTGTCGAGTTGCTGCACAAGTGGAACAAGGCTTACAATCTCACCTCGGTGCGTGATCCGGACGCCATGCTGGTCAAGCATATCCTCGACAGCCTGGTGGTGAGCCCTCACCTGCACGGTGAACGTTTCATCGATGTGGGCACAGGCCCTGGGCTGCCTGGCTTGCCGCTGGCCATCATCAATCCGGACAAGCAGTTCGTGCTGCTGGACAGTCTGGGCAAGCGGATCAACTTCATCCGCCAGGTGATCCAGGAGCTGGGCTTGACCAATGTGACGCCCGTCAAATCCCGGGTTGAAGAGTATCGGCCCGAGGTGGGTTTCGATGGCGTACTCAGTCGGGCCTTTGCCTCGCTGGAGGACATGCTGACCTGGTGTCATCATCTGCCGTCGGCCCAGGGCAGCTTCTTGGCGCTCAAGGGGCAATACCCCGGGCCCGAGCTGGCTCAACTGCCTGCCAACATACGTCTGGTCGCCTCCCATCAACTGGTGGTGCCGGAACTGGAAGGCGAACGTCATCTGCTGGAATTCAAACATGTCCAGCCCGAATAGGGTCGCAGTTTCATTTAGGGGATAGTGTGGGAAAAGTCATCGCCATAGCCAACCAGAAGGGTGGAGTGGGTAAAACCACCACCTGTGTGAATCTGGCCGCCTCCCTGGCCGCCACCCGGCGCAAGGTGCTGGTGATCGATCTGGATCCGCAGGGCAATGCCACCATGGGCAGTGGCGTCGACAAGTACGAAGTCGAGCGCACCGCCTATGAGCTGCTGATCGAAGACGCCCCCATTGGCGAGGTGATCATCCCCGAAACCTCGGGGGGCTATCACCTCGTCGCCGCCAACGCCGACGTGACCGCGGCCGAAATTCGCCTGATGGAATTCTTTGCCCGCGAGATCCGCCTGCGCAATGCGCTGGCCTCGGTACGGGACAAATACGATTACATCTTCATCGACTGCCCGCCTTCTCTCAACATGCTGACCGTGAACGCCATGGCCGCCGCCGATTCCGTGCTGGTGCCCATGCAGTGCGAATACTATGCGCTGGAAGGGCTTACCGCCCTGGTCGACACCATCAGCAAGCTGGCAGCCGTGGTCAATCCGGAGCTGAAGATCGAAGGGGTGCTGCGCACCATGTTCGATCACCGCAACCGGCTGGCCAATGATGTGTCCGATCAGCTGAAACAGCATTTCGGGGACAAGGTCTATCGCACCATAATCCCCCGCAACGTAAGACTGGCGGAGGCGCCGAGCTTCGGTGCCCCGGCCATGCACTATGACAAATCATCGGTGGGCGCCAAGGCCTATCTGGCGCTGGCGGGCGAGATGCTGCGCCGCCAGGAGCAGGAGCGTCAGGTGACCATCGCAGACCGAGAGAGCATATGACGCCGAAAAAACGTGGACTGGGTAAGGGGCTGGACGCCCTGCTCAGCACCAGCACGGCCGCACGCCAGAAACAGGTGATGAGCGACCAGCGTACCGAGCAGGCCATGGCCCCCACCAATCAGGGTGAGCTGCGCAGGCTGCCGGTGGAGTGGTTGCAGTCCGGCAAGTACCAGCCACGCAAGGACATGTCGCAGGATGCACTGGAAGATCTGGCCAATTCCATCCGCGCCCAGGGCGTGATCCAGCCGATCGTGGTACGCCCTCTCGGCGAGCAATCCTTCGAAATCATCGCCGGCGAGCGACGCTGGCGTGCCTCCCAGCTGGCCCGGCTCGATGTGGTGCCCTGCATTGTCAAGGATGTGCCCGACGAGGCGGCCGTCGCCATCGCGCTGATTGAGAACATCCAGCGTGAAGATCTCAATGCCATCGAAGAGGCGGTCGCCCTGCAGCGGCTGCTGACCGAATTCGAGCTGACCCACCAGCAGGTGGCCGAGGCGGTCGGCAAGTCCCGCACTACTGTGACCAACCTGTTGCGCCTCAACCAGCTCAACGACGACGTCAAGCGTTTCGTCGAACACGGCGATCTCGACATGGGTCACGCCCGCGCCTTGCTGGCGTTGAGCGGCCAGGCCCAGTCCGAACTGGCCAAGCTGGTCGCCCAGAAAGGGCTGACAGTGCGAGATACCGAGAAGCTGGTTCAAAAAGCGCTGGAACCGGCAAAAGCCAGGGTTGAACCCGTCCGTGATCCCCAGTTTGGTTACCTGGAGCGCCAGATTTCAGAAAAAATTGGCAATCAGGTACAACTTCAGCCGGGAAAACAGGATAGCGGCAAGTTAGTAATAAGTTACGAGAACTTGGCGGATTTGGACCGGGTATTGGGCTATTTTGGCCTGTCAGAAACGTGATTTTTACGCTTTTTGTAGTAATAAAACATCCATTCCTTTTGATATGGACATAACCTTGATTCTGTGCGGAAAGCCGCAAAAATTAAGGATTTTTGCCATGTTGCAATAGCTGTCTTCAAGGGTATAATTTGACCGGCTTTTAGGGCTGTAAACACGGGGTCTTCGGATCCCGATTTTTTACAGTTCTGTAATGTTCAGGGGTAGGTTGGTGAAGCAGAAAATAGCCTTGGAAGGTTTGACGCTGGCCTTGGCTATGCTCGTTTGTCAGCTCGTCCTGATCCTGGCGATCAGTACCGTCTGGTTTTACCAGGCCGGTGCGTTTGCCGGACGTTCCTCCCTCTATGGGGGGAGCATGTACTGGGTTCCTCAAGCCCTGTTCACGCTCTGGGTTCTGCGCCGCAAGGTGACGAAGGAGAGTGTGGGCCTGGTTCTGCGGGACTTTTATGGTGGGGCAGGGATTAAGCTCATTACTACAACAGGACTTTTCGCCCTGATGTTTGGCGCCGGGATCGAGGTCGATACCGTCTCGTTCTTTGCCACTTATATCCTCGCCCTCGTTGTACAGTGGATAGTCTCATTCACGCTTAACAACCACTATTAGGAAAACTCATGTCTGCAACCGGAGAAGTCCTGACTCCTCAGGGATATATCTCCCACCATCTGACCCATCTGCAAGTCGGGTCTGGGTTCTGGACAGTCAATGTCGACTCAATGATATTTTCTGTTCTGTTGGGCACTCTGTTTATCTGGTCTTTCCGCCGTGTAGCCGTCAACGCTACCAGTGGTGTGCCCGGTAAGCTGCAGTGCTTTGTGGAGATGCTGGTCGAGTTTGTGAGTGGTAACGTCAAGGACATCTTCCATGGTCGTAACAAGGTCATTGCACCTTTGGGCCTGACGGTGTTTGTGTGGATCTTCCTGATGAACCTCATGGATCTGATCCCAGTTGACTTTATCCCCCACGCTGCACAGTTGATGGGTGTTCCCTATCTGCGTGTGGTTCCCTCTGCTGACGTTAACATCACCATGTCCATGGCTTTGGGCGTGTTCTTCTTGATCCTGTACTACAGCATCAAGGTCAAGGGTATCAGCGGGTTTGTGAAGGAGCTGACGCTTCAGCCTTTCAACCACCCGGCTGCCATCCCGGTTAACTTCATCCTTGAAACCGTCACGTTGATTTCCAAACCTGTTTCTCTGGGTCTACGACTGTTCGGCAACATGTATGCTGGCGAACTGATCTTTATCCTGATTGCGGGTTTGTTACCCTGGTGGTCACAGTGGATCCTGTCCGTGCCTTGGGCAATTTTCCACATCCTGATCATCACTTTGCAGGCGTTTATCTTCATGGTTCTGACCATCGTATATCTGTCGATGGCACAAGAAGACCATGGTTGATGCAACTCAAATAATCCTTTTTATACAATCAATTACATCTAAATAAATGGAGATCCTCATGGAAAACTTGAACATGGACCTGCTGTACATCGCTGCTGCAATGATGATGGGTCTGGCGGCTATCGGCGCGTCCATCGGTATCGGTATCCTGGGTGGCAAGTTCCTGGAAGGTGCAGCTCGTCAGCCTGACCTGATCCCTGTTCTGCGTACCCAGTTCTTCATCGTGATGGGTCTGGTGGATGCGATCCCGATGATCGCCGTTGGTCTGGGTCTGTACGTGATGTTTGCGGTTGCTGGCTAAGTCTCAACGACTCCCAGGCATAACCCATTAACTAACTAAGAGGACATAGGCTGTGAATATCAACGCCACCCTCCTCGGCCAAGCAATTGCTTTTTTCTTCTTCGTAGTGTTTTGCATGAAGTACGTGTGGCCGCCGCTGATGGCAGCCATCGAAGCCCGTCAGAAAGAAATTGCTGATGGTCTCTCTTCCGCAGAGCGTGCCAAGAAAGATCTGGATTTGGCCAAGGCCAACGCCACCGATCAGCTGAAAGAAGCCAAGCTCCAGGCTGCAGAAATCATTGAACAGGCTAACAAACGTAAAGCCCAGATCATTGATGAGGCTGCTGTCGGAGCCCAGACTGAGCGGGAAAAAATCCTGGCTCAGGGCCGCGCCGAGCTCGAAGCTGAACGTCATCGTGCCAAAGAAGAACTGCGTAAGCAGGTTGCTGCTCTTGCCATTGCTGGTGCAGAGAAGATCCTGGCGCGTCACATCGACCAGGCTGCCAACAGCGACATCGTCGACAAACTGGTAGCAGAACTGTAACGGGAACGGGGCTATGTCTGAACTGACTACAATCGCTCGCCCCTACGCCAAGGCTGCTTTCGAGTTTGCCGTTGAGCACAAGGCGGTTGACCAGTGGCTGGGGATGCTCGGCTTCGCTGCACAAGTAGCGGAGAACGAGACCATTCACAACCTGGTGAACGGCTCTGTCGCTGCCGAAGAACTGGCAAATCTCTTTGTCGGTATCTGTGGTGAGCAACTCGACGAGCATGGCCAGAACCTGATCCGGGTAATGGCTGAGAATGGTCGCTTGGGTGTGCTGCCGGCGGTCGTTGCTGAATTTGTAGCGTTCAAGGCTGAACTGGATAAAGAAGTTCAGGCTGACGTGATTTCGGCGACCGAACTGACCGACCAGCAGAAAGCCGCTATTCAGGCTTCTCTGGAACAACGTCTCGCGCGCAAAGTGAAGCTGAATTGCAGCATGGATGCGTCCTTGATGGCCGGGGTGCTCATCAAGGCCGGTGATCTGGTAATCGACGGCTCTGTCCGCGGTAAGCTGGGTCGCATGGCTGACGCGCTGCAATCTTGATTGGGGTATTAGAGCATGCAACTGAATTCCACTGAAATCGCCGAGCTTATCAAGCAGCGCATCGCGCAGTTTGATGTCAAAAGCGAAGCGCGTAACGAAGGTACCATCGTCTCTGTGAGCGACGGTATCATTCGTATTCACGGCCTGGCCGATGCCATGCAAGGTGAGATGATCGAGCTGCCGGGCAACCGCTTCGCTCTGGCATTGAACCTGGAGCGTGACTCCGTCGGTGCTGTGATCATGGGTTCCTATGACGGTCTGTCAGAAGGAATGAAAGTAAAAGGCACTGGCCGTATTCTGGAAGTGCCGGTCGGTCGTGGTCTGTTGGGCCGGGTGCTGAACACCCTGGGTCAGCCGATCGACGGCAAAGGTCCGGTCGACAACGACGGCTTCTCGCCGATCGAAGTGATCGCCCCGGGCGTTATCGAGCGCAAATCCGTTGACCAGCCGGTTCAGACCGGTCTGAAAGCCATCGATGCCATGATCCCAATCGGTCGTGGCCAGCGTGAGCTGATCATCGGTGACCGTCAGGTGGGCAAGACCGCCATCGCGATCGACACCATCATCAACCAGAAAGACTCCGGCATTAAGTGTGTCTACGTTGCGATTGGCCAGAAGGCCTCCACCATCGCCAACGTGGTGCGCAAGCTGGAAGAGCACGGCGCGCTGGCCAACACCATCGTCGTTGTTGCTTCTGCCTCCGAAGCCGCTGCCCTGCAGTACCTGGCACCCTATGCCGGTTGCTCCATGGGTGAGTACTTCCGTGACCGCGGTGAAGACGCGCTGATCATCTATGATGACCTGTCCAAGCAGGCCGTAGCTTATCGCCAAATCTCCCTGCTGCTGCGCCGTCCGCCAGGACGTGAAGCCTATCCGGGTGACGTTTTCTATCTGCACTCCCGTCTGCTTGAGCGTGCTGCTCGCGTCAACGCCGAGTACGTAGAGAAGTTCACCAATGGTGCCGTGAAAGGCCAGACCGGTTCTCTGACCGCGCTGCCGATCATCGAAACCCAGGCCGGTGACGTATCTGCATTCGTACCGACCAACGTGATCTCCATCACAGATGGTCAGATCTTCCTGACGTCACAGCTGTTCAACTCCGGTATTCGTCCGGCGGTTGACCCGGGTATCTCCGTATCCCGTGTGGGCGGTGCCGCTCAGACCAAGATCGTCAAGAAGCTGTCCGGTGGTATCCGTACCGCACTGGCCCAGTATCGCGAACTGGCGGCATTCGCCCAGTTCTCTTCCGATCTGGACGATGCGACTCGCAAGCAGCTGGACCATGGTCAGAAAGTGACCGAGCTGATGAAGCAGAAACAGTACTCTCCGATGAGCGTGGCCCAGCAGTCGCTGGTGCTGTTCGCCGCCGAGAAAGGCTATCTCTCCGATGTCGAGCTGAACAAGATCGTCGACTTCGAAGCCGCTCTGCTCTCTTACGCCAATACCCAGCATGCTGAGCTGATGGCTGAAATCAATGCCAAAGCAGACTACAACGACGCGATCGTTGGCAAGCTGACTGCGTTGCTGGATGACTTCAAGGCAACCCAGACCTGGTAAGCGTGTGTGGCAGCGCGAGCTGCCACCTGATGGAGAGTAAGAGATGGCCGGCGCAAAAGAGATACGTAACAAGATCGGGAGTGTGAAAAACACTCAGAAGATCACCGGCGCTATGGAAATGGTGGCAGCAAGCAAGATGCGCCGTGCGCAGGAACGCATGTCTGCCAGCCGTCCGTACGCTGAAACCATGCGCAAGGTGATCGGCCATATCGCCCAGGGGAACTTGGAATACAAGCACCCCTACCTCATGGAACGTGAGGTCAAGCGAGTGGGTTACATAGTCGTCTCCACCGACCGTGGCCTGTGTGGCGGTTTGAACATCAACCTGTTCAAGGCTGCCCTCAATGATATGAAGCAATGGAGCGCGAAAGGTGCCAAGGTTGACCTGGCTCTGATCGGCAACAAGGCCTCCAACTTCTTTGAACGGCACGGCGCCAAGGTGAAAGCTCATGTCGCAGGACTGGGTGACAACCCGAGCGTCAATGACCTGATTGGTTCAGTCAAGGTCATGCTGAAGGCTTACGACAACGGTGAGATTGACAAGCTGTACCTGGTGTACAACAAGTTCGTCAACACCATGGTGCAGCAACCACGAGTCGATCAACTGCTGCCTTTGCCCGTAACTGAAGACAGCAAGCTCGCCAAGAAGCAACACTGGGATTACCTCTATGAGCCGGATCCCAAGCAGCTGCTGGATACCCTGTTGATTCGCTATGTCGAATCCCAGGTGTACCAGGGGGTGGTAGAAAACTTGGCAAGTGAACAGGCAGCCCGAATGGTTGCCATGCAAGCCGCGACTGACAACGCCGGTAACCTGATTAACGATCTGCAACTGGTATACAACAAGGCCCGTCAGGCCAGTATTACCCAGGAGCTGACAGAGATCGTATCCGGTGCTGCTGCGGTGTAAGGCAAGGGTTATCAAAGGTTTAGAGGATTTGACATGAGTAACGGTTTCATCGTCCAAATCATCGGCGCTGTGGTGGACATCGAGTTCCCGCAGAATGCCGTGCCCCAGGTGTACGATGCACTGAAGGTCGTCAGCGAAGGTCAAGGCCTGGGTCTGGTGCTGGAAGTGCAGCAACAGATCGGCGGCGGCGTCGTTCGTTGCATCACCATGGGCTCCTCCGACGGTCTGCGTCGTGGGTTGGAAGTAATGAATAGCGGTAAATCCATCCAGGTGCCGGTCGGCGTATCGACTCTGGGTCGGATCATGAACGTACTGGGCGATCCGATCGACGAAAAAGGTCCGATCGGTGAAGAAGAGCGTTGGTCCATCCACCGCGCGGCCCCCAGCTACGAAGATCAGTCCAACAGCAACGATCTGCTGGAGACCGGCATCAAGGTTATCGACCTGGTATGCCCGTTCGCCAAGGGTGGTAAGGTCGGTCTGTTCGGTGGTGCCGGTGTCGGCAAGACCGTCAACATGATGGAGCTGATCCGTAACATCGCCATCGAGCACAGCGGTTATTCCGTGTTCGCCGGTGTTGGTGAGCGTACCCGTGAGGGTAACGACTTCTACCACGAGATGATGGAGTCCAACGTACTGGACAAAGTATCTCTGGTTTACGGTCAGATGAACGAGCCGCCCGGAAACCGTCTGCGCGTGGCGCTGACCGGCCTGACCATGGCCGAGAAGTTCCGTGACGAAGGTCGTGACGTGCTGTTCTTCGTGGACAACATCTACCGTTACACCCTGGCCGGTACTGAAGTATCCGCACTGCTGGGCCGTATGCCGTCCGCAGTAGGTTACCAGCCGACCCTGGCCGAGGAGATGGGTGTTCTGCAAGAGCGCATCACCTCCACCCGGACCGGTTCCATCACTTCAGTCCAGGCCGTTTACGTGCCTGCGGATGACTTGACCGACCCGTCTCCGGCGACCACCTTCGCCCACTTGGACGCCACCGTCGTTCTGTCCCGTCAGATCGCGGCTCTGGGTATCTACCCGGCCGTTGACCCGCTGGACTCCACCTCCCGTCAGCTGGATCCGCTGGTGGTAGGCAAGGAGCACTACGAGACCGCTCGTGGTGTACAGACAGTACTGCAGCGCTACAAAGAGCTGAAGGACATCATCGCCATCCTGGGTATGGATGAACTGTCAGAAGAAGACAAACTGACCGTAGCCCGTGCCCGTAAGATCGAGCGTTTCCTGTCCCAGCCGTTCTTCGTGGCAGAAGTGTTTACCGGTTCTCCGGGCAAATACGTGCCGCTGAAAGAGACCATCCGTGGTTTCCAGGGCATCCTGAAAGGCGAGTACGACGATCTGCCTGAGCAGGCGTTTTACATGGTTGGCAGCATCGACGAAGTCGTCGAGAAATCCAAGAAACTGTAAGCCTCGATAGGAGGGCCCATGGCTGAGATGATCTCCTTTCACCTGGATGTGGTGAGCGCCGAAGGGAAACTTTTTTCCGGTCGGGTGCAATCTGCTCAGGTATCAGGCTCCGAAGGTGAGCTGGGTCTCCGTCACGGTCATGCTCCGTTGCTGACTGCCATCAAGCCGGGCCTGGTCCGCTTGATCAAGCAAAATGGTAGCGAAGAGGTGCTGTATATTTCCGGCGGCATGCTGGAAGTGCAACCCGAAGCCGTGACCGTGCTGGCGGATACTGCGATTCGTGCCAACGATTTGGATGAGGCGAAAGCCCAGGAAGCCAAACGTGCGGCCGAAGAGCGGATCCACAGCTCCCATGGTGATATCGACTATGCCCAGGCCGCTACCGAGCTGGCCAAGGCGATGGCCCAACTGCGGGTTATCGATATCGTCAAAAAGAATTACCGTTAAGTTCGGTGATGCAAAAAGCGACCTTCGGGTCGCTTTTTTTTTACTCGTTGGATAGACTCCGCCGAGTATTTATTCATGTTCCAAAGGTCGAGTTATGTCCCTCAATGTCGTGATCCTGGCGGCGGGTAAAGGCACCCGCATGCGCTCAGCCCTGCCCAAAGTGCTGCACCCGGTAGCCAATAAACCCATGGTTTCCCATGTGATCGACACCGCCCGCAAGGTCGGTGCCGAGCAACTGCATCTGGTCTATGGCCACGGTGCCGAGCTGCTGAAGGAGCGGATCCAGGCCGCCGATCTGAACTGGGTACTGCAGGCCCAGCAACTGGGTACCGGTCATGCCGTCGCCCAGGCCATCCCGTTCTGGAAAGATGAGGATGACGTGCTGGTGCTGTACGGCGACACCCCGCTGATCCAGCCGGAAACCCTGCAACGGCTGCTGGCCGCCAAGGCCGATGACGGCATGGCGCTGCTGACAGTGGTGCTGGACAACCCGACCGGTTATGGCCGCATAGTGCGCGCCAACGGCCAGGTGGTCGGCATTGTCGAGCAGAAGGATGCCAACGCCGAGCAGCTCGCCATTCGCGAGGTCAACACAGGCGTGCTGGTGGCCAACGGCGGCCAGTTGCGTCAATGGCTGTCACGTCTGGACAACAAGAATGCCCAGGGCGAGTTCTATCTGACGGATGTGATCGCCATGGCGCACGGGGATAATTGCCCCATCGCCGCCGTGCATCCGGACCATGCCATGGAAGTGGAAGGGGCCAATAATCGAGTTCAACTGGCTCAGTTGGAGCGCAGTTATCAGCAAATGCAGGCCGAGCAGCTGATGATCGCCGGCGTCACCATGATCGACCCCGCACGCTTTGATTTACGGGGAGTTTTGGAAATTGGCGAGGAAGTGGTTATTGATGTAAATGTCATCATTGAGGGCAAGGTAACGCTCGGCAACCATGTGCGCATCGGGGCCGGCTGCGTACTGAAGGATTGCGTGATCGGCGACCACACCGAAGTGAAGCCCTACTCCGTCATTGAGGGCGCCCAGGTCGCGGATCAGTGTTCGGTCGGTCCATTTGCCCGCTTGCGTCCCGGCTCCGTTCTGGAGCAGGATGCGCACGTTGGCAACTTCGTCGAGATGAAAAAATCCCGTCTCGGGGTTGGTTCCAAGTGTGGTCATCTCACCTATCTGGGGGATGCAGAGATCGGCGCCAAGGTGAACATCGGGGCCGGTACCATCACTTGCAACTACGACGGGGTCAACAAGTTCCAGACCATCATCGAGGACGATGTGTTCGTCGGTTCCGATACTCAATTAGTAGCACCAGTTCGCATCGGCAAGGGAGCAACCCTGGGTGCGGGCTCTACTATTACCAAGGATGTGGGTGAGCATGAACTCGTGATTACCCGGGTACCCCAACGCCACATCCGCAATTGGGCTCGTCCGGTCAAGAAGAAGTGATGCCCGATCAATGAAATGCAAACCGGCGCCTGATGGCGCCGGTTTTGTTTTTAGCTCTCCTGCTTGGTGGCGGGGAGCGTCGGGACACTTCCCATCACCCGATACCAGTCCAGCTTGCGGGTCAGCACCATGACAAGCGTCAGTATGGCGAACAGCAGCAGGGCGCCGAGCAGCAGGGCTGTCTCCTGTGCTTGCAGCAGGCCGAACAGGATGGCGTAGACCAGCCCGAGCAGGGCCGCGAAGCCGAGCCCCTGTTTGGGGCCGCCCAGCACATGGCTGAGATAGAAACCGTTGAGGGCAACGCTGGCAACGCTGGCAATCAGGTAGGCCCAGCCAAAGCCGAGGTGCTCGGTCAGCGCCAGCAGCACCAGATAGAAGATGGCCAGCCCCATGCCCACCAGGGCGTACTGGATCGGGTGTACCCGCAATCCCCTGAGCAGCTCGAACATGAAGAAGCTGAGGAAGGTTAGGCCGATGAACAGCAGGGCATACTTGGCCGCCCGCTCGTTCAGCTGATAGTGATCCACCGGTTGTACCAGGCTGACGCTGAAGGCGGGCAGATCGCCGCCGGCGCCCTTCATCATGCGGTTGAAACGGGTCTCCATGTCGGTGGCGAACCAGCTGCTCTGCCAGCTGGCGTCGAACCCCCGGGCTGTGAGGGTGCGGCTGCCCGGCAGAAAGTCACCGATGAAGTTGGGATGAGGCCAGTTGCCGCTCAGCTGCAGCTTGCTGTCCTGGCCGAGGGGCACCACTTCCAGCTCATTCATTCCCTGCAGATCCAGCTCGATATGAAAGGCGTCCCCCTCACCCGGTAGGGCATTGAGCGGCGCATGGATACCGGCCAGACCGTCACCCAGCAGGGCGCCGGGGCTGAAGGCGATGCGCTGCTCACCCAGCTGCAGTTCCGGCACGCTGTTGATGCCGCGGGCATCGGACAGCACCAGGCTCAGATAGGGGGTACCCGCCACCAGCGCCGGATCGGCGCCATCGACGGTCAGGTCTGGTTCGCCGCTTATCAGGGCCTTGCCGTTCAGCCCGGTGGGCAGGCGCCCCGAGAGGGAGAGCCGGGTGTGATAGACCTGAGCCTGATAGATGCCGAGCTTGCGGGGGGTGACCTCCATGCTGGCCCGCACATCCAGCTGCTCCGGCAGCAGGTAGCGGTAGAGCTGCAGCTTGCGCTCGAAACGCTTGCCATCCTGCTCCACGGTGACTGTGCGGGTGTAAGGCTGCACCACGACAGGCCCCAGCAGCCGCTGCGGACCGCTGCTGCTGGCCATGATGCTGTGGATGGCCTGACTGCGATAGGCCTGACGCTCCCGGTTCAGCTCCATGATGGATTGCACCGGCACCATCAGCAGCAGGCTGAGCAACAGCAGCAGAAAGATTTTGTGGCTGAATATCTGTTTGACCATGACACGTCTCCTTGTTGACGGGAACAAGTGTGTCTGGCTCGGGTGAAGAGGCGATGGGGCCGTGTGAAGTTGGGGTGAAGGGCGATAAAAAAACCGGCGCCTTGCGCCGGTCTTGGCATCACAGCTTCTTCAGCTGTTCGGGCAGGGCGGCAAACACCTCTTCCTTCGCCTTGATCGAGGCGAATTGCTTGCCGGGCTTTTGCACGACTGTGTGGACGAAGATGAGCTGCTTGCCCGGCTTGCTGGCCCAGCCGACGAACCAGCCGATCTGCTGATCCCGGTTGAGGCTGCCATCCAGCAGCTTGGGGTAGCCCATGCCGGTCTTGCCGTGGATCTGCCAGCCGTCGATGTCGGGCTGACGCAGGATATTGGCCGTGTGCTGCAGGGTCTGGGCGGAGACAGGCAGCTTGCCGCTCACCAGTTTGCCGAGGAAGCGGGCCTGCTCCTGCGGGCTGATGGCGAGGCTGGAGCTGAGCCAGGCCTGGGTCAGACCGTCGTGCTTGCCGGGGTTGCCAGAGAGATCCCGGTTGCCGTAGTCGAAGCGATCGACGTACTGCTGGAAGCGCTCCATCCCCAGCCACTCGGTGAGGCGCTGGGAGTACCAGACCACAGAGTAGGTGAACCAGCGGCTCGGGGTTGTGGTCTCGCGCCAGGCGGGCAGCCAGTCATCGTCGCCGGGTTTGAATGGCAGGGCCGGCAGCTTTTCATCCACCAGGAAGCCGCTGTCATACCCCATCAGTGCCAGCGGGATCTTGAAGGTGGAGGCGGGCGGCAGCTGGCTTGAGCAATCCCCCTGGCTGCTGATGGGCTTGCCGCTGCCATCGGCAAACAGCATGCAGCCGGAGGCGGCGCTGGCCGGCAGCGAGAATAGCAGGCCTGCGGCGAGCAGGCCGGGTAACAGAATGCGGGACATGGGGTCTCCTTGGACAAATGGGGCTGAGGGCCGGGAGGCGGCAGCATAACGCCGCTTTATGTGGCCAGTGTGAAGTGTCAGCCGGTGGGCAGCCAGAGCTCGGCCAGCACACCGCCATCGGGCTGATTGCCGAGGCTCAGGTGGCCGCCGTGCTGGCGGGCCACCTCGGTGGCAAAGCTGAGCCCCAGGCCGCTGCTCTTGCCCTTGTCGGGCCTGGGCAGGGAGTAGAAACGCTCGAAGATGCGTGGCAGGGCATAGTCCGGAATGCCGGGCCCCTGATCCCGCACCCGGAAACAGTAGCCGTCGGCACTCATCTCGCCGGTCAATCTGACCGTGCTGCCGGCGGGCGAGAAGTCGAGGGCGTTGTCCAGCAGGTTGCCGAGGGCCTGCTCCACCAGCAGCGAGTCCCACTTCTGTTTCTGGGCCTCGCCGAGTTCGGCCACCAGCGTCACCTGGCGGCGCTGGGCCAGGATCTGGCGGGCGTCGAGGGTCCGCCTGCCCAGTGTGGCGGGGGCTATGGACTGTCTGTCCAGCCCCTGCCCCGACTCCAGTTTGGCCAGTTGCAGCATGCGTTCTATCAGCTGCTGCATGCGGGCCGTCTCCAGATTGATGTTGCCGATGAAGCGCCGCGCCACCTCGGGTGGCGGCGCTTCCGCCAGCAGCTCCCCTGCCCCGCGAATGGCGGCCAGCGGGCTCTTCAGCTCGTGGGTCAGGCTGTGTACATAGGCTTCGATATAGGCCTTGCCGTCCAGCTGGCGACGCATGGTCTCCAGAGATCGGCCGAGCCGATCCAGCTCGGGGCTGTAGAGGCGCGGCAGGCTGGCCGGCTGGTTGTGGCTGACCGCATCGGCGTAGTGCACCAGCTTGCCGATGGCGCGGTTGAGCCACCACACCAGCAGGGCGCCGATCAGCAGCGAGATGAACAGCAGCAGGGCCGCCCCCTGCAACAGCTGGTGTTCGCTGCGCTCTATCATGGGCAGCAAAGTGCGGTTGGGCTTGGCGACCGTGAGGGATCCCAGGATGTCGTCCCCCTCCCGCAACGGCGCGGCCACGTGCATCACGGAACTGGCGGGATCGTCGGGGTCGCTGCGGGTGCTGCGGGCCCCGTATTCGCCGCGCAGGGTGCGATAGACGTCGTTCCAGCGCGAGTAGTCCTTGCCCAGATCCACCCCGTCCGAGTCGTAGACCACCTTGCCCCAACGGTCGACCACATAGATGCGGTACTCCGCCTGCTGCTTGAGGTGGCCGTCGATCAGGGCGTTGATGGGACTCTGGTTGAGGCGGGCGAAGGCGCTGGCCAGCCTGCCATTCGCCATCTTGCCTTCCTGCAGATCGTCCAGCGCCAGCGGCGCCAGCATCTGGGCCATGTCGACCAGGGTATCTTCGGTGGCGCTGCGCACCCCGGGTTTGATCTCCTCGACGAAGATCTCCAGCACGAACCAGGCGGCCAGTGCGAAGATCAGCACCAGTCCGCACAGCAGTTGCAGTCCAATTCTCATGTCGGCTCCCGGCCGCTGCACGGCAGCAGCATGTTCATGCCAGCTCCAGGCTGTACCCCAGCCCGCGATGGGTCAGGATCAGGTTGGCGTCCGGGTCGCGCTCCCGCAGCTTGGCGCGGATGGTCTTGATGTGGGTATCGACGGTGCGATCCAGGCTCTCCTCCGCCCCGCTCCACACCAGATCCATCAGCTGCTGGCGGGAGTAGACCCGGCCTGGCGCCTGCATCAGGGTCTTGAGCAGCAGGTATTCGTAACGGGTGAGCGCCAATGGCTGACCGTGGAAGCTGATGCGGGCCCGCTCCTCATCCAGTGCCAGCAATTGGCTCGGTGGGGGCGTGGTTGGCTGGCTGCGGCGCAGAATGACCCGCACCCTGGCGCACACCTCCCGCGGCGAGAAGGGCTTGGCCACATAGTCGTCGGCCCCTATCTCCAGCCCGATCAGCCTGTCTATCTCCTCGCTGCGGGCGGTGAGAAACATCAGCGGAGTGTCGCAGCAGGCCCGCACCTGCTTGCACAGCTCGAAACCGCTGATGTCCGGCAGCCCTACATCCAGGATCAGAAAATCCGGTCGCGTCTGTTCCAGTCGTGCCAGCAGCGGCTGGCCGAGGGGAAACCATTCCACCTCGAAGCCGTCGGTTTGCAGCGCATAGATCAGGGTGTCGGCTATGCTGGCCTCATCTTCCACCAGCCAGATGACTCGTTTTTGCATGGCGTCCTCGTCGTAAATCCGTTGTCCCATTCTGGCATCGAACCAAATCGGATCCTATTTGCTGTTTTATTTTTCCAAAAAAGGCGCTAACATTTCGATATTCTTTCGAATCGAAACTTAAAGATGACCAAGCGTAATACCCAGCAGCGCCGCCATACCATAGTGAGCCTGGTGCAGGAGCAGGGGGAAGTGAGCGTCGATACCCTGGCCAAGCACTTCTCCACCTCCGAAGTGACCATCCGCAAAGATCTGGCCGTGCTGGAAACCGGTGGCCTGCTGTTGCGTCGTTACGGTGGTGCCGTGCCCCTGCCCAGCGAGATGGTGGTGGACAGCAATCCCGAGCAAGTTTCGAAACGAAAGCTGGCCATAGCCCGTGCCGCCGCCGAACGGATCCGCGATCACAATCGCGTCATCATCGACAGCGGCAGCACCACCAGCGCCATGATCCCCATGCTGGGCAACAAGCGCGGTCTCATCGTCATGACCAACTCCCTCAACGTGGCCGGCGCCCTGCGCGAGCTGGAGAACGAACCCACCCTGCTGATGACCGGCGGCACTTGGGATCCCCACTCCGAATCCTTCCAGGGTCAGGTGGCGGAGCAGGTGCTGCGCTCCTATGACTTCGACCAGCTGTTCATCGGCGCCGATGGCATAGACCCTGAGCGGGGCACCACCACCTTCAACGAGCTGGTGGGCCTGTCACGGGTGATGGCCGAGGTGTCGCGGGAGGTCATCGTCATGGTCGAGTCGGAGAAGATTGGCCGCAAGATCCCCAACCTCGAGCTGCCCTGGGCGAACATCCAAACCCTGGTGACCGACGAAGGGCTGGCCAGCTCGGCCAGAGAACAGATTCAAGCCCGGGGGATCACGCTGATCTGCGCCCCCGTGGCCGGCTGATATCGCCAATCAAATATCCCGTTATCCAAACCTATTTCTGAATTCAATCGAGGAGAAGTGTATGTGTGGCATCGTCGGGGCCGTCGCCCAACGTGATGTGGCTGAAATCCTGGTAGAAGGCCTGCGCCGTCTGGAATACCGTGGCTATGACTCGGCCGGTGTGGCCGTGTTCAGCGCCAGCCAGCCGCTGCAGCGGGTTCGCCGTCTGGGCAAGGTGGCCGAGCTGGCCAAGGCGCTGGAGGAGCAGTCCGTCCACGGTGGAACCGGTATCGCCCATACCCGCTGGGCTACCCATGGCGAGCCGTCCGAGCGCAATGCCCACCCCCACGTCTCCGAGCATATAGTCGTAGTGCACAACGGCATCATAGAGAACCATGAAGAGCTGCGGGCCGAGCTGCAAGGGCTGGGCTATGTGTTCAGCTCAGACACAGACACCGAGGTGATCGCTCATCTGGTGCATCACGAGCTGAAATCCGCCCCCAGCCTGCTGGCGGCCATGCAGGTGGCTGTGAAGCAGCTGCGCGGTGCCTACGGTACCGTGGTGATGGACAGCCGTGACGACAGCCGTGTAGTCGTGGCCCGCTCCGGCTCCCCGCTGGTGATCGGCCGCGGCATAGGCGAGAACTTCATTGCTTCCGACCAGATGGCGCTGCTGCCGGTGACCCGTCGCTTCATCTTCCTGGAAGAGGGTGACGTGGCCGAGGTGACCCGTCGCGACGTGCACATCTTCGATACCCACGGTGACGCCGTGGTGCGCGAAGAGCTGGAATCCGAGCTCTCCCACGATGCCGGTGACAAGGGCGAATACCGTCACTACATGCTCAAAGAGATCTACGAGCAGCCCAAGGCCATCACCAACACCCTGGAAGGCCGTCTGGGCTCGGATCATGTTGTGGTCGAGTCGTTCGGCAACGGCGCCCGTGCCATCTTCGACAAGGTCGAGCACGTCCAGATAGTCGCCTGCGGCACCTCCTACAACTCGGGCATGGTGGCTCGCTACTGGTTTGAAGAGATAGCCGGCGTCTCCTGCGACGTGGAGATCGCCTCCGAGTTCCGCTATCGCAAGTCCGTGGTGCGCCCCAACAGCCTGCTGGTGACCCTGTCCCAGAGCGGCGAAACCGCCGATACCCTGGCCGCCCTGCGGCTGGCCAAGCAGTCCGGCTACATGAGCTCGCTGGCCATCTGCAACGTACCGGGCTCCTCCCTGGTGCGTGAATCGGATCTGGCCTTTATGACCCGCGCGGGGGCAGAAATCGGGGTGGCCTCCACCAAGGCGTTCACCACCCAGCTGGCCGGCCTGCTGATGCTGGTGGCCTCTGTCGGTCACTGCCGTGGCAACCTGAGCGCTGCCGCTGAGGCCGAGCTGGTCAAGGCGCTGCAAGCCCTGCCGCTGCGCATCAAGGAGAGCCTGGCGCTGGCCAAGGATATCGAAGCCCTGGCCGAAGAGTTCGCCGACAAGCACCACAGCCTGTTCCTCGGCCGTGGCAGCCAGTACCCCATCGCCATGGAGGGGGCGCTCAAGCTCAAAGAGATCTCCTACATCCACGCCGAGGCCTATGCCGCCGGTGAGCTCAAGCATGGCCCGCTGGCGCTGATCGATGCCGAGATGCCCATCATAGTGGTGGCGCCGAACAACGATCTGCTGGAGAAGCTCAAGTCCAATGTGGAAGAGGTGCGTGCCCGTGGCGGTATCCTCTACGTGTTCGCCGATGCCGATGCCGGCTTCAAGAGCGACGAGACCATGCGGGTGATGAGCCTGAACCATGTGGAAGAGATGATAGCCCCCATCGTTTACACAGTGCCGTTGCAGCTGCTCTCCTACCACGTTGCCCTCATCAAGGGCACGGACGTGGATCAGCCGCGCAACCTGGCGAAATCCGTGACTGTGGAATAAGCCGTTGTCAGAAATGAAAAAAGAGCCGCATTGCGGCTCTTTTTGTTTGTCTGGTGGGGGCGCTATGACAGCCGCAGGTTGGTGATGGTCACGTCGTCCAGCGAGGGCACTATGATGCCGCTGGAGATGCTCTTGGCGATCGCCTGGTTGCGGTTCTTCGAGTCGGTCTTGTTGGTGACCTGGTTGAGGTGGAAGTTCACGGTCCGCTCGCTGATGCCGAGTATGGTGGCTATCTCCCAGGAGGTCTTGCCCTCGCTGGCCCAGAACAGGCACTCCTTCTCCCGGTCCGACAGCTCGGTCAGGTACTTCATCAGATCCGGCCTGCTCTTTATCAGCTGCAGCGCCGAGTTGAAGATGTAGCTGGCGCAGAACGACAGCAGGGGAACGTTTTCAAACATCAGATCGGAGTTGGATTTTTCCTTGCTGATGAAGGAGAGGATGCCGTGCTCTCCCTGCGGGGTGTGCAGCGGGAAGGAGACACCGTTCCTCACCCCGAAATCGGCGGCCAGATTCATTACCTCCCGGCTGGCGCTGGGCAGCCAGGGAGAGTCGCAGTCGAGCTTGTTCCAGAAGATGGGCTGGGTCTGCTTCAGGCCCAGGAAGACCACAGGATCCTGGGTCAGGTAGTGCCGCTCCGTGTAGGCATCGAACCAGCTGGTGGGGCAGTTGTTGAACAACGCCACGTGGGATTTCTGCATGCTGATGGGGAAAATAATCAGCAGACGGAAGTAATCAAAGCCCATCTGATGACTGAAGCGCTCCAGTTGCTGCTGGATATCGCTGGTCTTCTTGGCCTTGGTGAACCGATCGATGTGTTCCCAGATCGCATCGTTAAACATGTACATCTCCTTTTTCGATCTCTATCGCATTGATCGAAAAGATATTTTTTATTTATTAATTTGGTGTTGTGACTACCAACGCCAGTGACTCCCGTGCTTGCTTAAAAATTATCCTGTTTTTTCGGCTGAAGGCCAAGAAAATCATCTGATTGCCACTGACCCCACTCTTTGAGACAATGAGAATAGTTATCATTGTTAAGATTTATATCATGAATAAGTTTTGGGGTTTGGCCTTGTTGCCATTGTCAGTCCACTTCGCTGCCGGCGCCGACGAGCTGGTCGCACCGGCACTGAAGAGCAGCATAGCTGCCGGAAAAGTCTCCCAGCAGCGGGTGGAAAAAGCCGCCGATGCGGCCGTTGCCGCCCGGCTGGAGCTGCAAAATGCCCAGCTGCAACTGCGCGATCTGGAAGCCTACAACCGCTACATGCAGTCTCTGGTGGCCGATCAGCAAAATGAGCTGGGCAAGCTGAACCAGCAGCTGGAAGCGGTACAGGAGACCCGGCAGGGCCTGATCCCGCTGATGCTGCAGATGCAGGCGGATCTGGAGCAACTGGTACAAAATGACATCCCGCTGCGCAGGGAAGATCGCTTGGCGCGGGTGGAACAGCTGAAAGCGACCCTGGCCCGAGCGGACGTGAGCGAGGCGGAGAAATTCCGTCAGCTGCTGCAGGCCTATCAAATCGAAGCCGAATATGGCAGCCGGCTGGATAGTTACTCCGCCGAGCTGGTGCTGGACGGCACACCGCGCCGGGTCGATGTGCTGGCAGTGGGCCGGGTCTCCCTGCTGGCGATGACCGCCGATCGCTCCCAGGCGTGGCGTTGGTCTGCGCAGAGCAAGCAGTGGCAGGCCCTCGACAGCCAGTGGCTCTCTCCCATCGCCGAGGCGCTGGAGATGGCTGCCGACAAGAAGGTCCCCCAGTTGTTGAATGTCCCCCTTTCCGTCAGCCGTGGTCAGGAGGCCCAGTCATGAGCGTCACCATGAAGTGGTTCCCCCTCGCTATTGCCCTCTCTCTGGGCACCACAGCTGCCGTTGCCGATGAAGCCTGGCAGCAGCAGGAGCAAGCCCGTGAACAGCAGGCGCAGCAGGATCTGGCCTCCGTCTCCAAGGAGCTGAACGGTGCTCGTGCCAAACTGGCCGCGGCCCAGAGCCTCAGCAAGCAGCTGGCGGCCGAGTTTGCCGGCAACGAGAAGCAGCTGGTGGAGCTCAACGCCCAGTGGGAGCAGGCCTCCGGCGACATGAACGAGATCTTCGCGGTCACCCGTCAGGGCGCAAGCGACGCGGTCAAGCTGCTGGCCGAGTCCGCGGTCGAGGGCCAGTATCCCGAGCGCCTCGCCCCGCTCAAGGCTATGGCGCAGGAGAAGCAGGTGCCGGATCGCGCCGCCCTCGCCCTGTTGCCCGCGACTCTGCTGCAAGAGATCCGCGAGTCTGGCCGGGTTGCCCGGTTCGACGGCAAGGTGCTCGATGCCCAGGGGGCTGCCAGCGAGCAGCCGCTGACCCGGGTCGGCAGCTTTGCCCTGCTGGGTGGTGAAGGCTTCCTGCAGCCCACAGCCGAGGGTCTGAGCCCTGTGCTGGGTCTGCCGGGTGGCGTGCTCTCCGACGTTGCGGCCTATCAGGGTCAGGAAGGGGAAGCGCTGCCGCTGGATCCCTCCCATGGCACCCTGCTGGAGATGCTGGCGCAGGCCCCCACCTTCTGGCAGCAAGCCCAGCAGGGTGGCCAGGTTGGCGCCATCATAGTGCTGCTGGCCGCCATAGGTCTGGGGATCGCTGCAGTACGGCTGTGGAGCCTTTCCCGTGAACTGGGTCGGGTGCGTCGCCAGCTCAAGAGCGGCGAATATCACGCCGACAACGCCCTCGGTCGGGTGCTGACGGTGGCCGAGCAGCATCCCGAGCTGAGCATGGAGACCCTCGAACTGAGGCTGGACGAGGCCATACTGCAGGAGACGCCCCGCATGGAGCGTGGTATCGGCATGGTCAAGGTGATCGCGGCCATAGCTCCCATGCTGGGTCTGCTCGGTACCGTCACCGGCATGATCGGCACCTTCCAGGCCATCACCCAATTCGGCACCGGTGATCCCAAGATCATGGCCGGCGGCATCTCGATGGCGCTGATCACCACGGTACAGGGTCTGGTGGCGGCCATTCCGCTGATCCTGGCTCACAGCCTGCTGCAGTCCCGCTTCACCGAGCTCTCCAATGTGCTGGAGCAGCAGGTGGCCGGCATCCTGGCCGAGCGCGCCGAGAGCAATAACGGCGGGATGGAGCGAGCGGCATGATGCTCGACATCTGGCAACAGTTGCAGAGCTTCATGGGCCGTGGCGGCCCCGTGCTCTGGGTCATTCTGGCCCTGCTGGTGCTGATGTGGATTTTGATGATCGAGCGGCTGCTCTACCTCAATCTGGGCTTTGGCCCCTTGCAGCAACAACTGCTGAGCCGCTGGCAGGGGCGCAGCGAGCGCCACAGCTGGCATGCCAGGGCCATTCGCGGTCGCTGGCTGGCCCAGGCCGAGCTGGAGCTGAACCGTCATCTGATCTTCATCCGCACCCTGGTGGTGCTCTGCCCCATGCTGGGGTTGCTGGGCACAGTGACCGGCATGATAGGCGTATTCGATGCGTTGGCCGCGGCCAACCGCTTTAACCCGGAGAGCATGGCTGGCGGTATCTCCCGCGCCACCATACCCACCATGGCAGGCATGGTGGTGGCCCTCTCCGGCGTCTTGTTACTCAGCCGGCTCGAGAGCCAGGCCAGGCGTGCGCTGGCCAAGACACGGGACGGCCTGCGAGAAGAGAAGGTAATGCAATGAGACGGCAATCCAAACGCCAGCGTGACGAAGTGCAGATCGACATGACCCCCATGCTGGATATCGTGTTCATCATGCTGATCTTCTTTATTGTCACCACCTCCTTCGTGCGCGAAGCCGGGCTCGAGGTGCACAGACCCCAGGCCAGTCAGGCCAAGGCGCAGAAATCCTCCAGCATCATGCTGGCGATTGGCGCCCAGGGTCAGATCTTCCTCGACCGCAAGCAGATAGACGTGGAGCGGGTTCAGGCCAGTATCGCCCGCCTGCTGGCGGAGCAGCCCGATGCCAGCCTGGTGATCCAGGCCGACGAGCGGGTGCCCCACGGCAAGGTGGTACGGGTGATGGATGAAGCCAAGGCGGCGGGCATTGCCAACATCGCCGTGGCGGTGGCGCCGAAATGAAGTTCAAGTTGATGAGCCTGGGGCTGGGGATCGCCCTCAGTCTGGCAATCCTGCTGTTCATGGCCACTCTGGTGGAGCCCCCCAAGGGCGAGAAGGTGGCGAGCGAGCAAAAATCCATCGTCATCAACATGCAGAACGAAGTGACCGAGGTGCAGGTGCGTGAACGCCCTGTGCCGCAAGAGCCCGAACCTCTGCCGGAACCTCCCGCCGCCCTGGCGTCGACCCCCATGCCCTTGCCGGCCGCGGCGCCGCTGCCTTCGGTGCAACCTAGCCTGGATCTGGTCTCCAGCCTCAGCGCTGTGCAGGTCTATGCCCCCGGTGTGGCGACCAGCACGGCCCCCGTGCTGAGCGGCAATTTTCATGGTCAGCAGCAGGGCGCCGGTGTCGGTGCCGGCGATATGCTGATGCCACTGCAACGGATCGAGCCTGTTTACCCCTATCGCGCTCAGCAGGCCGGGATCGAAGGCGCCGTGACCCTGCGCTTCAGCGTCGATGCCGAGGGGCGAGTACAGGATGTGGAAGTGATCGAGGCCAAACCCAAGCGTCAGTTCGAGCGGGCGGCCATTCAGGCCATCAACAAGTGGCGCTATCAGCCCAGGCCCGGCGCCAGTGACAAACTGGTGCAAGTCATCACGCTCAAATTCAAACTGGAGTCATAACTATGTTACGGATCTGGATCTGCCTGCTGGCCCTGGTCAGCCAAGCCTGTCTGGCAATGGAGGTGAGCCCCCATTTCTCTCGTCAGCTTGAGCCCGTGATGAAGCTCTATCAGTCTGGCCAGTGGCAACAGGCCCAGAGCAAGGCGTCCGGCCTCAAGCCGGGGTCCGATGCCGAGCGCGCCTGGCTGGCCCAGCTGCAGGCGTCCTTGGCAGCCAACCTGCAGCAGACCGCCCAGGCGAGCCGTTACGTCGAACAGGCGCTGGCCTATAAAGAGTGGCCGGAGCAGCAGCAACTCCAGTTGCTGCGTCTGCGTGGCGATATTCAGGCACAGCAATCCAACTGGACCGGCGCCATCGCCAGCTACAAGGCGGCACTGGCACTCAAACCCGACGATGGCTTGCGCCTGCGTCTGGCCGGTCTCTATTACCACAACAAACAGTATGCCGAGGCCGCCAGCCAGAGCGAACAACTGCTCAAGAAGAGCTGGCAGAAGCAGGCCGCCATCATTCGTCTCTCCGCCCTCACCGCCCAGCAACGTTATGGTGTAGCTGCCGATCAGGCCGCCGAGCTGATCCGTCACGAGCCGACAGAGAGCAAATGGTGGCAACAGGCGGTGTCGCTCAATCTTTCCGCCAAGCGTGGCGATCAGGCGCTGGCCCTGTTGCAAACCGCCATTGACCGTCAATTAATGGATGATGCCGCCGCTCGCAACCAGCTGATCCGCCTTTATGCCTGGCAGGGGCTGCCCTATCGCGGTGCCCGTCTACTGGAAACCGCCATGGTGAAGGGTCAGATGAAGCAAAGTGCTGACAATCAGCAACTGCTGGCACAGCTGTGGGAAGGTGCCCGGGAATGGCCGAAGGCGGTCGATAGCTGGCAACTGCTGGCCAAACAGCATGGTCAACCCAAAGCCGCCATGCGCGCCGCCGAACTGTTGCTGCAACAGGGCAAGACGGATGCCGCCATGACTCAGCTCGCGGCCATCAAGTCGGTGAAAGGCGAGCAAGGCAATCGCGCCAAAGCGTTGCTGGTGCAAGCGCACCTTAATAAGGAGCAGTATGCACAGGCGCTGGAACTGGCCCGTGAACTGCAGCAACAGGATGACTGGCAACAGCGTGCAACCAGCTGGGTCAACTATATTCAGGCTCAAAGCGAAGAGTTGAGCAAAAAAGCGGCGTAAAAGGGGGCTAAAGCCCTGGTTTCAGGGGCTATAGCCTGCTTTTTCAGCAAACGAACGCATTTCTTCAAAAAGCCCTTGTCATCCCGGCGCGGCTCCCTATAATGCGCCCCTACCAGCACGGCGGAACACGCCAACCTGATGAGCCAGCTTCCTTGTGAAGCCGGCGCCGAAA